>CAZKTU010000017.1:0-12255 GCA_964555675.1 uncultured Oscillochloris sp.
CCTTGAATACCTTGAATTCCGTCATTTCCGGTAGGACCTATAGGACCCTGAATACCCTGCGAACCTGTAGGGCCTTGTATACCCTGGATTCCGTCATTTCCTGTAGGGCCTTGAATACCTTGTGAACCTGTAGGACCTTGAATACCTTGAATTCCGTCATTTCCGGTAGGACCTATAGGACCCTGGATACCCTGCGAACCTGTAGGACCTTGTATACCCTGGATTCCGTCATTTCCAGTAGGACCTATAGGACCCTGGATACCCTGTGAACCTGTAGAGCCTTGTATACCCTGGATTCCGTCATTTCCAGTAGGACCTTGAATACCTTGTGATCCTGTAGGTCCTTGAATGCCTTGTGATCCTGTAGGTCCTTGGATGCCCTGGGTTCCGTCATTTCCTGTAGGACCTATTGGACCCTGAATACCCTGCGAACCTGTAGGACCTTGAATACCCTGGATTCCATCATTTCCAGTTGGACCTTGTATACCTTGTGAACCAGTAGGACCTTGAATACCCTGAATTCCGTCATTTCCAGTAGGGCCTATAGGACCCTGAATACCTTGTGAACCAGTAGGACCTTGAATACCCTGAATTCCGTCATTTCCAGTAGGGCCTATAGGACCCTGGATACCCTGAGAACCTGTTGGACCTTGAATTCCTTCATTTCCAGTTGGACCTTGAATACCTTGAATACCTTGAGAACCTGTAGGGCCTTGAATGCCATCGTTTCCTGTTGGTCCTTGAATACCTTGTGAACCTGTAGGACCTTGAATACCCTGAGGACCAGTAGGGCCTTGAGGTCCAAGTTGTAATCCTGATGCTACTTTTACAAAACTTATTGGTGTGGTATTTAATGCAATTGGATTTGATGTTGACACTGCCCAGCCTGTATATTGATATACGTTTCCTTCTTCAATGACAAAATAATCTCCTTTATTGACTTCACCAGTATAAGGAAGTCCATCAAAATTTTCTGTTCTTCTTAAACTCCATGTAGGCCCGGTTGATAATACTTTCCATGAACCAAATCTAACATCACTTGTATTATCTTCATGAATTAATATATAATCTCCAATATTAACAGATATACCATCAATATTATTTAAACTCGATCCAGTTGCTGATATAGTTAAAGTTGCACCAGTCGAAGGATTACTGTAATCAAAAATACTATTTGATAATACGTTAGTCCAATCTAAAGGTGTTGTTTTTACTTTAACTGAACCTTTAGGACCCATACCATAAGCAATTGATTGAACTATTTCTAAATTGACAGCATCTCCCGGATTGACAGCTGATGCTACATTTGTAATTCTATTACTATTTGCATTTAAAGTTGTTGTTAATATATTAGGATTTTCCCATGTATATTCACCATTACCAGATGAATGAAGGCTATATCCATTTGTTCCAATTGATAGATAAGATGAATTTGTAGTAGATGTATTATAAATCAATATACCACCAGTTGTAGAACCAACGATATTTAAAGCACCGCTACTTCCAGTAGGACCTTGTATTCCTTGAGGTCCTGTATTTCCATCTATTCCATTAATTCCTGTAGGGCCTTGAATACCCTGAATACCTTGTGAACCTGTAGGTCCTTGTATACCTTGAATTCCATCATTTCCTGTAGGGCCTTGAATACCCTGTGAACCTGTAAGTCCTTGAATACCCTGTGAACCTGTAGGTCCTTGATTACCTTGAATACCATCATTTCCAGTAGGTCCTTGAATACCCTGTGAACCTGTAGGACCTTGAATACCCTGGATTCCGTCATTTCCAGTAGGACCCTGAATACCTTGAATACCCTGTGAACCTGTAGGACCCTGAATACCTTGAATTCCGTCATTTCCAGTTGAGCCTTGAATACCTTGTGAACCTGTAGGACCTTGAATACCCTGGATTCCGTCGTTTCCAGTAGGACCTATAGGACCCTGAATACCCTGTGAACCTGTAGGTCCTTGTATACCCTGAATTCCGTCATTTCCAGTAGGGCCTATAGGACCCTGAATACCTTGTGAACCAGTAGGACCTTGAATACCCTGAATTCCGTCATTTCCAGTAGGACCTATAGGACCTTGTGAACCTGTAGGACCTTGAATACCCTGGATTCCGTCATTTCCAGTAGGACCTACAGGACCCTGAATACCTTGTGAACCTGTAGGACCTTGAATACCCTGGATTCCATCGTTTCCTGTAGATCCTTGAATACCTTGTGACCCTGTAGGACCTTGTATACCCTGAATTCCGTCATTTCCAGTAGGGCCTATAGGACCCTGAATACCCTGTGAACCTGTAGGTCCTTGTATACCCTGGATTCCATCATTTCCGGTAGGACCCTGAATACCTTGAATTCCGTCATTTCCGGTAGGACCCTGTATACCTTGAATACCTTGACTTCCTGTAGGACCCTGTATACCTTGAATACCTTGTGATCCCGTAGGACCTTGAATACCCTGATTACCTTGTGATCCTGTAGGACCTTGAATACCCTGATTACCTTGACTTCCTGTAGGACCTTGAATTCCCTGGATTCCATCATTTCCAGTGGGACCTTGTATACCTTGTGAACCTGTAGGTCCTTGTATACCTTGAAGACCTTGATTTCCCGTAGATCCTACAGGACCTTGTATACCTTGTGAACCTGTAGGTCCTTGTATACCTTGAAGACCTTGATTTCCCGTAGATCCTACAGGACCTTGTATACCTTGTGAACCTGTAGGTCCTTGTATACCTTGAACACCTTGATTTCCTGTAGATCCTACAGGGCCTTGTATACCTTGTGAACCTGTAGGTCCTTGTATACCTTGTAATCCTTGATTTCCTGTAGGACCTATAGGACCTTGAGAACCAGTAGGACCCGTTCCTGAAGATCCTATAGATCCGCTTCCTGTAGGTCCTGTAGGGCCTTTTTCACCGATACCTCCTGTAATATTAGTTATATATGTTGATGTAGATATGTAAGATACTTGTTGTATAATACTTGTTAATGAATTTTTTGTATTTGTCGACATTTATTAAATAAAATAAATATTTTTTACTCAATGAGTAAATTAATTAAAATATTTTCTTCCAGAATCTCCAAATGAAGGAAGATAATTTTTATCTGATATAATACCTTCAATATTTGTATCGTGAGGGAATATAGTTTTAGAAAACCCTTTGCTTTTTCTAATAAATTTTCCTGAAGAAACCCAACTTTCAGAAAGGCTTCTGATATAAGGATCACTTGCTGCTGTCGGAGGTGTATAAGGAGCATTAACAAATGACTTTTCAGTTTCTTCTTGTAATGCAACAGATGAAGATTCTGCTTCCTTTTCAATAATTTTATCATATTTATCAAAAACGTTTTTACTTTTTACATTATTTTTTTCATCAGAATTAAATATTTTATATGTTGCTGCTAAGACTACTAGTAAAAAAATTGCTATAATAGCAATTTTTTTACTAGATAATTTTTTATAATCGATCATTATTTATTATTAATCCTAATATTTTATTTATATAAGATTAAGAATATAATATTTTTAAATTCCTAAAAAGTTATTTAATTTTTTATATATCTTTTTTGAATTTTTACAATTATTTTTTGAACACGAATTATCAAAATTGCAACCTTCTAATGGTATATAATCTGAATGTTGTTGAGAAAATATTATAAGATCGCATTTAGTTTCATCTTTTATACTTACTAAAATATCCGTATTTATAAAAAATGTATAATCATAACATAATTTAGAATAAAATTTATTATTATTGGAAATAGGATTATAAATAATATAACCATTAATATCAGTATTACCAATATTAGTATTACCAATATCAGTATCTAATAATATTAATTGATGAGGTTCATCTTGTATTTTTAAATAATAAGATTTTCCACTTTCTTCATCGAAAAATTTACAAGAATTATGCATTTTAGCTATCTTATTATTATTACGTATATAATAAACACAAAAACATAAAGGATTATATTCTAAATATTCTTGATCAATATAATCTTTCATATACATCCTCCACATACTCGTATTATATAATAATAATTTTTTTATCATTTTAAATATTATTTTATTCTACAATAAATAATATTTAAAAATTATAATGAGAAAATCCCATTATCATACCAATTTAGGAATAAATAATTATTCTTTGCAACCCCGTTCTGAAAAAAAAGGAAGAGATTTTTGGGGCGAACATTGGTGGGTTACCATACATACAGCAGCAGCAGCATATACACCAGATAAAGCTTATGAATTTAAAAATATGATATATTATTTATTTCAAAATATACCATGCGAGGAATGTAGAATGCATGCTTTAGATAATCTTAAAAAATATCCATTAGAACAATATTTGAATAATAATCATGATACCTTTTATTGGAGTTATTTATTTCATGATACTGTTAATCAACAATGGAACTCAAGAAATCCGGATAAACAACAAAAGAAAAGCCCGAATTATGATTATATTAAATCATATTATTTTAATGCATTAAAAGGAGATTGTAAAGCATGTTCTCTTTAATATTACTCATTGAGTAAAAAATATATTAATTAAAAAATGATATAATATTTTCTGAAATAATATTTATTGTCGGATCGCAATTTTTAAAATCATTATCAGTTTCTATAATAATAGCATTATTATTTAGATTATCATCAATATTAACATTCGTAGAATATATGTTAATAAAATCATTAGTAGATGTCGCAATCAAATAATTTTTATCTGTACCTATATTAAAAAATTTATTATGATATTCTTCTAAATTTTTTTGATAAATTTCTTCTACTACTTCTCCATTTCTATGACGAATACTAATTCTATTCATTGTTTTTGCAATAGATGGTTTAATATAAATAAATTTAGGATCTGAAATATAAGATATTAAACATTTCCACATATCCCACCATGAATTATACATATTAAATTCTATTTGTGTTAACATTTTATTATCATATAAATTTTGAACAAAGAAATATTTATCAGAAAAGATACTTCTTTCAATTAATACGTAATCCAAATTAATATTTTTTAATGTTTCTAAAATATTAATATTATTGATACCGCTTTCATTATTTTCTTCATCTACTCTACATTTTGATTTAATATAATTATTAATAGATTCTTGAATTTTTGCTATTCTAGTAACATAAACGAATGTTTGAAATTGATATGCATATTTTGTAGGTTCGGAATAAAATAATTGAAATATACCATTTTTACTCCATTCATCAATAGGTTCATAAATAGATAATACATTATATTTTTTATTAGTTAAGTTTTCTTCTAATCTTTTAATTAATGTAGTTTTTCCTGCTCCAATCAATCCTTCTATATAAATAAAATGAACCATATCTAATTTAGATCAACTAAAATTTTCTTTCATTAATTAAAAATTAATTTTCATTTTCCAAATAATTTAAACCATTTATAAGCTTGAGATCTTGCATCATCAAGAGCACAATGAGTATGAGGAAGATTAGGATTAGATATAGAATTTATAAATTCATTCCAATTTGTAATACCTTTTTGATTCCCTATAATGGTAACAGCAGTTGATAAACATTTTGCAGAATATCCTATTTCATTAGTTCCTATATACAGATCCCAATAATATTTAACCCACATCCAGTCATATGCTGCAGGGTTTGCTACCCAAATAATTTTAGAAGGTATATTATTATTTGGTGCTGTATATTTTTTAATAAATTTTTCCAAAAGTATCATACATTTTTCAGCATCAATCTGATTTGGATGATTATATAATCTATCATATAAATTTTTATAACCTTCTACTTTTTGATTTTTCATCCATTCTAATGTATCAGGATCCCCATTAAAATGAGGTCTTGATGTAATGATCTCATTAAAAGTATCAATTTCATTTCCATTTGAATCTGTAACACAAATGCCTAATTCAAGCATAGAACTTCTCGCAGGTGAATATCCGTTTGCTTCAACATCAAAATGAAAATACACTGTTGGCATTATTTTAAAATCTTTATCAATTTAATGTTGAATATGATAGATCTTTAAATATTAAAAATGAAAAAGATAAAAATATTTTTAATAATTAAAATAATAAATGAATAACGAATATACATTTCCTACAGAAAATTTTACTATATATGGAAAAAATGGTTGCCATTTCTGTATAAAGGCAAAACATCTATTAAGCAATAAAAATATTCAATATGATTATATTAACTGTGATGAATGGTTATTTGATGATAAATCTACATTTTTAAATTTTTTAAAAGTATTAGGTGCTGGAGATGTTAAAACATTTCCTGTAATTTTTAATAATAAAGTATATGTAGGAGGATATACTGAATTAGAAAAATATCTATTTGATGAAAATGAAAAAATATATAAAAATAATGTTTGAAAATTTTATTTTTATATATCTTGAAGATGCAAATTTTTAATGTCACTAATTCATATTATGGTAAAATAGTTGATATTGACGTTCATTATATAATTAAAATAGACACTCCAAATAATTATTTAAAATCATTTTGTATTATTTATTGCGATTCTAATATTTTTAATAATTTAGAAATTCTTAATAGAAATATATTAAATCATACAACACATTCTATTAAATTAGGTGTAAATAGTGTTAATCAGCCTGTATATATAGAATATAATTCTATAATTGATGAATGCTATGTTATATCTTCTTATGATAATATTTCAATTCCAAAAAATGCAATTAGTAATATGATATTAAATTATGAAATTAAAAATAAAATAATAGATGTATTTGTAGTATTAATTATATCTTTCATATTATTTTTATTATTTAATTAATTACTCGTTGAGTAAAATTAAAAATCTAACGTTTTATGTTTTTTCCAAGGATATTCTTCTTCTAATAATATTAACATTGCTATAAGTACCCTTTCGTGACCAAAAGGTTTTGAATTATCTAAATAAGCATTTTCGATAGCTTCTGATGATAAACTATCAAATTCATAAGCATCCGGACCGATAATTCTGATATTTACTTTTAAATCATATAATTTTTTTAATTGATTAAATGATTCTTTATTTTTTACTAATCTTTCATAAAAAGTACAATATAATTGTCTTGATTGAATATATGTTAAATTATATTCATTATTTTCAATGTCAAACCATACAAAATATTTAACTGAAGATTTTATATCCTTGGAAAATTTATATCTGTGAGGAATTATATCATTAAACATTTGATTTCTATTTTTAACAAATGATTCATCATCTTCACAATCATAATATTTACTTCCTTGCCAAAAATTTTCTAAGTTCTGCGCAATTGGAACATTAGGTTGATTATGAACAACAGGTCCTAAAGACATAGGTGATAATTCCGGCAAATTAATCCCTCCTTTTTTACTTTGCCAATTTGATTTAAAATTTGGATATATATCTAAATAACCATTTTTAATAGGAATATCACAAAACATACCATTTATTTTAATTAATTCTATTTTGTTTTCATATCTTATATTTAAAATCATATCTTTTTCATTCTCTTGCTTAATTTTATCTTTTTCTAATTTTGTCATTTTTTGTAATTCAACTCTTTCTTTATTCTTTGAGTGTACACCGCATAAATAGTATATACCACATTTAAAATACACCCCATTTGTACATCTATTTCCTTTATTTGTACCACATTTAATTATTTCTTGGCATTTAATTTCGCCATATTTTGGATCGTTCATTTTAAATATTTAACATGATATTAAAATTAATATTTTTTAATTTTTAACTTAATAAGTATTCATATTTATTATATTTTCCATCTAAATATTCATCTTCAATTAATAGTTTATCATCATAATTATATGTTTGTATAATATAATTTAATTGTGAATAATATTTAACTAAGCAATATTTTTTCACATTTTCAAAATAAATTTCAAAAATACTTACCGGTAATATATTAATATCTAAATTTATATAATTTATTGGATAATATTTGTATGCTGTTAAAAATTTATCACCATTTTTTGTTTCATAATAAGAAGGAATAAATAACCCTTCATCATTTAAATAATATTTATCCATTTATAATTAATACAAAATTATTTAAAATATTACTCACCGAGTAATTTATTTATGAATTTTTATATACGGCGAAGACAAAACTAATGGTTCTAATGATATTTCTAATTTTTCTTTTAATAATGGTTTCATTAAAAAAGAATCTATACCAACTGATTGACATCTAGCTTTATCATCATTTTGAGATGCAGCACTTACTGCTATAATATATGGAGGATTTTTTATTTGACGTATATATCTAGTAGCTTCTAGTCCATCCATTTTTGGCATAATAATATCCATTAATATAACATCATAACATTCTCCAGCTATAATTCCTTCTTGTACTTGTTCTATACATTTTTCACCATCACAAACTGTCGTTATATTTTCGTATCCAAGTGATAATAACATTTCTTTCATAGTAAAAGCATTTATATTATTATCTTCTGCTATCAATATTTTCAATTTAGACTTTAATTTTCTTTCTCTTTTTGGATGTGGAGATAACAATTCATAATTATTTGGTATTACTTCACCTTTCTTTTTAGAAAAAATAGAAAGTAATGCTGGAAATATAAGGGTTTGATCTATAGGTTTAGATATATAATGATCAAATAATTCTATTCCAGAATTTAAATCGACTGAACTTAAACCTATAAGCGGAATATATCTCCAATTTTCTCGTAATTGTTGTGCTAGTTCTATGCCGCTCATATATGGCATACATATATCTAATATTGCACAATCAAATTTTTTCCCTCTTTTTAGATAAACTAAAGCTTCTTCTCCGCTTGATAATGTAGTTGGTATACATTCCCATTTTAATAATAGATCTGTTAATTGTATTCTATTTTCAGATCGATCATCAACTACTAATATATTTGCACCTCTTAAAATATTTGAATCTTTATCATTAAATATTAATTCTTCGTCAAAAATAGCACTAAAAATAAATTTAGCCCCTTTGCCAATACCCTGAGATATACAAGATATTTTACCACCCATTAATCTTACAATTTCTTTTGCAATGCTTAAACCTAATCCTGTTCCACTTCTTGCTAATGATTGCGTTAATGATTTAGATTGGTGAAAAACTTCAAATATTTTTTCATGTTCATCTAATGGTATTCCTATTCCAGTATCTTCAACTTCAAATTGTAAATTCCATTTTCTTATATATTCATTTGTAGATTTCTCTTTAGAAAATTTAACATTTATTGTTATTTTTCCATCATCTGTAAACCGAACTGCATTATTTAATAAATTTGTCAACACTTGAGTAAGTCTTTGTGAATCACCTATTAATAATGGAATATTTATATGTTCTGGATATATTAATGTAAGTTTCTTTTCATTAATTTTTGTTTGAAACATACAAATAACATC
This sequence comes from uncultured Oscillochloris sp., assembly GCA_964555675.1. Lineage (GTDB taxonomy): Bacteria > Chloroflexota > Chloroflexia > Chloroflexales > Chloroflexaceae > CAIWXH01. The sequence continues at coordinate 9,436 of CAZKTU010000017.1, forward strand.
TTTCAAAACTTTATTAATATCTAACGAGTTTCGAAGTAATGTTAATCTTCCACTATTCAATTTTGAAAAATCTAAAATATTAGCTAATAGATTCATCAATTGGTAACTACATTCAGATAATATATTTAAATAATTTCTTTGTTTATCATTCATTGGACCAGAATCATGAAATAATGTAAGTATTCCTACTATTCCATTTAATGGAGTTCTTAATTCGTGACTCATAGTTGATAAAAATCTATCTTTTATTTCATCTACCTCTCTAATAACATTTACATTTTCATTTCTATTCTTTGAAAAGAATAACATTTTTGATATATATTGTATAGAAGAAAATAGCTCAGATGTTAACATAGTTTCATCTATCTGTATATCCCATGTCATATATAGTTGACCTAAACATATACCATCAAAAATTAAAGGAAATGATAACATTGAAATTATACCATTAATTTCAAAATTTAAAAATCTTTTATCATTATTAATGTCGGTAGTCATTAATGCTATCTGTCTTACATAAGATAATGAAAAATTATCATTTATTGAATATGATACATCTCCGTTTTCTATTTTAGTAAAATTTGAAGTAAGACAAATATATTTACATTTTGTAAAATCTATTATAATATCAAATAATATATTAATATTATTAGTATAATCAATTTTTTGTTTGATAAGGTTTTCTATAAATAAACAAAAAAGAGTAGAATTTTTAGATACCACTTTTTTAATTATATTATCATTGTCAAAAATTTCTATAGAATATGATATCATTTATTATATAATAAAATAATGTTATTAAATTATATTACTCCTTGAGTAATTATTGTATATTAACAAATTTATTAATAATATATATTAACTCCGTAGGTATATTTTTTATATCAAAAGTTATATCATTATCATTTATAATTTTTAAATCGTACGGAAATGAGAAATTAATAGGATCTATATTTAAATTTGGATGTGTATGATAATAGTGTTCAACTATTAACAAAAATATTGCATTTCTTTTTTCTTGGTCTGAATTTTCTATTTTATTTATTAAATTGTTAATATCTACAGGATTATCCAGATAGTTATTTTTAACAATATTATTCAAAGTATAGTATAAACTATATCCCATTTTACTTATTAAATTGCTTTTAAATAAAATTATTTATTTTTAAAACATTCCTGGAAATATTTCATAACCTCTTCTCTTGATCTCAATACAGGTTTAATAGATAGTTGCGGGGTGTAAGTTTGTAATTTATCTTGTGAAGCTTCTGTAGGTGGTAATATTTTACGCCCTAAACTTGGTATAAGCTTATCAGAACTTTGAACTTTTTGTAAACTTTGTATAGGTTTATTAAAAGCGGTGCTTAATGCAGTTAAAGTTTCATGAGCTCCATATATTTTCTTTCCATCTATTTCGATCATATGATTTGTTTGTAATGTTGATATACAATTACCCGTCTTTGCTGAACAATACGGTTTATCATTTGGACATTGATCTGCTTCTTTTCGTTGACAACCTCTACGAATATCTATTTTTTGTGGTGATAATGGTTTATTTTTTGGTTCTTTTTTAATAATTATTTCATCTGAATCGTCATCTAATTCTATAATATTATTTTTTTGTGTTAAAACTTGTGTTTTCTGTTTATCTTTTCTTTCTAATGGTGATAATTCACCTCCTTTTGATTTTTGTAAATCAAGTAAAGTTTTATTATTTCCTAAAATTCTATTTCCATTTTTAGCAATTAATTGATGAGTTGCTAATGGAAAATCATTTACTGTTTTTAGTTTTCCAGAAATAGGATCGCATACTTTACCAGATTCATATGTTTCAGTATTAAAACTTTCAATACATGATTTAGGAGCTTCAAACACTATATTTGATCCAGTTGCAACATTAGAAGGAGATGTAAATTCGATCTGTTGTTTTTTAGGTTTCGGATTTTCTTTTGTCATTTTTACTGGTTGATAATTAGTACCAAGTTGAGCATTTAATTCTTGTAATACATCTAGAGAACCAATATATGTTTGCCCGTTATGAATAAAAAAATGTTTTTCTCTATTAGCTTTATTATCAACCAGACAATTTCCTAATCGTCCACAAAATGGTTTATTATCAGGACATGGATTGGGACATGAAAAAGGCGCGTTCTTTTTGGGTGGCATTTTAATTTATTAATATAATTAAAAAATATTTTAAAGTAATTAATTTGTTATATTTAATTTTATTTTAAAGCATAATTACTATTAAGTCAAAATGGATCTATCAACATTAAGCAAAGAAGAATTAATTAAATTACTTAAACAAAAACAAGATAACATCCCCGAACAGAAATCAAAAAAATGTTTTTTTGTACCTACTCGTTCTAATCAAGAAGAATGTAATAGAGACCCTGCATTTTTTTATGGTGATAAATCTTATTGCAAAGAACATAACAGAACTGTTCAGGCGCAACGAGTTAAAAAAGATTTTGAAGATCAGAAACTCCTTGAAGAAAATATAAAAAAGGAAGCAGATGCTGCAAAAAAAATACAAGAAGATGCAAAAATTCAAAAAGAATTAATGAACAAAAAACCTATTAAAAAAATTCAGGATGAATCAACCTCGTCTGAAGAAGGTTCTTCTGAATCGTCATCGGAAGAACAACCTATAAAAAGATATATACCTAGAAAAACTCCCAAAGTTATTGAAAATAAATTAAAAGATATTAGACCAGATCAAAATATTTTATATCATAAACCTAATACTACTCAAAAAGTTCTTCAACCTAATACTACTCAAAAAGTTCTTCAACCTAATACTACTCAAAAAGTTCTTCA
>CAZKTU010000017.1:12355-50978 GCA_964555675.1 uncultured Oscillochloris sp.
AAAAGTTCTTCAACCTAATACTACTCAAAAAGTTCTTCAACCTAATACTACTCAATCAAGACCTTCTTCTTCAAATATAAAAACTCTTGGACCAATCATAGAAAATGTATCTTCTGATCAAAAAATTTTAAAAAAACCAGAAGTTAAAGAACCAAGAAAAATAGGTAGAAATCAATGGTACAGATATGAAGATAAAGAAACAGGAATAGTATTTGATCCTGTAACATTTACAGCCATTGGTATTCAAGATCACAAAACAGGTCATATTCTTGATTTAAATCAAGAAGCTATTAGACATTGTAAAATGCATGGATGGGTTTATGAAACGGGAAATAATTTTCTTCAACAAAAATTACAACCTAGAAAATCTACACAAGAATTAAATCGTCGATATCAAGAAGATGATTATAAACCAAATATAACTCGTTTCCCTAATAGATTAAAATATAATGAACCAACAGAATCTTCAGAATCATATTCTGAAGAAGAGTTATTTTCTGATATAGAGTCTGATTAAAATGAAAATTTTAATATTTTAAAATAAAATATTAAAATTTTTTAATAATGGAGGAAGAATTCGTATTAACAAAAAATAACACCAATGAAACGTCAAATGTAATGACAGAATATGAATATAATATGTTAATATATGTGCGTTCATGCGAACTAGCATTTAATCTTAAACAACCATCTGTCGATCCTGCTAAATTTAACTACAATCCCGTTTTAATTGCATTACATGAAATAGAAAAGTTAAATATGGATAATTGGGTAATAAGAAGAAAAATAGGAGATAAAGAAGATGTTATTTTACCATCAATATTAATCAAAAAAGAAAAACATTAATTAAAAAAGTTTTTCAATAATATATTACTCAATGAGTAATTATTTTTTAATATTTAACTTTAGTATTTTTTAATTTTACTGGTTGTTGAGTAATATGCATTCTAGGAATATAACAATCATCTATTGTTCCAATATATTGAGACATTGCTTCTTTCTTAAATTTAGCTTTAGGAATATGTTGTGTAGGATGTGTATTTTTATGAGGCATTTCTGGTTGAATATCATAGCCTATATATTTTTTCTGAGACGTTCTTTTCATCATTTGTGCTTGTCTATCTGAATTATCTGCTTGATAACCATTACTAGGATTTAATACTACAAATGGTGCATCTGGTTTATTTTCAAATTCATAATTAGGATTATAAGGTCCATCTTTCATATAAGGAGCATTAAATCCTGCCGAATATTCTAATTTATCTTGTAATTTATCTACTAATTCAATCTCTGAATTTATATTTGTAATCATAGGTTTATAACTACTTTCAAACCCTGCACTTACTTCTGTTAAACCAAATTTCTTTTCTAACTGATATTCAGGATCAACTATAGGAGCTGTAAAATTAGTATTAAATCCGGCTTCTACATAACCACCTCCTCTTTGTCTTTCTAAATGAATATTTTCAAAATCACTTTTAACAGCATGCATATGCGGTGCTTGATGTCCCGGAGTCATAGGTGTAGAATATTTCATATGATCTAAAGTAATATTTTGAATTGTTGGTTCTTTAGTAAATCGTGATTGATAACCTGCATGAGTACATACTCTTGGCATTTTCATTTCAAGATCTGGTAGAATACTATTATCAATAGGAATTTCAAAAGGTATTGACATATTAGGATAATGACTCATATCTCCTTTCTTAATTTGATCACTTAAATATTTATTAATATTAGGTATGACTTGATTATTTTGAGCTTCAAAAACACCGGCGGCACCAGGATTAATTCTAGGATAAATGGCATTAATTTTAACAGGAACTCTATTTAACGGTTTCTCATCTAAATAAGTATCTACAATAGGAGGCCTAAAATTTTCATTGACAACGCTTTTATGTGATGACTTTCCATAAACTGTTTGATTGTAATCTCTAGATTGAGCTAAAATTGCATATTCTGTTACTATAGGCATTTCAGCTGTTTCAGATAATAATTTTCCTTCGTCAACCATCCAATGTTTTCCAGCATTTCTCCAACGAGGCGGTGCTTTTTTATAATTTGGATACATTGGTTGTTGTAACATATTTAATGGTTTCTTCATTATTGACATTTTTTATAGATAAAATATTTTATATATAGTATTTACCTATGTTTATATTTTTTAAAATAATTATATTTTACTCGATGAGTAATTAAATAAAGATATTTAACACATCTTAGTGGCAAGAAGGAGATCCTTGGGCTTGCGAGTAACACGTCCACCATTGCTTGCAACAGCGGCTGCGTTCTTACCAAGACACTTAAGATAATCACAGGTGACTCTCTGAACAAGAACCATTGCTTCTTCAGAAAGTCTGGGGCCGCTATGAGTGTAATGATGAGCATCGGGATTCTTTGTGGCAACTTCTTCACCATCAACTACATGAGTAGCGTTAGCCTTAACCTTGGTTACCTTTCCAAGAGTGGCAGCGAAGATTCTCTTTACCGCGGAAAGAGGAAGAGATCTTCCTTCGGAATTAGAAACTGTATACTTTTCACCAGTTTTGCTGTTAACCTTTGTTCCCTTAACATGAGTGGTTGAAACACCAGCAGTAGAAAGATAAAGGCTTGCTTCATCAGGATAGAAAGGAAGTTGACCAGCAGGACCGCGTCTAAGAGCTTCCTGAACATGAACAAGCATAATAGAAGCCTTTCCAGCAACACTACGATAACGATCAGCAGCGCGAGCTACAGATTGGATATAAGCTTCAGCAAGCTTTTCAGCTCCTTCAACAGCAGAAGCTGAGACTCTTCCTTCACCATCGGCCTTAAGAACTCTCTTAACAGCGGCCTGAGGAAGATCAGTTCTACGACCTTGAACACGGGGTGCTTTAGGAGCAGGGACAAATTCTGCAGAATAAACGTTAGAGTCTAAAGACATTTTGATATATAATAGTTTTGAAAAGTTGTTAGTTTATTGAGTTTTTTATTATATTTAAGATAATTATTTTATTTTTTTTTTAAAAAAAATTAATAATAGAATTTAAAAGTATTAATAATGTTAATTATAAAAAATGAGCATTTATATTAATCAATTTTTTAAAAATCTTGTTTTTTATAAGGGTGACGTTAAAAATAACCACCATATTTATACATCTCAAGTTAGTACTTCTTTTGCATCTTCAAATAGAACATGTATAATTTTATTTGTACCTATATCATTTTCAAATCCAAAAACAGCATATATAGATATGTTAAATTGGTCATGTATCATTACTAAAATATATAAACCGAATGAAAAACTAAATATTCCTACTGTACAATGGAAGCCGGAGCAATTACCTATAATTCGTCTAAAAATAATAGATAGAACACAAACACATACTATCTTCAATACTACATTAGAAAATAAAAATTACGAAATATTATTATTTCATGATCCAAAAAATCCAAGTAAGTATCAATGGAAGGATAATATAAGCTTAATGTCCGCATTATTATCTTTTAAATGTGTTATGAATGTTAATAATAGAGTTGATATTTTAAAAAATAATACACTTTCAAATGATGAAGATCAAGATGTTATACTTATTTAAAGTCCAACAAATTACAAATAAATGTTATCATCTGTATCTACGGAAGAATCATCAAAAATTTCTTATAAAGATGGAGTTTCCGAACAATTAATTAATATGTTTGAAAATGCGAAACGAATGATAAATGAAATACCTGAAGAAATTTCTACTAAAGAAGAAAAACAGAAATATGATAATATAATTGAAAAATCTATATCTCTTTTTAAAAAAATATTATTAGATTTAGATATTCAATATAGATTTAGAGCTCAGGTATTAATTGAATTATTATGGTATATCAGTGATGAAGGTGAAGATTGTTTTCAAAGATATAGAGATATGTTACCACATTTAGATGATGATAAATTATTAATTATGATAAAATTATTAATTATAGTTGCAAATCACAAATCTGTAGATTTATACCAGCGTTTTATTACCGGCGTAACGCTTTATAATAGAGGATGTTTTGAATGTTATAATATTTTTAAAAGTATTATAAGTTATGAAGAGGGTGAATTAAATATAAAAGTTGACGAAGACGAATTTCTTTACAAGGTTGAATGTTGTAAATTTTTATTTGCTTCTGAAAATGACAATTATAAAGAATACGCACAAGAATATTTACTTGAATTAATTAATAATATGAAATATTCATCAAAGAAAAGATATGGTGTAATTGCTGATTATATCACGCGTATTCGTGGTAGAGAAAAAGGATTAAGAAGTGCTTTTATCTCTAAAAAATTAAGAGTAGAATATGATGAGAAATATGTTTACGGATTACAAGCAGCATTCTTCTATAATGAAAATAATGATGTAAGAGAAAGAATTTTAAGTGGTCAACATATTATAGATATGAATTGTGTCGTTGAATCTGAAAAGAATGATATTTGTGAAACTCTTATAACAATTGGCAAATTACAAACATATGATGAGAATGTTAGAGGTGATGCTTTAGATGTTGTTATGAGATTGGGTTCTGAATCTCAAAGAGAGTTAGCTACTTATCTTATTAAAGAACTTGGTTATTCAAAAGTTAATAAAAATTCAGATGATATTATGCAACGTGTTCGTACATTCTATAATAATTCACAGAATGCACATGATATTGATGCTGATGCTATTGAAAAATTCGTTGAAGATATGATCAATGATAAAGATTACATCGATAGATCGTACGATGACGTATTATTTGATGTAAAGAAAATATTGAAAGATAATATCCAAGAAGAAGAAAAATTAAATATTGCTTATAGTTCTCTTGAAAGAATAGGTATCGATACAGCCACATTTACCAAATTTAAAGTAACATCAGTAGAAGTATTTAAATATGTTTTCGATACTATTCGTAAATATAGATCTACAAATGCAACAACTTCAAATGATCTATATTTATTACTAGAAAGATTATTTATTGATGAGATTATTGCTATGAATGGAACATGTTCAAGTGGTCATTATGAACGTTTCATTTTAGTATTAACACCGGTTAATAATTCGATTAAAATTTCTTTTAGTGATCAGATAATTGCAAACATTGCTGGTAGAATGAGTATGAGAAATAGAAATCTTTCAGAAGATGAACAAGGGATGGTATCTATCGGAATGATGGATAATCCCGATGAAGAAAGTTTGAAATTTTATAAATCATTCTTAGAAAAATCAAAGAAAGAGATCAAAGATGAATTATATAATGAATTTGTCAAAGCTGGTTATCTTAATAATTTAGAATTTGAAAATGCGTTTGAAAGAGGTATGAAAGAATGGATAAGATAATTATTTAAATATTACTCGATGAGTAATAAATGGAAAATTTTATAGATTTTAATAGAGAATTTGCTATATTTACCGATCTTGAACCTGATGATGTTTTAGCAATATATACTCTTCTTAAATATAAAAAACAGAAATTCGTATTATTTATAGTAGGAGAAGGAAATAGCAATATAAAAGTGGAACGTATGTCCTATTTTGCTAAATTAATGAAAAATGATGGTGTATTAGAAAATTATCGAATTTTAAAAGGATTTCCATCAGAAAAAGATTATTTTAATGAAGGTTTAGCAGAATCTATAGAATTAAAAGAAATACCACATTGCTTGACATATAATGATGTTTTCAACGATGATTTTTTTAAAAATAAAATATTAGAAAATGAAACTTTTAATATGATTTATATTAAACCAGTTTATGAATTATTATTTATTCCTGATAATATAGCAAATTTGACACATTTTATATGTTATGGTTCGTTTAATATTAGAACAGTATCTATTTCAAAGAACCCGATAGAATTCCCAAAAATAGATAATACCATGACATATAAAATTATGGAAGATCTTATTAATAATAAATTTAAATCTACATTTTTATTTGATACGTTTAATGCATTTGGTTCAAATAATAGTATAAATGGAACTAAAAATCCTGAATTTTTCTTAAAATTAGAAAATAGTAATCAAGAATCATTAAAATATTTTTACAAACTTATGTTATATTGGAATATGCATATTCTTGATGATTGTATTGACACTATGCGATCAATTTTACCATGTAATAAAACTGAAAATGATAATTGGAAAACGTTTGATTTAAATTGTGAGGAATTTAAAAATCTTGATGAAAAACAAAGAATAAGATTTGAACATTATAATTTAAAACCTGCTCTTAATATTTTTCCAAATATTAATAAACAATTTGTTAATGCTGATACAGGATTAATATCGGTATTATTAGATGAATCTACAACTAATAAACTTGAACATAATGTAATAAGTTTTAATGAACAAGGATATCCACAAATATCACAATCAAATTGTGATAAATACGTATATTTATATAAATCTTCTGATAGTACTCAGATTTCAAAATCTATACAAATAATAAGTAATATACTTTTTAATTAAAACATTTAATTTAAAATATTTATTCGATGAATAAATGGATACTCATTTGTTCGATGGTAAATTAAAAAATACTATTAAATCTGTTCTAGATAATAATATAATATTATTATCTAGAACAGAAGTTATAGATTCTAATTTATATAATGATTATGTTAATAAATATAATCTTCATGTAAATTTTCAAATTATATTACAAGATTATAACACGTCAAATAATTACGATCGCTCGAATGAATACTCATGTGAAATTATATTAACAGAAATAATTAAAATATATAATTTACTTAATATTGAACAAAAAGAAGATTTATTATCGTTATTAAATGAACAATTTGAAGAGATGAAAAGTGGTATGTGCCCTCAAGGAAGAACTCATAGATTATTTTATATATTATTTACTTGGAAAAATATTATCTGATATAAAATCGAATATTTAACTACGAATTTAAAATACTTATTAATATGAAATTACTCATTGAGTAATTATCTATTAAAAAGCTCCTTCCATAACAATGCTTTATTATTCCATGTTTCATTTCTCGCCCAAACTTTAGCTCTATTTGTAATTATATTTTTTACTTCTGAATTATTTAAAATTTCTTTGATATGTACAGATAATAATTCATCTGTTATATTATCACCAATTAAAAATCCTCTGTTACCAAGAGTATTTGGTAATCCTCCCGATGGAGAAGTAATACAAATACATCCTGCAAGTTGTGCTTCTAATGCTAACATACAATAAGTTTCTGGAAATGCAGTGATATATAGCCATACTTCACATTCTAATAAATTTCGGAAAACTGTTAAATGATCAACTTTTCCAAATAATGTTACGCTTGTTTTATAAGTTTCACAGAACTCTGTTAATTTTTCTTTAAATTCTGGTATTTCTTCACCAAAAATTCTTAGTGTAGCATCAGGTATTTCTTTAATAATATATGGCCATACACCCATTAATTTATCTATACCTCTTGAATGATGAGCTGCAAAAATAAAACTATTTTTAACTTTAACTATATTAGAACTTGCCTTTTCCAATTCTAATATTCTGTCATCAACTGCATTGCCAATGATGCTAATTTTACCACTATCTTTAATAAAAGGATATAGTTTTTCTTCTTGAATATTTTTATGCCATTCACTTAAAAGTACCATACCGTTAATTTTATAAAAGAAATTAAATAATAAAGCTCCGCTTCCTATATCTAATTCTAATCCTTTATATGCAGGATGTACGGCTACATCATGACACCAGATAAATATTTTACTTGCTTTAATAAAAAAATATAAAAATGCATGAATATAACGTGATATAACTAAAATTTCTACTTTATTTTTTTCCATAAAATTAGAAAAATTCATTGCAGAACGATAATAAACACCATTAGCCTCAGAATCGGTTGTTAAAAATCCAAAAACATATACATCGTATTCATCAACTAATCTTTCAGTAAGATTAACTAATGCTATTTCGCTGCCTCCTATATTTTTAGATTCATAACAATTATTTCCATTAAAATCAGGAGAATAACCAATAAAAAAAGCTACTATTTTTTTCGAACTCATTTTATAAATTATTGTTAAATCTTTATAATTAATTAAATAAATGAACTGGTCATGGTGGTTTAAATATTTATTTCATATTGAAACTTTATTTATCCTATTTGCAGTAATATATATACTATGGGTGTGGATATCTGATGATAAAAATGCTGTTCATAATAGAGTAAAAGAATATTTGGAACTATTATATCCAGAAGATGAAACCAAATCTTTAAAATCTAAAAATGTTCCCAAAAAGAAAAAGAAAAAGATATATAAACATGAAGAAAGATGTAGAGAAATTTTTGAAGGTATATTTGAAAAAAGATTTAATAGTGTCAGACCTGATTGGTTAAAAAATCCTTTAACAAAACAAAATTTAGAACTTGATGGATTTTGCCCTTCTATTCAAACTCATTTAGGAAAAGGTTTAGCTTTTGAATACGACGGAGTTCAACATTCTCAATATAATTCCTATTTTCATGATACGCCTAAAAATTTTGTAAGCCAGTTTAAAAAAGATACATTAAAAGATCAGATCTGTAAGAAGAAAGGTGTATTATTAATTAGAATACCTCATCATATTAAATATACAGAACTTGATAAATATATTGTTGAACAATTAATGAAAAATAATTTAGTTTAAAAAATGAAAAATATTAAAAGATATGCAATTTATAAACTATTTTACTTTTCATAAATGGATGATGAACTTTTAGATATTTTTGGTGATCATACTAAGCAAATTATTCAAAATTTAAAAGAGAATTATATTGAAAATCAATCAACTAATGAATGTCTACATGGTGATACATTTATCGATAATAATATGATATATTGTAACAATTGTGGTTGTGAAGTAAAAAGAATAGATTACGAAATTGACGGAGGTATATTTGGCGCTGAAGGAGATGTAGATTACGTCAATATTCCTAAAGAAAAAGAGAAAAATAATGTTAAAAAAGTGTTTGACGAATGTAATATTTTAAATGTTGATATGAAAGTTCGACATATTACAGAAAATAAATATAAAGAAATTATAGGTACCACATTATTAAGAGGAAAAACTAATAAAAGTATTATTGCAACATGTTTATATTATGCATATGAAGAAGTTGGACAGTCTAGAACTATGGATGAAATTAGAAATATGTTTGATTTAACAAAAAGAGAAATGTCAAAAGGAATGACTATGTATCAAGAAAAAATTCCAGAATCGAGAATTGCAACTGTTACACCAATTCATTTAATTCGAAGAATTTTAGAACAGACAGGTATTGATATTTGTCATTTACCTAATATATTGAAAATTGCAAAATCTATAAATAATACCGATGAAATATTAAATAGTAGTACACCTCAAAGTGTAGCACCTGCAATAGTATATTTATATCTATTTTTAATTCCTGATTATAAAGAAGAAAAAGGATTGACAAAAACAAAATTTTCAAATTTAACAAATACTACAGATATCACTCTTACGAAATTATTGAAAAGAATTGGATTATTAATTGGTAAAATCACATTCGATGATAAAGTTATTAAATTTGCAGATAATACTGTCACGTCAATTCATTAAAATTACTCGATGAGTAAAATTTATTAATTTAAATTATTAATATTTTTTTGGCGAATCAGTTAATCGTTTATGAAATGAGGTAACTGCTGCCATAAGAGATCCTAATGCTACAACAGAAATTAAAAGTTTATATTTGTCATCAATAAGAGAATAATGATGATAAGAACATCCATGTACGAATGTTAATAACCCTCCAATTGCCACACCCATACTAATGGTAGAATCCTTAATATAACAGGATCCAATTAATGCTGAAACACCAAATAATGTTGTAAGTAAAAGCATAAATAGTTCTACACGCTGTGGTGTACATTTTTCGTCCATTAAATTTTCTAAGGATGATTGACAGCCAGATTGACCACTAAGAAGTTTAGATATAAGATATGTACATCCTGCAAAGATAATACCAAACGCAATAGAAAGAATCCAATGATTATGCATTATAAATATGTAAGTTTATTATTCGATGAATAATATTTTTTTAAAATTATCAATTATTTTAAATATATAGTACAATGTACCCCTTTTCGTTCGAAATTACAATTTTCATATATTTTATATAATTCATCTTTGCAATTTAAAACTATTTTGTAACACTTATATTGTTTAGCATAATGTGTGGCGTAATCTACAATTTTCTTACATAAGCCACCTCCTCTATAATTTTCATCAACAACTACATCTTCAATGTGTGCTACATTATCTTCAAATTTTTCTTCAATGAAAATTTTAACTGTACAAATTATTTTATTATCAAATTTACCAATAAAAATTTTCGAATTTTGATGTTTCATAATATGTAGCTTTTCTAGAAAAGCTGTCGTATTTCCATTGTTAAATTTTGGATCTACATTATATTTAGTAGTCGTCAATTGATACATTAAATCTAAATATTGAGAATATTCGTTAGATGGTAATTTATCATCTAATTCTTCTATTTTCAAATTCTGATAGCAAAATTCTTTGACACAACGTATTACTTTTTTTAATTCTTCTTCTGTTAACCACCACCCATTCGGAATACATATTAACTCTTTCTCTAAATCATCTAAAATCGGCAATCCACATTTAAAATTAGATACACAACTATGATTATCATTTCTATTATGAACTTGACTTACCATTATATTGTTATTTTTCATATATGAAATAAATTCCGATTTATTCTTAATTTTGATAGAATATAACCAGCATGCACTATTCATATTTTTATCATTTTCAAATAAAATAAGATACGGACTTAAATTTTTAAATTCATAATCATATCTTTGGCTATTTTCTCTTAGTTTTTTAAGGTTATTATTTACATAAGGAAGATTACATATACCAATAGTTGCATTGATATCATTCATATGAAACTTATATCCCCATTCTGCAATATCTGGTTCCATTCTAAAATCGCCTTTATTTCTAGTATCTCTATCTATACCAAACCATCTTAATAGTCTAGCTCTCTCATATAATTCTTTTGTAGGTAAAAATATTAATCCACCATCTCCTGTTGTTAAATGTTTAATTGCTTGTAAACTAAATACGCATATATTATTATGACTTGTACCAATAAATTTATTATTAATAGTAGCACCAAATGCATGTGCGCAATCTTCAATTACCGCAGGCCTATGACCAAATTTATCAAAACATTCATCTTGAATTTTTGATAATTCATCAAGATTAACAGGATAACCACCCCAATGAACTACCATTATAGCTTTAGTTTTCGAAGATAATTTTTCTCGAATAGACTGTAAATTTATATTAATATTATTTTTATCTACGTCAGCCCAAATAATTTTAATATTATTTGCAAGAATAGGACATGTTGTTGCGAAACATGTTAATGGTGTAGAAATAATTTCATCATCTGATGTTAAATTTAATAATCTTACTGCAAGTGTTAAACCGCTTGTTGCTGAATTTAATGTTAAAATATTATCAAAATTAAAATATTGTTTTAACATCTTTTCAAATTCTTCTACTTTCTGTCCTTGAGTAATCATTCCGCTATTTAATACATTTGTAACATTTTCTCCTGTTTCGGAGGCCATAAAAACTTTAAACAAATTTATCATTTTAATAGAAATATATTAATTTTTAAACATTACTAATGTTTAATTAAAGATATTTATCATTAAAAATAAAATGAAGTTAGATACAGTACTAGTTGGTAGTGCTATTCATACATTTGAAAAAACAGTATTTAGTCCTGAAGAAAGATTAAATCAATTATTGAATTTTACAATACCAAGTATAAGAAAATATTTACCCGATGCTTTTATTATTGTAGTCGAAGATAGTGATATATCTATTGAATATCAAAATAAGATTAGAGTGGTATGTGATATATTATTATGTATTAACAAATATAGTAAAACCATTCCCCAATCGAAATCATTTAGAGAAGTATTTTCTTTGTGTTATGCATTACATTTTATACCGCAACATACAGAAAGATTATTTAAATTAGGTGGAAGATACGAATGGAATGAAAGATTTAATTTAGATAATTTTCCTAATGACAAAATGTGTTTCATATATCATCCACCAAGAAATCAGTATGAAACGTGTTCATTTGTAGTTTCACAGGTTTCTAATATTATGAAATTAATAGAAATATATAATACATTACTAAAAAAATATCAAAATGGATATTATTATGATACTGAAACGAATATTTCCGAAGAATTACTTAAATTGGATCAAAATATTATTAAACGTTTTAGCATATATAATTTTGGTATTACTATTCGTCAAACAAATACTATAGAACCAAGAACAGATTGTCCATGCTGTCCCTTAAATTAGATTTAAATATTGTATATTTAATTAATTAAATGTCTAAAAATGTATTAATTACAGGAGGTTGTGGTTTTATAGGTCATCATACTGTAGAACATTTTTATAAGAATACAGATTATAATATAATAATTATTGATAAATTATCTTACGCAAGTAATGGTTATGAAAAAATAAGATCAGCAAATCTTATTGATAATCCTAGAGTAAAAATATTTTCATGGGATTTATCATCTCCGTTATCTACTGGACTTATATTTGAATTAGGAGATGTAAATTATATTTTACATTTAGCAGCAGAAACACACGTTGATAATTCTATATCAGATCCTGTAATGGTTATCAATAATAATATTTCAAGCACTGTAAATATTTTAGAATATGCTAGAAAATTAAAAAATTTAGAGAAATTCTTCTATTTTAGTACTGATGAAGTATATGGCGTTGCACCAGTTGGTGTTTCATATAAAGAAGATGATGTTCATAAACCATCTAATCCGTATTCTGCATCAAAAAGCGGTAGCGAAATGATAGCTCTTGCGTATGCAAATACATACAAAATTCCTGTAATTATTACAAATACAGTAAATGTTATAGGTGAAAGACAACATGTAGAAAAATACGTTCCTAAAGTTATTAAAACTATACTAGATGGAAATTTATTAGAGATTCATGCAAATAAAGATTGTAGTAGTGCAGGTAGTAGATTTTATATTCATGCAAGAAATGTTGCTGATGCAATTCTTTTTTTAATTAAACATGGAACTATAGGAGAGAAATATAATATTACGGATTATAGAGAATTTGATAACTTGCAGATTGCATTGATGATTTCTAAAATTATGGGTAAACAACTAAATTATAAATTAGTAAATTTTCATGAATCTAGACCTGGTCATGATCTAAGATATGATCTTTGCGGTGATAAGATGAAAAATATGGGATGGAAACCAAAGATTTCATTTGAAGAATCTTTAAATAGAACAGTAGAATGGACTCTTAGAAAAGAAAATATGAAATGGTTACTTTAAATATTTACTCGTCGAGTAATAAATGAAAATTGCATTATGTTTATATGGTCAACCGAGAAATTTATATCAAGGTTATGAAAATATTAAAAGAGAAATTTTAGATAAATATGATACTGATGTTTTTTTACATGCATGGTCAACTGATAAAAATTATATTACATCACAATGGAGGCCTATAGATACTGAACCTTCAAATATAAATGATATTATTAAATTGTATAATCCTGTCAAGTATATTTTCAATTCACCAATGATTTTTGACTGTGATACTTCATTACCAGGATATCAAAATACACCTCATAAATCTAATATTAATAATATTTTATCTCAATTTTATTCTCGTAAAAGTGTCAGAGATTTATTATGTTTAAATAATAAATATGATTTTGTTATTATGATAAGATATGATATAATAATTAAAAAACTACCAAACTTATTTGAAATAGATAAGAATAAATTATACTTTGCACCAGATCACCCTGAAAGACCATATGTATTTAATGACAATATTATTATTCTTTCATTAAATAATTTTATAAATTTAATGAATATAGATATTCATGATTGTAATAAAAATGGTGTAATTTTAAATGCAGAAGATATATTATCATACAATCTATATAAAAATAATCTATTGATTAACTGTATTAAAACTAATGATATTTTAATATCATTAATTAACAAAGGAGGGATACCTCAAAATAACATTTAAATTACTCATCGAGTAATATTATATTTAAAACTTCAGATTAATTAGATTAAATGTTTACTATATATTTTTCTTGTGGCGGTTTAGGTATGAGATTTCAGGATACATGTGCTGAAAGAAAACCATGTCAGTTAATTTTTAGTAGACCTATGTATAAATGGGTGATAGATACATTAATAGATAACCCAACTATTAATAATTCTAAAAATGACCTAAAAGTTGTAGTTCAAGAAGAAGATTTTGGTTTTAATCTAATATATGAAATTCAAAAAGAATATTTTAATAATTTTAATATAGAACCTTTATATTTACCTTATATTACAAGAGGTCCTATAGAATCATTTAATATAGCATTTAATCAAACTAAGAATGATAATATGTTTTGGATATTAGATAATGATATATTATATGATAAAAATATTAATTGGGATGTACACAATAATGAAAATGATGATAGGAATAAGTGTTACGTTCTTGTACAAAAAATAAATGATAAAGAAAAGATATTATATAATAATCAATCACCATATAGTCATGTAAAAATTGAAGATAATCATATTGTCGATATTGTTGAAAAAGTGAATATAGGTGAATATATTGTTATAGGTGCATACGGATTTAGCTCTAGAAAAACATTTGAAATTATTTTTGAAAAATTTAATCATACTAAAGAATATATAACTCAAGAATGGTATATGTCATTGTTGATTAAAACTGCATTAGATATGAATATAAAAGTAATACCTATATATAGTAATAATAGCATATCAATTGGTATTCCATCTCAAGTTGAAGATGCAATAGTCAATCATCATATTATACCTAAAAAAATGAGATGGGTATTCGATTTAGATCAAACATTAGTAACCTTACCAAAGATAGTTAACGATTATAAATCTTCAGAGCCTATAATGAAAACTATTAATTTTTTAAGATTTTTATACAATAATGATCATTATATTATTATACATACTGCAAGGCATATGTTGTCATGTAAAGGAGATGTTAAAATGATTGAAGATAAAATAGGAGATATTACAAGAATTCGTTTAAAAGAATTAGATATTCCATATCATGAACTTATATTTGGTAAACCATATGGTGATATTTATATCGATGATAAAAGTACGAATCCAAATCATTGGACAGATAAATGGATAACATCATCGATAGGGTTCGGTTGGAAACCTATAATTAATAAAACAAGAGTAACTCATAAAATAATTAAGATTAATGATGAATTATGTTATAAATATTGTACAGAAAAGGAATTTTATAGTTTAAAAAATTATATGGAAACTATACCTATTGAATTAAAAAATCATATGCCAAAAATATATGATTTTAATAAAGATGAATACAAGATATTAATGGAATGGAAAAATGACTGTATATGTCTAAATAAATTAAAAAACAATTCAATGTTAAATGATGAAATATTTAATGAAGCATGTAATATGTTAAATTATATTCATTCTTTTAATAATAAAAATAATATAAATAGTAATAATATTATATCGAACTATAATAATAAATTAAAAAATAGAATATTACAGTTCGATATTTTTAATAAATTAATTATTAATACGGATAAGATAGATAATTTTTTTAATTCGTATGTACCAAATATAGTTAGCATTATTCACGGAGATTATTGGTTTAGTAATATTTTATGGAATCATAAACTTCAAAAAATATTTTTTATCGATATAAGAGGATATTATGAAGTTAATAATAAAATAATATATGAAACATATGGTGATATATATTATGATTATGCTAAATTTTATCAATCTATATGTGGATATGATTATCTAATTGAAAAAAGAAAGAATATTAATGAAAAAGATATATTATATTACGAAAAGTTATTTATGAAAAATTTTAATTTAGATGAAAATTCTATGAATAAGATAAGAAAAATATCAGCATATTTAATGTTAGGATCTATACCATTTCATACAGAACTTCATGATATTATAAATGACGTTAAAATATTGATTAATAAAACATTTGGAGAAGAATTAGTAAAATTATTTTAATTACTCAATGAGTAATATAAACATCTAATTAAAATAAAACTCGTATAAGTATTTACCTCCAGAAGGAGTTTTTCTGCAAACCGTTGAAAAATTTTTAACATCTAACGAATTAAGTAAATTTTCAACTTGTTTATCAGAGTATAGGCAATCTGAATAAAAATAGAAAGATTTTCTCCCATTTGAATATGCATCAACTGCAGAATTTATTCCTTGAATAAAAGTGTTATAATTATTATATGTTTCTTTTAATAAAATATTATTACGTTTAGTATTATCAGCTTTTTGTAATTTTAAAACTTTGAAATTATCTTGATCAATTACAATATCAGGTAATTCTTTAAATTCATTATCTGTTGACTCCATATCAAATATATTCGAATTTTTTTAAATAAATTATATTAAAAAAATTCATTTTTTTAATTATTCAAAAATAATTTCAACATTTTCATCATAAGAAGGTTCAGGTGTAAGTTCTAAATTTAATTTTATATCATTTAATAATTTAAGTTTATCAACTACAATAATAGGACATTGATTATATCCTAATCTTGCATTTTTATTAAATTGTTTAATATGATGATATTGGAACCATATATCATCACATTTTTCAATAGAAAGATTAAGAGTAATTTCTTTATTTGTATATGAATTTATAAAGCTACCAGAAAACAATGAATCATATACAAAGGTTCCTATATTTTTAGACGTGAGAAACTTAAATAAAGATATATTTTTGACATCTTTATTTTCTTGAATATATGATTTTATATTTCTTGAATATAAAATCTGTTCAAACCAATCACCTGTTAATAACACAATTTGAATAGTATCACCTTTTTTCATATTAATAAGATCGTCAATATATAAATGTGATGATTTGGTATAATTAAGAACATCTTGATATGATATAGTATCAGATATAGCATCTAAATGAGGTATTTCTATATGACTAAATATAGAATGTTCACTTTTAGTCTCGCAAAATTCTAATTCACCATCGCAAAATGAATTTTTACATTCAGAATGTTCTTCTTCGCTTTCATAAAAATTATCGTCATTGCTTTCACATTGTGAAATATTATAATCTTCTTCAATAGAGTTATTCAAATTCATTTTATTTTTAATTATTTTTAAAAAATTTTATTCATTTTTTTAAAAACAAAAATAATTTAAGCTTTTTAATTATTTTTGTTTTTAATAAAGAATAAAATGAATATTGAATATATTATAATAATACTATTAGTAATTATAATTATGATACTTCTTATGAAAAATTATGATACTAATAATCAAAAAAATGATATGATTCTTATTAAGCATAATAAGAATTTAATTTCAAAAATCGAAACTGAAGTGAAAGATCATGATTCATTACTAAGTGATAAAACTAATCAGCCATCATATGATACAGAATCTTCATTTCCTATATGTCATGCAAATGGAAGTTGTATATATCATCCAACATATGATGACGAAGATCCTGCTTATAATAAATCATTAAATAATAGTCCTAAACATCCACAACTTGTTTTATCTAAAAATAAATTTAAACAATATGAAAAATTAAATTTAGATAATTCAAAAATATGCGGACCTCAACCAAATCCTGGTTATCCATATAGTTTAAATGTAGACTGGCCAAAGGTATATTAATTTACTCATTGAGTAGATATTATTTCTGAAAACATTCAATTTTTTTATCATATAATGTACACAAATCATTAATTAAAATTCTGATAAATCCATAATCATGTGTGAAATTATTAAATATTACTGTAGCTAATTCATTATTTTTATATTGATCAATACTACTTTGATCAATATATTTTTCTATTAAAAGATTATATTGTTCTGAATCTTTAAAAAAAGCTTTAATATCATTTAAAGTTGTATCATCACATTCAATTAATACTACTAATTTATTATCAGGTTTGTTATAATTATATTGAATATCACTATCTACTATTATCATTTGAGGATGTTGAACTTTACATAAGAATGGAACAGACATATATACCTGAATTTCTGGTATCATTTCAAACGTATATTGCATAAATCTATCAATGCCATTTTTAATTCCGTTATTATAAGCGTGTTCTCTTAAAAAATATGCTGCTTTTTTATTTAAAATATACATATGAGTTCCACCTAAATAAAATTTACTTTCAAATTTTATCATTTCTTGTTCTGTAAATTTACAATCATGTTCAAACAAATCAGTAATATATTCCTTCCATTGAATAATAGATAAGAATACTAAATAAGGCTTTGTAGTATCTAATCTTTCATTGATAAGTTTAATAGATTTTTTTAATTTATATTTAAAATCTGATTGTAATGTTATATCGTCTTCAGCGATAATAATATTTTCTAAATTATTGTCATCACATAACATATTCCATAATTTTAAATGTGATAATGCACAACCTAAAAATGTAGACCGAGTCCCAAAATCATTTCCTTCAAATAAACTCATTAAAGAAGCAGTGGGAACTAATTTTCTACCATCTACTGCTTCAAATTTATTAATATGAAGACCTTCTTTATCAAAAATATTTCTCATTTTTTCTAACCTATCAGGTCTTTGTTTTAAATTAACCATATAAATAGGTGGAATAACTATATCATTCATATAATAATCATCTAATATTATTTTAAGTAATTCAGGATCACAATTACTCTCATTTACTCTATCTTTTCTAATATATAATTTATGTTCATTTTTAAAATATACACTTTTTTCTAGTTTAATCAATCTATTTTTCATAAATCCTAAAGTATTAAATGCAATAATATTTATATCATTATTACAAATATCCATTAATTCTAACAAATTTAATTGTGGTTTATAACAATAATCGTATCCAAAACTATCATTTTCTGATACAAAATAATCGTCTTGCATTTTTAAAATTATGGTAAATTATTTTTAAGTAAATTATTTTACTCGCTGAGTAACAATTAGTCTTTTAATTAAATTTAGTTCTAATATATGTATAATTTTGAGTTCTATCTTTAATAGTAACATTATACCCGCTATTATTTAGTTTATTAATAGCTTCATTTGCAGAAACGATTTTAAGAGAATTGACTTGGGTTTTTTCTGATATGTTAATATTTCTGGTTTGTGATGAAATTTTTATTCCTTCACCAAAATATGTTGTAAATTCATCAACTGGGTTAACTTTTTTACTATCTTTAGTAAATTTAAATTTTTTCCCTTTTCCAACAATGATACTATTAACTAAAAAGACTATTGCTTTAGATTGAGTAACTTTCTCGGACTCAGATCCTTCTACAAAAGTAGGATAATACTTAATGATATTTCCTTCTTTCCTATAATATATAGTTTTTAAGTCTTCAGACAACTTAAATACGTTTCCATTGTCATCTGTTGATTCAATATTTAGCTTAGAAAAAGCATCTAATAAACTATTAATTCTTTTTTCATCAATTTTAATAGATATTTCATTAATATTAAATACGGGCCAATAATAATATTCTATTGTTGTACCTGATTGATTAGTAGTGGTAATACTTCCATCAGGCCATGCTAAAGTATCATAGAATTCTCTTAATGTTTCAACAGGAGTCCATAAAACATTTTGATTTTCTAATCTAAATTCGTCGTAAATTAAATCTAAATAATGAGAAAGTATATTATAACAAATTTCAACTGATAATCCAAATCCAAATTCATAATGATCAGATAATTCAACGATAGCTCCCATAATTGCTTCAACACAATCATCTTTAATATTATTTGTAACAAATTCGTTATTACTTTTAATAATAAATTTTTCGAAACCCATTTTATCTGCAACAACTGATAATCCTGTAGAAGATTTAAGATAATTACTTAACTGATTTAACCAACCAAGATTTGTAATATGAGATTTTGTTTTTCTTATCCATTGACTTATAACTAAATTAATCACTCTATCACCATTAAATTCGAGAAGTTCGTAATTTTTTGGTATAAATGTATATGCCTGTCCTTTATGATTTACTTCAAAATCATATCGTGCAGTTGTTAATGCTTGCTTGAATTTATTTAAAGAAACTTCTGATGAAAATAATTTTTGATATTTTTCTGTTATATTAGATTTATTAATAATAGTTTCAATCATATTTTTAAATTCTTCATTATCAAAAGGTTTAGAAATTGAA
Source organism: uncultured Oscillochloris sp. (assembly GCA_964555675.1). Classification (GTDB taxonomy): domain Bacteria; phylum Chloroflexota; class Chloroflexia; order Chloroflexales; family Chloroflexaceae; genus CAIWXH01. The sequence continues at coordinate 32,694 of CAZKTU010000017.1, forward strand.
GTTTTGGCAAATCTAGATGTAGAAGCCATTCTTTATATATTTTGAAATAAAATTAAATTTTCATTTTTACTCATTGAGTATTTTTAAAAAACTAAGGTCTGTAAATATGATGAAGATCGATATATAAATCGGTAGGGATTTCACTATCCCGATCATATCCTATAAAATCTTCAGGAACGACATTAGATGTATTTGTTTTATTTGATAAAATATTACAATATTTTAAAATTATTGCAACCAATTCAGAACAAAATATTAGGTTCTCTGTGTGAGTAAGTTCTTGAGTAATATCCCTTGCTTCTCTTAAACAAGGAAATAATGCACCGCATAATGAACAAGGATTTGGATCATATATCCTATCTAATACTCTATAATATATTTCCGTAAATGTTTTTTTAAATCCTTCGTCCATTTTTACTCTCATATTTAAATAAGCATATGCTGCAGATGTATTAGGATATGAAAGATATTCATTTAATACATCTATTAAAGGGCGAACTTGGACTCCAAATACTTTTTTCTTAGGATGATGGATTGAATTAACTTTTGATTTATCAGTTCCAGAAAGAGTACTCTCAAGAATATATAATACTCCTGGTTCTAACTTTGGATCGTCTACTATTTCTCTTGTAATTACGATTCCAATATGAGAAAATGTATCATTTGGTGGTGAATCTAACATTTTTCTGGAACAATATGCTATTATCTGAGAAAAATATGAACTTCCTCTAAATAATATAATATCCAACGGTCGTACATGTTTAATAACGTAATTAATCGTGGACATTTATTAATATAAATTATCTTTTATTTAAAATCATATTAATTTCATCGGGATAATCGCGTATTATAGTTTCTGCGGATTCTCTTAATATATCCACAGGCTCACCAGAGAAAATTTTAATAAATAAAGTATCTAGTTTTTCGTGTTTAATTTCGTTATCAATATTTATATATGTAATATAATTATTAAAACCCGAATTAATATCAAAAATATCAAAATATATAGATTTGACGATATAAAATTTATTATTTAATAATTTGTTATTAATTTTATTAACAAATGACAGATATTCCAGTATATCCGATTTGATTTTTAAAATAGAGGATGAAGTAAATATTTGATATATTGTTATTGGAAGACTTATTATTTCTCCAGTTCTTATATTTTTTATAGGATTAAAGTAACTTCCAATAAATTTATTATAATATTGAATTTGTATTTTCATTATTGACGATGCTAATATAAGAATAAATATTGGATTTAAATTTTTAAATTGCAACTTGCAAAATTCAATTATTGTTAATCTTTTCATATTGGTTATATCAAATTTAGTTTTATTAAATAATTCCGAAAGAATTATCGGCAATACTAGATTTAAATAAAATATATTATCATTTTTGGCTGAACTAAGATATGATGTTATTATTGTATTCCAATCTTTTATTAGATCAATATAATTATCAACTATATTTTTTGCATCATCTTTTGTTAATTGGTGATCTATATTTTTTGTGAAATTTATTTCTGATGTATTAATTCCATGTTTAATAGCAAATTTTTCAACATTTTCATATGTAAATATAGGATTTTCATTTATGAATTTATCAATATCTTTACTATTAACATTATTATTTTTTAAGAATTTCTTTAATGTATCAGAAGTATAATTTAAAATTTTCTTATCAGAATATATAATATGATCAGGAATGCTTTGATAATCTTTATCAATTAATTTACTATATTCATTTACTAAATATGTTTCGATATCATAGCCATTCTTATAATTATAATCTAATGTTTCGTCATCTAATATTAGCGTTGGGAGATATATTTTAATATATTCTTTTGAATTATGAATATAAACATAAAAATCCGAAGTCAGGTGACATCCGTGTCTTTCTATATTTTCATTAATCAATTTATTTTTAGCAATAAATTCATTAATATTTTTTGTAATATCGTTATCTCTATATATGATATTTCTTAATGACGGATTGATATCTTTTTTAATAAAATCTTCTATTTCATTAGCTCTATCTTTTGCACTTCTATCTATTAAAGATTCTAATGATTTAATATCATCATCTGTATAAATTTTGATATAAGGAAGGAAAAATTGATTATCGAATACTAAAGGTATAGGTCTTACTTCTATTTGTAAATTTGCAAGATTGTTGGTAATCATATCTAGTTTTTCTTCTTTTTCTGCTATTTTTTTATCTATAAAATCTTTGAAATTATAATTAATGGACATATCTATCATCCCTTCCTTTTTAAAAAATCTAGCCTCTCTGATCTTATTTCTTTTATCAATAATTTCTTGATATTCGGGCGTATAATCTTCTATATGTAATATTTTATTTTTACGTTCTAATGAAACAACAATTTTACTCTCTTTATAAATTTTTATTAATATTTCTTCTTCATCCTGTAAAAATTGATTCGATAATCTTATAGATGGTACTCTGCGAACAAGAAGCATATTAAATATAATCTGTTCTTTTGTAAAAATTTCAGGGTCAAATAATGGATTATAATCTTCGTCGATTTCTTTTTTAAGTTTTTTATTATCATCTTCATTATCATCTTCTTTTCCTTTCTTTTCTAATTCTGATTTTTCTGATGATGTTATAGTTTTAATGTTTGATTTAGCAAAATATTTATCTTCTTTACAAATTAAAGGAACAGCTAATTTTTTCAAATATAATCTGATTTTTTCTATAGTTACAGCATCTATATCTGTATTATCAATTTTTTCATCTAAATCCATAGCATTCTTAAATATATCTAAGAAGATTTGATTTTCATAATCTTTAAATGAACTCTTTGGATAGAAATATTTATATAATTCTTCTAAATAATTATAAATTTTGTCAAAGTATTTTATATTATTTTCATCATTGTCAGTAAGATTGTAATTATATATCTTTCTAAATTGTGATGTAAATACATCAATAATATTTGTAATTTTATGCTCATATTTACTAATATTAATATTTCTACTTATTTGTTTTTCTAATTGTTTCTGATAGTCGCTTTGAAATATAAAATTTAAAGGAGCCTTAGGAATGGGAAATGTTTCGCCTGTTATTTTAGTATTATCGATATAAGCCATTTTTTCTAATTTATCGGCTTCATTTTGTGATAATTCTGCTATCTCTTGTTCTCTCATGTATGTTTTATAAAAGATTTCACCACTAATACTTAAAAATCCTTTTCTAGACATTAATGCATATTTTTCTGCAAATAAATCTACATAACCAGTCTCTTTTTCATCAGTAACTTGAATACCCTGGACTGTTTTATATGTCGTCAATCCAGTTTTCTGATCTACTATATTTGTCTCTTCCATAAATGTCATTTTTTTTGCAAAATCATCATAATATTTTTTCCATATTTCAGATTCTGATAGAGCATCCTTATTTATAGGTCTTGATTTTTTTAATTTAAGTTCTTTAATAGATACTATCTTTTCTTTTGGTTGTAAAATTCCTTCGCTAAAATCGTAATATTCAGGATCATTAGGATCTGTTGCTTGCTGTAAAGTTTTAATCAACTTTGCTAATTCTAAATCTTCTTTTGCTATTAATTTAGTTTCATTATTATTAAAATCTTCCATAACTCTATTAACATGTTGTGTAAGAGCTGCTAAATATTTTGAATACCTCATTTTCTTTTCTTCGCTATAAGGATTGCCACTTCTAGTATGAGTAGATACTAAATCTCTAATTGTTAAGTAACTGAATTCATTCTTTTCAATATCTGTAAATTTAAATTTATATTTTAAAAGATTAGCTAATTTTTTACTTGACATTAATGTATCATCAATTTCTATTGGAATATAACCACTTGATATCTCTAATTCCTTCATTTTCCGAAGTAAATTTTTATCATTTGTCATTATATATTTTAATCTTAATGATCTATAATTATCTATATTTTCTGTAATATTATTAATAATCATGGATTCTCTATTATTTTCATTAAAATCTTCAAAATATTTAACAAATAATTGCTTAATAAATTCCGGTGATAATCCAGTAAAATGATGATTAAATACAGCATTTGATGTATTAAATTTTACATTAGTATATGCATATGGATAATTAACTAATTTATATGCATATAATATTTCTTCATGCAGAGTTTCAGGAGTCAGAAACATTTGCATTAATAATTCCTTAATATCTTTAACAATAAAAAAATTTTTCTTCCTTCTTTCAATATTTAACCACGATCTATAAAAATAATTATTATCTTTGTTTGTTCTATAATTGATAAAATAATTTTCTACTAATGAATCATGGATTCTGCTTTTACTTTCTAATTTCTTTTTCATAATGTTATCTTTCAAATTTTTTAAATTATCAGTATTATTAATATCTTCATTATAATCAATATAATATTCACTTTCTGAAACAGAAAAATCTTCAAACATTTTTTTTACTCTTTCTTGACGATCAAAATAAAATTTTAGCTTATAAAAATATTGTTTCATTTTATCATAAGGAAGGCTAGAAAAATATTCAATCGTTTCTTTCCCATTAACGAAAATATGTTGATATTGTTCTATCATATAATTTTTTGATATTTTTTCAAATTTTTCAATAACATATTCGATAACATATAAATTATTTTCTGCTAAAAATCTTTCTAACGGTGGTCTTATTGATGGAATTATATTTCTAAAACGGTCCAGAAATATTTTATATATTTTATTGTAATATATTTTTAGATTTTTTTCAATATTTGATAAAAATATTTTATATTTATCTTCATCTGTTAATTCAATTCTATTAGTATTCAATTCTATTATTTCATAATCTTTTTTTGATAATTCTTTTATATTATTTTCTAATTTATATTTTTTTTCTGCTATTGATAATTTATATTCATCAATACTCGATTTCGAAAGATATCTTTCAATTTCTATTTTTTTCTTTGGTGTTAAATTATAATAATCAACAACATATCTATACTTATTAAATAATTTATTTTCGTCGTTATTTAAATATTGAAAATATTTAAATTCGGGAATAGTTACATGTTTAAATTCTTCTTCATCTAATAATGGTAATCCTTGAATACCTTCTTTTATATTTATATCTTGAACCATATTACTCAATTGTTGTTCTATAGTATCATGTTGGAAAGTTATATCTTCTATTTCTTCAATCTGTGGGGATACATCTTCTATTTCGATATAATCCATTTTATTATTGATTATAATTATTTTTTTAATAAATTTTACTCTGTGAGTAAATTAAAATGCATACTCAGATATAACCATACCACTAACATTTAATATATCTCCATCTAATATAGTTTTATATGTTAAACATCTGATATTTTTATACCATAATCTAAGCTCTCTGCTTCCATTAAAATTAATTTCATTATTTGTAGAACCTTTATCTAACCATGAATCTCTAAATCCTGAAGGTATAAAAGTTTCATAAGATTCTTGATGTAATTGTATATGAGTATTACAACTAATTATACAATCTTGACATTCAAAAGAGTACATTTCAAGTTCCTTATATTGTTGTCTTTTTAGACTCGTATTATTAAAATCGAGATCTGCTTGAATGATATCTATATTTTTTTCTCCTTTTTTTAGCATATAATGCGTCATAGAAATCATAGGATTTGAACATTTCGAAAATGGTTTATGATATTTTGAATATCTAGTTATTGTTTTATCATTTGTAAATAATAGATTGGAATAATAATCATTAGTTTGAGGGATATTAAATCTTTCACATGAAAAATAAATCTTTTTCATCTCTTTAAGAATTGAATCATAAAGCAATTTACTAATTCCAAAAATACTTACAACGTCAATGCTATTACATTGCCCGTTGGGATTTTTATCATTATCTAATATAGATTGATTTTCAGAAAGAAACGAATGTAAATTTTTAAAATTCGATAAAAGACCACAAATATTTTGAGAAACGATTTTCATTCTTTTTCTAATGAATATTTATTTTTAATTATAATAAATTATGAATTATACAAATCTTTTTACAAATATCCCTCTTAATAATTCGAGATATAGAAAATTAATAAGTGAAGATATGTTCAAAAACAATGAACCCTCGATGTTATCACATATGCATAAAGATAGAAAATATACGTTTAATGGTAGAAATCATTTAAATGTTCAGTCACATTTTAAACATGCAAATAGTTGTTCAAATGGGTTTTGCAGAGGTGTAATTGCAGCCGGAGGAACTATAACACCTGAAAAATCTAAATGTCAAATAATTCCGAAAGATTTAGCACCAAAAGAATTTTATGAAAATGAAACCTTTTCTTATTATGAATATACGACAAATAATATTAAAATTTAAATATTTATCAATTTTAAATTAAATGATTATTCATACTATTATACCAGAAGAAAATAGTTGTTATATAGATTCATTAATATATTATTTTTCAAAATCTAAATATAAAAATTTATTATTAGAAAGTCAGATACTTAAAACTATACCAAAATATTTAATACCAAATCATATATCAACAAGCAGATTCAATTCTATATGGGTATGTATTAAACAATATTTAATTATGGAGTTAAATAATCCAAAATCTACAAACTCTTTAAGAAACGTATTATCAGAAATTTTACCATTAAAAGAAAATAATAAATATGTATTTTTTCCTATAGATTATTTATATTCAACATTTTCAGATATGTTTGTAAAATTGAACATAGAATATAATATTAATCATATTAATATTTATGGAAAATGTATATCAAATACGAAGACAAATTCATCATCTATGTTTCATTTTCATGAATATATGTCTAATGATAATCCTTTTAATAAATATGGAGTGAAACAAGTTATCGATTGGGATATATGTAATAGTGATATCTTAACATTTGCTAATGGAAATTTAAATATTAAAAATTATTTTGATATATCAGATGAAGGAAATTTTAAAAAAGATAGAGTATTTAATGAATATATTATTGACAATAGATATGAACTTACAGGTGTGATTTTATTGACTGGATTAGTTGAAAATCAATTTGATAGCGGTAATCATTATTTATTACTATTTAAATCTAACGGACGATGGAATTATTTTAATAATTTAGAACGATTTATACATGATTTAGGTTGTAATATTCCAGATGATGCTAAAAAATTTAATACAGATAAATGTATAGCTCCTGTCATGTATTTTTATGAAAAAATTAAAGATAATGAAAAATGTAAAGAAATAATAGATGTCGAATTATTTTATGAGGAAGAAAAGAATATAATAATATTAATCGTCCAAAAATCATATAATTATAATCATATTATCAATTTAATTAATACAAAAAATATAGAATACGATTTTTCAGGATCTATAATAACAATTAAAATATTATATGATGATAATAATATATTTAATGAAGATTTGAAAAAAGTGATAAATTGTATTAAATAATAAAATAAAACTTTATCATATAATAAATGGATAAACAAAAAATTTTAGATAATATTATAAAATATAATACAAATGTAGATGAATTAAAAAATATTTTTTATGATAAAACTATTAATACAATTACAGATTTAATTGAATTATATAATGATATTAAACGAATAGAATTTCTAAATTTAGAAATTTTAATTCAAATGAGAACATTAGAAGGAATGCCTTATTCTACTCTTCCAGAAGTTCTTGATCATAAAATGGCTATAATTTCTCAACTTCATATGGCTATCAATATTGCATCACAAACAATAATTAGTGAATCTTCTGATAAATATATGGATAAATTTTTTGCAGATTTATTTAAAATAGATGATTCTCCATCTGATAATACTATGAAAGAAACACATAGAAATGTATTAGTTAGTAGATATGCTTTTCTTTTAAAAAGATGCATTTTAATCCAACTTCCCGGATATGCGATAATAACTGACATATTTAAATCAAAAGGGGAAAATATTATTAAAGCTATAGAAAATATTGGAAAAATAAATTCTTCGCATATTTATAATTAAAAATGGAATTTTTAATATTTCAAAAAAGAATAAAACAATTACTTATTAAGTAAAATGGGAGTTCCTGGTTTATCTTCGTGGATAGGTAGATATTTCAAAAACATTAAATATGAAGTACAAAAGAATTTAACTTCAAAAGTAAATTATTTATATATCGATGCAAATGGTTTACTTCATTCTGCTGCTCAAGAAATATATAAATATTTAGAAAAAGATTCTCCTATTATTCCAGTTACAAAAGAAAATAATATATTAGTATATAAAAAATTTATAGAACTTGTAAATGAAATTATCAGTATAGTTAACCCTATTAATTTAGTTTATTTATCATTAGATGGGCCTGCACCTGAAGCTAAACAAGCACAACAACGTCAGAGACGATTTTTATCTGCAAAATATAGAAAGAATGATAACATATTTGATTCTAATGCTATTACACCAGGTACTGATTTTATGAATGATCTTGATAAATATATTATAAATGATATAGAAAATTCTTATAATGAATTACAGACGACTGTTGGTATATATTATTCTTCAATAGAATCTCCTGGAGAAGGGGAACATAAAATTCTTAATTATATTAGAGATAAATCTTTAATTGATGAGACCTTTGCTATTTCGAATCATTGTATTTATGGTGTTGATGGAGATCTTGTTATGTTAGGTCTTGCATGTAATCTTCCAAATATTTTATTATTAAGGGACTATATGAAAAAATATGAAGTAATAGATATAGGTTCATTAAGAGTTTTACTAAACAGATATTTATATTTTTCTAGAATATCAGGAAATAAACCTATTAGAATTCAAAGGCCTTATTGTGATGCAATTTCTGATTTTATATTAGCTGGGTTTTTTATTGGAAATGATTTTCTTCCTCGAATATCTATGTTTGATACACTTCAAGGAGGATTTGAATTAATGATAGATTCCATTAAAGAATTATCAAAAAATAATATGTTTATCACAGAATCGAATAAAATTACTAAAAATTTTAAATCATTTGTTACTTTGTTAGCTTCATTTGAAATTGATCATCTTGAAAATCAGATTGATAATGCATTATCATTAGATAAATCATCTAAATTTAGATTTAATACTCTACTTAATAATATTCAAACAAATAAAATCGAAACGCCAAATATCAATACTTTAAATTCAAACTTTGAAGAAGTTTTTTCAACGCCAACTGTATCAGTTAAAAAGTATTCTTTGAATTTTGAAGATTTTAGAAAAGATTATTATAATAAAGTATTTAAAAATTATTTCGGATCTATGATTTCTATCAATATTGAAGAAGAAATTAATAATATGTGTAATCAATATTTAAAAATGATATCATGGGTATTTCAATATTATATTAATGGTGTTCCTTCATGGAAAGAAAAATATACTTATAATTATCCTCCATTAATTATAGATTTATCAAAATATATGCTATCATTGAATGATAAAAATTACAATTCATTAATGAATTACGATTTTAAAACTGAATATATTCAAGATTCAAATCAGATGATCATTCAATTATTAAGCGTTTTACCTTCAAGAAGTAATTATTTAATTCCTAAAAATTATAGGACGTTGCATCTCGAGATAACTAAAAATATAGATTTCAAAATTGATTATGAAGGAAAATTAAAAGAACACATGGGTGTCAGTTTATTACCATTTATTGACACAAATTCTCTAAAAGAATTAATTAAAAGTATTTAGGATTACTCGATGAGTAAAAATGAAAAAAGATTTCTTTTTTAAAAAGATTAAAATTCGACAATGAATTCATCAAATTTAAAACTTATCAGACGTCAAGAGCAGAAGAAAGTAGAAGATGCTATGTTATTATCTAATGCATTAATATTTTCTGGATATTTAAATCAGAATATTATAAATCAAAACAACTCAATAAAAGGATTAAATAATTATAAGGCCATTTTTAGTTATATGTTTTTCCAGAAACAAAATAATCCAAATATTGAACGATATTTCTATATACATCCTTCTGGATATCAAGCTTCTAATTTTGATAGTAAACTTAGAAATAGAAGTATCGCATTTCATCTTTCATTAGATGATTTTGAATGTTATATGATTATTCAAATATTTAGACAGATTAATAATAAACAATTTAATGTTTTCGATCCTGAATATATTAAATCATTTATTGAAACATTTAATTCTAATATTGACAATGATACTAAAGTATCAACGGCTGTTAAATATAAGAAATATATGGAGGATCTAAAAATTATTTTTAATAATAATTGTGAAATATCAAATATTGACGATGAAGTAACATTTGGTTTTTCATATTTCTCTTCAGATAAAGTTATATCAACACCCACAAAGCCAGGTAAATCTGTTAAAATTTATTCATTTAATGATATATATAATTATGTTAATAAAGATATATTTTTACTTTTGAATTAATTTTAAATACTACTCATTGAGTAAAAATGAAAAATTAATTTTACTTTAAATAATAAATTTTTTTTATAAATGTCACAGGTATTAGTAATAGGAGTAGCTCATAAAGTAGATGATTTAGCTACTTATATTTATAATTCTCCCCATACTACATTATCAGATATACAAGTTGCAATTAAAAATTATATATCATCTATACAAGAATTAAATAGAATATCTATTTCTAAACCTGAAATTAATGAAAATAATTCTATACATAAATTATCTTTTGTTGAAGTTTATACAAAGTCGTCTTCAGCAATAATTGGTCCAAATTTAGAAGATGAAAAATTGTTACCAGTTTTTGATAAATTTAAAAAAGATTTTGGAGGTAAATTAATATCTAATAAACATTGTGATTTCGGACAATGCAAGACATTTAATAGTTCTCAGCTTCAAATATTTAAACAACTTCTTATAGATAATAATATAGAGTTTGATTCTTTTTCAAGACAGAAAGATATTAAATTCAAAAATATAGATCTAGTATAGATGAATTAGCTTCTCAATAATTATTCAATGAATAATTTTAATTATTTTAATAAATTACTCAATGAGTAGTTGTTATTTTAGATATTTTTCTTAACATTACGATTGCAATTAATACGAAGCATGATAGTATTGATAATAGGCTCAGTAGTTGAAGCATTAATTTGATCTGCTGTATGTCCCCAGCAATTGCCAACCACTTCAAAAATATCTCTGTATTCTGAATTGTTTAGAATATTATAGATAAGATATGAACAATCGAGATATTTCTGTCTTCTTGTATAGTAGACAGTTTTATCGGGATGTGCAATCGTCGATTTTGAAACGGATGCGAGATAATGATAAGCAGTATTATCATTTTTGTCTCTTTGCATAAAGAAACTCGGAGTTGTATTAAGATTAATAATAGCAAATGGGAAGTCTTCAAAATATGCAGACCAGTTGACAAGAGGAACTTCCGGAAGAACCTGGAAACATTTATCACATACTTTTTTATGAACTTTATGTGTAGAATGTTGAGAAGAAACATAATGTTTTTGGAAAGTATGTCCCTTAAGAGAATCATTGTGTTGAGAAACAGCTTCATGTTCGGAGCTTTGTTCATCATCAACTTCCTCGGACCAGCTTTTATCCTTTGGAACGTGTTTAGAAATATTACCCGGTTGCATATTCATAAGTTGTTGAATATCAATCTTGATGTCTTTAGATTTTTTCGGTTTTTCAACTTGAGTAAATCCATCTTCATCGACGATTGGTTGGGTTGCTGCGACTGCTTGAGAATAAGTTTGAGGCTTCTTGTTCATTTTCACTAGAAAATTTTAAAAAGTAATTAAAAATATTTTTTTTTCATTTTTTTAATTACAATCATGATCAATTAACATTTTAAGCAAAGAATTAAAATCAATTTTCGGTTTCCACCCCAATTCTTTATATGCTTTCGTTGAATCGCCTAATAAATTATCAACTTCTGTCGGTCTATAATATTTGCTATCTATAAATATTAATTCTCTACCTGTATTTTCATCATAACCAATTTCATCTACTCCTGATCCTTTCCATTTAATATTAAACCCTTTGAATGAAAACATTTTCTCTATAATTTCTTTGATAGTATATGTTTCACCCGTAGCAAGTACAAAATCTTGAACATTATTTTTAGGTTGTTGTAACATTAACCACATACCTTCAACAAAATCTTTAGAATAACCTATATCTCTTTTTGAATAAATATTTCCAACTACTAATCTGTCAGATTCTCCTTTTAATATTTTTGCAATACCTAAACTAATTTTTCTTTCAATAAAATTGTGCCCTCTTCTTGGAGATGTATGATTAAATAATATACCATTACAACAATACATATTATATGCTTCTCTATAATTTTTAACTATCCAATATGCATATAATTTTGCTATTGCATATGGAGATCTTGGTTGAAGTGGTGTATTCTCATTTTGAGGGAATTTTGCATCTCCAAATAATTCGCTTGTCGAAGCTTGATAAATTCTTGTATAATTACTCATATCATTATGTTGTACTGCTTCTAATAATTTTAATACTGATATCCCGTCGGTTTCTGCTGTATATTCTGGCATTTCAAAAGATATTTTTACATGAGATTGAGCTGCTAAATTATATATTTCTAACACTTCATATTCTAAGTAAAATGAAAAGTCTGAACGAACAGGATTGAAATATGTATTCTTAATTTTTGTTAATATCTGAATCAAACATGATCCATCAGTAATGTCTCCATAATGAAGTGTAACATTTGGATTGTTAAATATATGGTCTATTCTTGTTGTTGGTATATTTGATGATCTTCTTATCATACCATGAATCTTATATCCTTTTTCTAAAAGAAATTCTGCTAAATACGAACCATCTTGACCAGTTATACCAGTTATAAATGCGACCCTATTCATTTACATATATATTATATATTATTTTAAATTAAAATGAAAATATTGATAATAAAATTATAAATAAATTTTTATTAATTATCATGAAAATATTAATTACTGGAGGAACAGGATTGATTGGCAGAGCGTTAGTTGATATTTTAACAGTTAAAGATAAATATATCAAAGATTTATTAGGAGATTATACTTTTACTTCATTGAATAGTAGTATATGCGATCTAAAAGATTTCAATGCTACATTAAATACTTTTAGTAATATAAATCCTAGCATTGTTATTCATTTAGCAGCAAATGTAGGTGGATTGTATAGAAATATGGAAAATAAGATAGAAATGTTTGAAGATAATATATTAATTAATACAAATGTATTAAAAGTGTGTCACACCCTAAATATTAATAGAGTTATAAGTTGTTTAAGTACTTGTATATATCCAGATGATATTCTAGAAAAAGATGAAACTCTTTGTGAAGAAATGTTACATTTGGGTCCTCCTCATATATCAAATGAAGGATTTTCTTATGCAAAAAGAATGCTAGAACTCCATTCAAGATTATATAGAGAATGTTTTAATAGGCAGTATACTTGTATAATTCCTACTAATATTTTCGGACCTGGTGATAATTTTAGTATAGAAAATGGCCATGTGATTTCTGCATTAATTCATAAAGCATATATTGCATCTAAAAATAATTTACCACTAGATATTTTAGGAGACGGATCTGCTAAAAGACAATTTATTTATAATTATGATGTAGCAAAAATTATAATAGAATTAATTAACAAACCAGAAGTATATCTAATTAATATTTCTCCGTCTAAAACTTATAGTATTAAAAATGTAGCAAAAAAGATCGCATCACTTTTTAATATTGATGATATTAAATTCGATGCGACAAAAAGTAACGGACAAAAATCGAAAACCGTAAATACGAATTTGTTAAATAAAACATTAAATACAAAATTAACTGAATTAGATGACGCATTATATCAAACTGTCAACTGGTTTAAACAAAATTACGACAATTGCAGAAAATAAATTACTCATTGAGTAGTTAGTTGATTAATTTTTTAAAAGAAGATTAATAAAATATATTGTCATTTCAATATCTGCATTATATTCCATCAATTTTTTGAATTTTTCTTCAGGCAAACAATCATATCCCATTAATGAAATCTTTTCAGATACTTCTTCAGTCAGAAAAATACAATTATCATCTTCATACATAGAACAACATATATGAATATCAGTATCGGGGATATGATACATATTTATAGTTGTTACTTTGTTATTGATGGTAATTTTTTTCATGTAATATCTATAAAATTCATCAGAAAATAAATTTTCTGATTCTATAATTCTGAATTGTTTATGCACACCTCCCATGACGAACTTATAGACGATTATTGCATGTTCGCATTTTTTAATATCAATATTTAATACCGGAGATTTAAATAATCGACATATACCTTCGATGCTGATAATATGTCCATTATCGGTAAATATAAATACAAGTTTCGCCTCTAATATGAATCGTTTATTATTAATATTAATATGAGTTTTTCTGTCTTCATTAGGAGATATAATTATTATTTTTTTAATATTATCTGTTATATTACGAGCTGATATATTTTGTATCATAGATTCTGGAATGCATCTATCTAGAAAACTCTCATTATCTTCATTATTTAATTTAGTATAATTAATATGGTAATTATACTTCTTAACATCAATCGCAACATGATTATTTTTATCAACCTGCATTTTCTAGAAATGATTTAACTATTTTAAAAAAACGTTTAATTTTTCATTTTTACTTAAAAAGGAACCAATAAAAGAAGTAAATGATTATTGGTTTTCTATCAAATAAACTAACATTAAGAGGTACAGAGATTGCATTATTCGATTATGCATATTTTAATGAGACTTTATTAAATAATAATTCTATTATTATTACTCGACCATACGATAAAGTCAAACATGAAAGAGATACTAGCGAAGAAGCATATTTTAAATTTTCTAAAAGATTTAAGGTTGAATTCTATCATCAGCAAAATGACATTGATGATATAGTAAGTAAACATAATATTAACATATTATATATTATTAAAAATGGTATGTATAATGATAATGTATATACTACTCGTTGTAGAAATGCTATACACTGTGTATTTGGAACATATTTTCCAGTACCTCCGCCTTTATTAAATTCTTCAAAAATAGCAGTAATTTCAAATCCTGTAAATGAAAGATGTAATTCGAATTTTCCTATTGTACCTCATATGATTAATATTCCTATATCAAACATAAATCTAAAAACAGAATTAAATATTCCAAGTAATTCTTTAGTATTTGGTACGTATTCAGGAAGTGATGCAAATGTACCATATATATTAGAAGTGGTAAAAAGAATTGTCAATGAAGATAAAAATATTTATTTTATATTTATGAATATTGAACCATTTATCGACCACCCCAAAGTTATTTTTATTCGAGGAACAGCAAATATGGAAGTTAAAAGTAGATTTATCAATACATGTGATGGAATGTTATATAGTAGACAATTAGGTGAAACTTTTGGGATTGCTATTGGTGAATTTAGTATGCATAATAAACCTATTATATGCTGTAGAGAAGCAGAAGATAAATTTCATCTTCAAACATTAGGAAGTAATTGTTTATTACATTCTAATGCGGAACAATTATATGAAATATTAACTCATTGGAATATTTATAAGAAAAATATTAATGTAAATGACAATAAATATAAAATATATACTCCTGAATATGTTATGAATATATTCAAAAAAACTTTTATTGATTAATATTTTTTATATTAATAAATGCCTATATATAATAGAATAAGCGACGGATCACATTTTAATTTAAATACAATTTATGATATTCCTAATCAACCTATTGAAAAAAAAATAGAACCAGAAACACAAATTGAAGAACTAGAGTCTGATGTAATACTTCTCAACGAACCAAAGCGTGTAAATAATGATACGTTTATTAAAAGGCAAATTTTAATAGGAATATTTTTAGTTATATTATTTACATCATTATTTATGTATGTAGAATCATTTAAAAATCTAATTAAATCGTATTTTGGTGTAATGACATGGAAAAATTATATGATATTAGGAAGTTCCCTTATGATAATTTGTATATTTATAATGTGGTCATTTGATATATATTTTCCACAATTAAATTAAAAAATTTATATTTAATTAAATATAAATTAAATATAGATTAAATGAATAATTCAGAAGGACAAAGATATGTTGATAGTATTAGAAGCATAGAAGAAGCAATTAAAAGGATGAATCTTCAAGTTAAATCATTACGTTTACAAAAGAAAGAAAAAGAATTACGGTTGTATAATTGGATGATTAAAAATAATATAGATCAGATAGGCGGAATAAAAAGATCAAAAATAGAACCAAAAGAAAAATCTGAAAGAAAAAAAGAAGCTGATAAGAAAAGAGAAGCAATTGAATTATTTGAAACTTTAGGTATAGAAAATACAGAAGAAGCTTATTTAAAATTTAAATTAACACAAAAAAGTATTAAACCTAAAATAGAAGAATCAGATGAGGAAGATTTTGGTGCTGTTAAATATGTATAATATTACATTTGAGTAATAAAAATGATTTAAGTTATGTCACTCGTTGAGTGACCTTTTCAGGTTTTTTTGGTCCTTTTCAGGGTTTTTTTTACTTTTTTTTGGTCCTTTTCAGGGTTTTTTTTTGTTTTTTACTTTTTTTTGGTCCTTTTCAGGGTTTTTTTTTTTTTACTTTTTTTGGTCCTTTTCAGGGTTTTTTTGTTTTTCTTTGATCTTTTTCAGGGGGGGGGGGGTTATTGTTCTTCAATTTCTTCAATCTCTTCGTCTTCTTCAATTTCTTCATAGATGAATCTTTTGAGTTCATTGTAATAGGGGGTATTTTTGAATAAATCATACATCTCAGATGTCATAATACCAATGGAAGTTTTTTTTCGAATGGTTTTGACAACATCCGAGCCCAATTCGCTGATTTGATCGAAAGAATCAACTGTTCTACCATTTTTAGATGTTCCAATGATAGATGCTTTTCTTGATTGACCGTCGTTATACGTAGCAAGAATCATATCAATCCCATCTGAAAGATTCAGACATCCGACATCTTTGATCTTGGTTGCAGAAATTTGGGTAGCAGTTGCGTGAGATTTTTCAGACGACGCGTTTGACGAGGATGCTTTCATGAACGAAGATCTTGCAATGATTGCTTCATCACGTTTGCCATATCTGGAGTAAAGATTCAACCCTTCTGCTCCGCAAATATGCATAACAACAGATCGGTCAATTTTACCTTTCTCATCAATCGCGCGTGCAAGTTCGGGATGATCAGACTTGTAAGTATCAAAGTTGGCAATGACATCATTAACAAATGTTAACCATGCATTATTCTTTGCTGCTTCTTTTTGAGAAGATTGTCCTTCGCGAATAATGTTGAGTTTGAGACCTTTATTAGCAAGGTAATTACAGACATCATTGAAAGCGGTTCTAGGAAACTGGACATAGCTAGATTTGCTCATAACTTTGAACGTAATTTTGAGCGATTCTTTCATCTCCTTGTAAATAGCTCTCATTTGCGGAGAATCGTAAGAAGATCCAACGATAGAAGAAGATTTAGAATCTTTCTTACCATTCATGTTTTCAGTAAGAATAAAATCGTAGCCAGATGTAACACTGACAGTAGATGGAGCAGAGATAGGAACTCTTGAAAGGACGGGAGCGCTTGAAGTTGAAGCGATGGGGGCGTTTGAGGACGGCGCTGAAAGGATACCAATAACAATTTGGTTGATCATGTTTTGGTCTCCGTTGGCTGCAATGATAGCAGCAGTAAGTGCGGCGGCTGATGAGTTCATAGCGAGGGGGGGGGGGTGGGGTAGGCTTTGGTTGGTAACTGTTTCTCTGGGAAAATGTTTTGGAAAACCTCAAAAATTATTTTTTTTTCATTTTTATCCCGATGGAACTTAGATAGTAAAAAAACCGTTTTTTTATTTCATTTTTAGTTCGATAAAAATTAAACTATAAAAAATCTTATTTTTATTTCATTTTTAGCTTGATAAATATAAAAGTTCTAAAACTTATTTTTTTATTTCATTTTTATCCTAACAAACATATTTCATATTGAAAATAAAATATTTTTTCATTTTTACTTTACTACCCTGGTATAGACCCGGCTAAAATCTCACATATAAATTTTTCATTTTTAATCTATAAAGTCGGATCCGACGTTGTAATATATACCCCCCCCCATCAAAACCTCGCATATAGTTTTTCATTTTTACTTTATCGCTTCGGTATACACCCGGCTAAAACCTCGCATATGGTTTTTTCA
>CAZKTU010000018.1:0-43606 GCA_964555675.1 uncultured Oscillochloris sp.
CCGGGGCCGATCACCAGCTGCGGGTGCACGCCGTCCATGGTGTCGGGGTTGCCGGATTTGCCGATGGCGACGATGCGCCCGTCGCGCACGCCAATATCGGCCTTCAGCACGCCCAGCACGGCGTCGAGCACGATCACATTGACGATCACCAGGTCGAGGGCGCCGCCGCGCCGGGTCAGCCCGCTCTGGGCCATGCCGTCGCGGATGGTCTTGCCGCCGCCGAAGACCGCCTCGTCGCCCGGGGTGAGCAGGTCGCGCTCGATCCCGAGCAGCAGCGCGGTGTCGGCCAGGCGCACCCGGTCGCCCACCGTCGGACCGTAGAGCGCCGCGTACTGCCTGCGTGGTACAAATGCCATGGGACCTCCAGGATACGCTACGAGGGTCTGCCCGCCCTACTCGATGAAGCCGCGCTCGCGGGCGCGCCGCAGCGCGGCGCGGACCCCGGCGGCCGTGGTGGTGCTGCCGTCGGCCAGGCCGTTGAAGCCGACCGCTCGCCGCAGCCCGCCCAACTCTACCAGCTCGACCTCGCGGCTGTCGCCCGGCTCGAAGCGCACGGCGGTGCCGGCCGGGATGTTCAGGCGCTTGCCCAGGGCCGCCTCGCGCTCGAAGGCCAGGGCCCGGTTGACCTCGAAGAAGTGGTAGTGCGAGCCGACCTGGATCGGCCGGTCGCCGGTGTTGCGCACGAGTACGGTGACGGTGGCCCTGCCGGCGTTGATCTCCACCGGCTCGTCGCGCAGAAGGTAACGCTCGCCGCTGCCTGCCATTGGCTGTGCCTCCCCGGGATCGGGCGATCCCGGTCTAGATAATCGGGTCGTGACACGAGATCAGCTTGGTGCCGTCGGGGAAGGTGGCCTCGACCTGCACCACGGTCAGCATCGCCGGCACCTCGTCCATCACCTGGTCGCGGCTGACCACGTGGCGCCCGAGCTCCATCAGTTCGGCCACGCGGCGCCCGTCGCGGGCGCCCTCCAGCAGGGCCTCGCAGATCAGGGCCGTGGCCTCGGCCACGTTGAGCCGTAGCCCGCGGTCGCGGCGGCGGCGGGCCAGGTCGGCCACGACGTAGATCATCAGCTTCTCTTGTTCCCGCGGTGTGAGCAGCATTGGTCCCTCTCAGCTAGGGTCACCTGACGTGACCGCTGCCATTAACCACCCTGCCAGGCCGATGTAGGCAATGGCGATGCCCCTCGCAAGCGACTATCTAAGGCGACGGCGGATCGATGCGGCCCGTCGCTGCTTCCAGCGCCCGCAGCAGCGCCGCGCGCACCGCCGAGGGCGTTGCTCCGGCGATGCGCACCAGCACCCCGGCGCCGTTTGGCAGAGCCCCGACCCCGCCGGTCGCCCCCAGGTCGGGCTGCAGCTCGGCGGCGAGCCCCTCGGCGTCAAACGTGCGACCGAGCAGGTACAGGCTCCCGAGGACGGGCAGCGCCCCGAAGAGCCCGGGCGCGGCGGGGTCGCGCCGCTCGGGCGCGATCAGGGCCCGCTCGGCGGCGAGCAGCTTGCCGCCGGGGTCGCAGATCTCGACCTGCGCTTCGTAGCGCCGAAAGCGAAAGCGCTCGCCCCTGGCGAGGCGCCCGGGCGCGAGCACGTCGAGCAGGGCCACCAGGGCGCCGGGCCCGAGCTCGACCCGGGTGCGTTGCGTGTAGGTCGCCCCGCCGAAGAGGATCAGCGGCTCGGGCAGCCAGAGCAGTTTGCTGCCCGCACAGGCGCGCAGCGTGAGCTCCTGCGCGGCCTCGCCCTCGGCCATCTGCAGCACCTGTGTAGCTGCGCCGCCCACCACCCTGGCCTCGGCGCCCGCCTCGGCGGTCACCGTCACGCTATAGCGATCGCCGGCCAGCACGCCGCCCAGCTGTAGCGCCGTGAAGGCCGCGCGGGTCGGGCGTCGCGGGTCGTCGTAGCGGGCCCGCGAGAGCTGCAGGGGTGGCGCGGCCAGGCAGCGCAAGGGACGGGTCACGCCGTCGCGCAGGCCCAGGACGAGCTCGATCCGACCGTGGCTGCCGTCGGCCGCGGCCGGCGCGGGCGGGGGCGCGCCGGGGTCTGTGTCGGTGAGGCTCATGCGGAGGCGAGCACGGCGCTGCTGATCAGCGCGCAGACGGCCGCCACACCCTCGCCGCTGCGGCAGTTGGTGAAGCGGAAGGGCCGCCCGCCGCGCACCTCCAGCGACTCGCGCTCCATCACCTCCAGGCTCGCGCCCACGTGGGGCGCCAGGTCCACCTTGTTGATCACCAGCAGGTCGGCCTTGATCAGCCCCGGCCCGCGTTTGCGCGGCACCTTGTCGCCCCCAGCCACGTCGATCACAAAGATCGCGTAGTCCACCAGGGCCCGGCTGAACGAGAGGGTCAGGTTGTCGCCCCCGCTCTCGAGCAGCAGGATATCGGCGTCGGGGTGGCGCGCCTCGAGCTCGGCGGCGGCGGCCAGGTTCATGGTCGGGTCGTCGCGGACGGCGGTGTGGGGGCAGGCCCCCGTCTCGACGCCCACGATGCGCTGCGGGTCGAGGATGCCGGCGAGGGTCCGGCGCACGTGCTCGCAATCCTCGCGGGTGACGATGTCGTTGGTGATCACCAGGGGGCGATGCCCCGCCGCGATCAGCAGCGGCACCAGGGCCTCGACCAGGGCGGTCTTGCCCGAGCCGACCGGGCCGCCGATGCCGACGCGCGCGACGCGGCCCGCCCGCGGCCGGGCTGCGGCGACGGCGCCGCCCTCGTCGTGGTCGTGGCTGTGACTGTGGTCGTGATGCATAGTTCCTCTAGCTCACAAACATATGGGCGTCGGCGTAGTGGTGCTGCAACTGCATCAGCTCGATCTGAGGCGCGAAGCCGCCAATCTCCTGCCAGGGCCTCTCGGCGCCCGCGGCGGAGGCCGCGGCGAGCACGGGCCGCGCCCGCAGCAGCAGGCGCTGGGCGGCGATGTGGTCGATCGCGCCCAGGCGCACCGCCGCGCTGATCAGGCTGACGGCGTAGCTGTGCAGCTCGACCAGCACGGCCGTCTCCTCGTCCACCCCGGCGGCTGCCGCCGCCAGGGCCAGGGCGACGGCCTGGTGCCCCGGCGCCTGCCCGGCGGCCACTCGCCGCTCGTAGGCGGGCACGAGGGCGCCCCCAAACAGCTCGGCGGCCAGGGCGAGGACGCGCCCCCCGCAGCGGCGCGAGGCCAGGCGGCCCTCGGGCGAGAGCCTGGTCGCCTCCAGTCGCTCGTCGACTGCGGTCAGCAGCGCGAGGTCGCCGGCCCTGGCGGCGCGGGCGGCCCAGCGCGCCGCCAGGGCCTCGCCGGGGGCGGCCGCGTCGAGCAGATAACTGTGCAGCAACGGCTCGAGGGCGGCCTCGCCCGTCAGGCCCCGCTCGACGAAGCGCTCGAGGCCGTGGGACTGGGTGAACATCCCGCTGGGGAAGAACGAGTCGGCCAGCTGGAGGGCCGCGAGCAGCGCGGCGGGCGACTGGGCGCTCATAGGCGCCGCGCCCCGCTCGGGGCCGGGGCCCGCGCCGGCCGGCCCAGGGGGGCGTAGGCTGTGGGGCGCGCGCAGGCCCGGCGCAGCTGGTCGCCCTCCCAGAGCACCGGCGCGCCGACGGCGAGGCCCTCGGCCACCAGGCAGTCGTCGAGGCCGTGCTCGGGGAAGTCGCGGTTCAGGTGGGTGAGCGGATCGACCGGGGCGGCCAGGTCGGCCACGCGGCCGGCCACCACGATCGCGTGGCGCACCAGGGTGGGGTCGAGCAGAAAGCCCTCGGCGTCCACATTGTCGATCGCTGTGAGGTGTCTGATGCGCATAGGCCCCCGGGATCGCTCGGCCTCCCCTCGTGTTGCGACGGGGAGCGGCGATGATAGACGACCGTCGCAGGCCTGACCGACCGTCGTCGGCGGCCGGAGGCCTCAAGCCAGCAAAGCGCGATGGGAAGGGGTCAGGCAGCGCGTAGCCGCTGCGTCGCCGCGTGGGCGCAGAGCGACAGGCGCGCGGCGGCGGGCCGGGGCGAGGACAGTCTCGCGTGAGCTCGCGTAGCTCGGCGGCAGCATTGCCATGAAGGTGGGGGGCCAGGAATGGAGCTCATTATAGGGGAAAGTGTTCTGTTGTCAACTGTTAACTCTTGGGGCCTGAACGCTTTATAACAAACGCCGCACCCGGCGAATGGCCAGGTGCGGCGTGTGGGTGAGGCGTGGGGTGTGGGCTTACCCCTGCTGGAAGGCGGCGTCGAAGGCCACGTCCGAGGGGGTCAGGTCGAGCTTGCGGACCAGGGCCAGGGCCTCGGGGGCGCCCTGGTCGCGGGTCATGCCATTGTCCTCCCACTCGATCGAGAGGGGGCCCTGGTAGCCCGCCGCGTTGAGGGCGCGGAAGACCTTCTCGAAGGGCACCCCACCGCGCCCGGGCGAGACGAAGTCCCAGCCGCGGCGGTGGTCGCCGAAGAAGAGGTGCGAGCCCAGGATGCCATTGCGCCCGTCGAGGTTGCGCACCGACTCTTTGACGTGGGCGTGGTAGATGCGGTCCTTGTACTCGTGGACGAAGGCCACCGAGTCGACCAGCTGCCAGTAGAGGTGGCTGGGGTCGAAGTTGATGCCGAAGGCGGGCCTGTGATTCACGGCCTGGAGCGTACGGGCCGTGCTCCAGAAATCGTAGGCGATCTCGCCCGGGTGGACCTCCAGGGCGAACTTCACCCCCACCTCGTCGAAGACGTCGAGAATGGGGTTCCAGCGCTGAGCGAACTCGTGGTAGCCGTCCTCGATCATCTGGGGCGGCACGGGCGGGAACATGGCCAGGACGTGCCAAATCGGCGACCCGGTGAAGCCGTTGACGATCTCGACCCCGAAGGCGGCGGCGGCCCGCGCGGTGGCCTGGATCTCTTCGGCGGCGCGCCGGCGCACGCCCTCGGGATTGCCGTCGCCCCAGATGCGCGGCGGCACGATGCCCTTGTGGCGCTCGTCGATAATCGCGTCGGCCACGGCCTGGCCGACCAGGTGGTTGCTGATCGCCCAGCACTTCAGGCCGTAGCGCTCGAGCAGCTCGTGCTTCGCGCGCAGGTAGCCGTCGTCCGAGAGGGCCTTGTCCACCTCGAAGTGGTCGCCCCAGCAGGCCAGCTCGAGGCCGTCGAAGCCCCAACCTTTGGCCTTCTGGGCCAGGGTCTCAAGCGGCAGGTCGGCCCACTGGCCGGTGAAAAGCGTGACGGGTCGGGCCATCGCTTCCTCCTAAGGTTCCACCTTGCTTAATACTCAGGCTCGACCCAGCTCTTGCTGCCGGCCGAGCGCTCGACCGCGTCGAGCACCGCCTGGCAGCGCACGCCGTCCTCGAAGGTGGCGGCGGGCGAGACCCCGGCGGCGATCCCGTTGAGCAGGTCGTAGACCCCGTGGGTGAAGGTGTGCTCCCAGCCGATGATATGGCCGGCCGGCCACCATGCGCTCCAGTAGGGGTGGACGGCGCCGTTGGAGACGAGCACTGTGCGGAAGCCGGCCACGTCGGTCTGCTCGTCCTCGAGCAGCACCTCGAGCTCGTTCATGCGCTCGAGGTTGAAGCGCAGGCTGCCCTTGCTGCCGTTGATCTCGAAGCTGTTGTAGTTGGCGCGGCCCTTGGCGAAGCGGGTCACCTCGAAGCTGCCGATCGCGCCGCTGGCGAAGCGGGCCAGGAAGAGGGCCGCGTCGTCGACCGTGACCGTGCCCATGCCCTCGCCGGCCTTCGCGCCCAGGGCGCTGTCGCTGCTGGCCTCGAGCGGGCGCTGCTTGATGAAGGTCTCGGTCAGGCCCGTGACCGAGCTGATCTCGCCCATCAGCATGCGCGCCAGGTCGACAATATGGGCGCCCAGGTCGCCCATGGCCCCCGAGCCGGCCTGGTCCTTCTGCAGGCGCCAGACCAGGGGGAAGGCCGGGTCCATGATCCAGTCTTGCAGATAGACCGCGCGCCAGTGGTAGATCGTGCCGAGCCGGCCGTCGGCGATCAGGCGCTGGGCGAGCTGCACCGCCGGGACGCGCCGGTAGTTGAAGTTGACCATGCCGACCACGCCGGCCTTCGTCACCGCGTCGCGCATTTGGCGGGCCTCGGCCAGGGTGTTGGCGAGGGGCTTCTCGCAGAAGACATGCTTGCCGCTCTCGGCGGCGGCGATGGCGATCGCGGCGTGGCTATCGCCCGGGGTCGAGACGTCGACCAGGCCGATCTCGGGGTTGGCGACCATCGCGCGCCAATCGCCGGCGGTCGTGGCCCAGCCGAACTGCTCGGCCGCGGCGCGCACGCCGGCCTCGTCGCGCCCGCAGAGGGTATGCAGCACCGGGCGCAGGGCCACGTCGGGGAAGAAGTGGGCCACCTGTCTGTAGGCGTTCGAGTGGGCCTTGCCCATGAACTTGTACCCGACCAGGCCGACGTTGATCGTCTCTGGCATAGACTACCTCTCTGTATCAATGCTCCGCCCTATGCGCCGGCTGCGGGCGTGACCTGCACGCCGGGGAGATCGCGCAGAAGTCGCTCGGGCCCTGCAGGAGAGTATACTACCAGAAGGCGCAACGGCTCCCAGCCGCTATTGACCGTCGCGTGGTAGATATCGGCGGGGATGTAGATGCTGGCCCCCGGCCTGATCGTCACGGGCGGCTGGTCGTCGACCATCTGCTCGCCCTCGCCGGACATCACGAAGATAATCTCCTCGCAGCCCGGGTGGTTGTGGCGAGTGTGCCCCTTGCCGGGCGCCAGCACCACCATGCCGAAGCTGAAGCGCTCGGCCCCGGTCACCGCGGGCTCGCTCAGGAACTTGATCCGGCCCCAGTCGAAGTCGAGGGTGTCGACGTCGTCGCCGTAGGTGATATAGCCGCGGCCGAGCTGCTGCATTGCGGGGCCCTTTCTACATATACTTGCGCAGGGTCTTGATACTCTCCTCGACCAGCCACGAGTAGAACTCCTCGGAGAGCACGCCGCTGCCGTGGTCCTCGATGAACTTGAGCTGCTCGGCGGTGAGGGTGGCGTCGGCGGCGGCCAGGGCGTTCTTATAGGGGTTGGCCGGGGTGCGGTCGATCGGCGGCACGAACTCAACGGTGAGCGAGCCCTCGTAGCCGATCGCCTTGCAGGTCGCCAGCAGGCGCTCCCAGTTGAGCGAGCCCATGCCGCAGGCCATGCGGTTGTTGTCGGCCACGTGCAGGTCGTAGAGCTTGCTGCCGGCGCTCTGGATGGCCTTGAACATGTCCGCGTCTTCCTGGTTCATGTGGTACACGTCCAGGCAGACGCCGACGTCGGGGGCCACGGCCTCGGCCAGGGTCATGGCCTGGTCGGCCCGGTTGAGGAAGTTGGTCTCGAAGCGGTTCAGGGGCTCGATCGCCACCCGCACGCCCTCGCGGGTCGCGTGGGCGTGGACCTCGCGCAGCCCTTCGATCGCCCAGGCCCACTCCTCCTCGGGCTCGGCCATGGCCTTGACCTTGCCGACCTCTGAGGGGACGATGCTCATCACCTCGCCGCCCAGCTCTTTGACCATGGTGACGCACTTGGCGAGGTAGTCGACCGAGGCGGCGCGCACGGCCGGGTCGGCGTGGATCAGGTCGCGGCCGGCGAACATCAGGCTGATCGAGCCGTAGCAGCCGATCCCATTGTCCTTGAGCATCTGGCGCACGGCGGCGGTGCCGGGGGCGCCGGGGGCCAGCTCGACGCTATCGTAGCTGATCTCGATGCTGTCATAGCCGTACTTCGCCAGGCGGCGGATGGTGGTCTCGACCGGCTCGGCCCGCATCCAGTTGTGCATTGAGACGCGCATGGGGTTTCTCCTTGAGTAGAAGCGATTGGCCTCAGGGGGTGACGCGCTGAGCAGCGCGGTAGAGCGAGTCGGCTTCGGGCTGCTCGCCCCGCAGCACGGCGAGCAGGTTGGCGGCGGTGCGCACGCACATCGTGCGATAGGTGACGTCGGTCAGGGCGGCGATATGCGGGGTCAGGGTGACCCGGTCGTCGTCCAGCAGGGCCTCGTCGGCGACGGGCGGCTCGCGCTCGAGCACGTCGGCCGCGAAGGCCGCCAGGCGTCCGTCGCTCAGGGCCTCGACGACGGCCTGCTGGTCGACCACGGCGCCGCGGGCGGTGTTGATCAGGATGGCCCCCGGCCTGAGCAGGGCCAGCTCGCGCGAGCCGATCAGGTGCCTGGTCTCGGGGGTCAGCTCGACGTGCAGGCTGATCACGTCGGCCCGCGCCATGAGGATCGGCAGCTCGACATAATTATCATTCGGGCTACGCCGGCGCCGGCTCCAGTAGATCACCTCCATGCCCAGGCCCTCGGCCAGGTGGGCCACCCGCTGCCCGATCGCGCCCATGCCGACGATGCCCAGGGTGCGCCCGGCCAGGTCGTAACCCTGGTAGCCGTTGCGGAACTCCCAGTGGTCGGCGCGGACCATGGTGGCGGCGGCGACCAGCCGGCGGGCCGCCGCGAGCATCAGCATGAGCGTATGCTCGGCGACCGCCCCCGTGGTGCTGCCGGGGGCGTAGACCACGGCCACCCCGCGGGCCGAGGCCGCCGCGCTGTCGATATTGTCGAGCCCGACGCCGCAGCGGGCCACCGCTCTGAGGGCGGGGCAGGCCGCGATCAGCCCGGCCGAGATCTGCCCGCGCCCCCTGGTCACGATCGCCACCACCTGCTCCTGCTCCACGGCCTCCCGCACCGCGTCGGCGGTCGACGCCAGGCGCACCCGGTCATACGACGCGAGCAGCGCCTGGGCCTCGGGATGGATCGTTTCGAGCAGCAGGATGGTCATGGCTCGGTCCGCTCGTGATACAGCGTCGCGCCCGCGCCGCGCAGCCCGCGCCCGTCGCCCCGCTCTGAGACATAGACCCCGTCACCCTGGCTCAGCTCGTCGCTGAGGATGGCCTCGTCGATCGGGGTGCCCGGGGCGCACGAGATCTCGATCAGGTTGCCGGCCGGGTCGCGCACGAACATCTGCATCGCGCCGTCGGGCAGCCGGCGGACCTTGCCCCAGGGGGTGATGTCGATCACGCCGAGCTCTTTCATGCGCCGGAAGATCGCCGTGAAGTCGTCGACCTGGAGGCACATGTGGCCGCGGAACGAGGGCTGGTCGGGCCACTCGGTGACGTGGACCTGCTGGCGCTCGTTCAGCTTATAGAACTGAGCCGGGAAGTCCAGGTTGAAGGTCGGCAGCGGCTCGAGGCCGAGCTCGTGCTCGTAGAAGCTGCAGGCCCGCTCGAGGTTGTCCACGATCATGGTCACGTGCTGGATCTGAAGCACTTTCATGGGGTTTCCTTCTAGGCGAGACGGCCTATACCTGCCCAAACTCGGCGATAAACGCGGGTCGCGGGGTCACCCCCAGGCCCGGGCGGGTCGGCTCGGCGACGAAGCCGTCCTCGGCGACGATGGGCTCCTCCACCAGGTCGTGCAGCAGCGGGTTGGCGCCCACCGAGAACTCGATCACCGTGGCGGCGGGGCTGGCGAAGGCCAGGTGCAGCCCGGCCATGAATGAGAAGGCCGAGCCCCAGCAGTGGGGCGCCAGGGCCAGCTGGTGGGTCGCGGCGAGCTGGGCGACCTTCAGGCCCTCGCTGAGCCCGCCGCAGATCGCCATGTCGGGCTGCAGCACGTCCACCGCCCTGGCCTCGATCAGGTCGCGGAAGTCGAAGCGGGTGAACTCGCTCTCGCCCGCGGCGATCGGGATGTCCGTCGCAGCCCGCACCTCGGCCATGGTCCGCCGGTCGTCGGGGCTGACCGGCTCCTCGAACCAGGCCAGGTCGCAGTCGGCCACGCCCCGGCAGAACTGCTTGGCCTCGGGCACGCTATAGGTGCCGTGGGCGTCGCACATCAGGCCGATCGCGGGCCCCAGGGCCTCGCGCGCGGCGCGCACCCTGGCCACGCTGGTCGCCACGGCGCCGTCCATCACGCCGACGCGCATCTTCACGGCGCGGAAGCCGCGCTCGCAGTAGCTGCGCAGCTGCGCGCCGATGCCCGCGACGTCGGCCCAGCCGCCGCTGGCGTAGGCCGGCATACGCTCGCGCACCGCCCCGCCCAGCAGCTGCACCACCGGCACGCCCAGCCGCTTGCCCAGCAGGTCCCACAGGGCGGTATCGACCCCGCCGATCGCCGCCACACTCAGGCCGCGCCGCCCCAGGATGGGGAAGGGCCGCCCGCGCGCGATGGCGTAGTGGTCGCGCGGGCCGTTGTACATGCGCTCCCAGAGCAAGTTGATCCGCCCCGCGTCCTGGCCCAGCAGCAGCGGGCGCAGGTCCCGTTTGACATACGCGGCGATGGCGGCGCAGCCGCCCGAGCTGCCCACGGCGGCCTTGGCCTCGCCGTAGCCGGTCAGCCCGTCCTCGGTGGTCACGCTGACCAGGGTGGCGTCGAAGCTGGCGATCCGGCCGTAGTCCGAGACGTGCTGGCGCTCGTAGGGGATGGGGCAGTGAAGCCACACGGCGTCGACATCGACAATGCGCATGCGTTGCTCTCTGTTGTCAGGAACGGCGACCCTCAGGCGGCGAGCAGCCCCCGCAGGAAGACGAGCCCATCTGCGGCCAGGGCGTCCTGGGTGGGGGCGAGGGGGCGCCAGATTGCGGCGGCCCGCGCGATGCTCTGGACCTTGCTCGTGAACGACTCGATCACCACCGGCCCGGCGTAGCCCACGTCGCGCAGGGCCCGGGCCACCTCGCCCCAGGGCACGTGGCCCGAGCCGGGGGCGCCCCGGTCGTTCTCGCAGGCGTGGAGGTGGCGCAGGCGCGGGCCGGCGGCGCGGATCGCGTCGCCGATTGAGCGCTCCTCGATATTCATGTGGAAGGTGTCGAGCAGGAGCCCGCAGGCCGGGCTGCCGACCTGGTCGACCACGTCGATCGCCTGGCTGGTCAGGTTGAGGAAGCTGGTCTCGAAGCGGTTCAGGGGCTCGACGCAGAGGCAGACCCCGTGGCCCTCGGCGTGCCTGGCCAGGGCGCCGAGCTGCTCGACCAGCAGGGCGGTGTCGCGGGCCCGCTCCTCCGGGCTCATCTGCCAGGTGCGCCCCACGGCCGAGTAGAGCGGCCCGACCACATTCGTCGCGCCCAGGGCGGCGGCGGCCTCGACACAGTGGCGCACATAGGCCGCCCCGTTGGCCCTGATTGCCGGGTCGGGGTGGATCAGGTCGCGATCGGGGCCGATCGCGGCGCAGACGCTGACGCCCATGCCCCGCTCGCGCAGCAGGGCCGCCGCGCGCCCGTAGTCGAGGTCGCCCTCGGCCTCGATCGGCAGCTCGATCCAGTCGAAGCCCAGCCCGGCCACGCGGGGCAGCAGCGCCTCCAGCTCGGCGGTGGTGACCGGCGAGGACCAGACCCAGGCATTCACGCCGATACGCATCATATCGCTCGCTTCGCTTGTCAGGCGGCCCTGCCGCACACTAATCCTGCGGGCGTTTACCCGATCCGCGCACCGGCGGCGTCGAAGAGGTGCAGGCGCTCGCGGGCCAGGTCGAAGCGCAGTTCGTCGCCGACGCCGTAGGCGGCCAGGCCGGGGACCATACTAGTCACGGTCTGCTCGCCCACCCTGAGGTGGATGACCGTCTCGGCGCCCAGGGGCTCGGTCAGAGCCACGCGCCCGCTGAAGGGGCCGTCGGCCCGCGGCTGCACATCCTCGGGGCGGACGCCGAGGGTGAACGCGCCGGCGGGGCTCGCCGGCAGGCGCTCTGCGGGCAGGGCGATCGGGCTGTTGGCCACCTGGATCTGGCCGTTCTGACGCTCGGCGGCCAGCAGATTGATGCGCGGCGTGCCGACCAGCTGGGCCACGAAGGTGGTGGCCGGGCGGTCGTAGATATCGTGGCCGCTGCCCACCTGCACCACGCGGCCCTCGCGCAGCACGGCGATGCGGTCGGCCATGGTCAGGGCCTCGATCTGGTCGTGGGTCACGAAGAGAGTCGTGCTGCCCTGGGTCTTCTGCAGGTGCTTCAGCTCGATGCGCAGCGACTCGCGCAGCTTGAAGTCGAGGTTCGAGAGGGGCTCGTCCATCAGGAAGATACGCGGCGAGCGCACGATCGCGCGCCCGATCGAGACCCGCTGCATCTCGCCGCCCGAGAGCCGGGCGGTCTTGCGGGTCAGCAGATGGCCGATGCGCAGGGTCTCGGCCACCTCCTCGACCCGGCGCTTGACCTGTTCGTGGGGCAGGCGGCGCTGGGGCGAGCGCAGGGGGAAGGCCAGGTTGTCGAAGACCGACATGGTCGGGTAGAGCGAGTACTGCTGGAAGACGAAGGCCACATCGCGCTCGGGCGGGCTGAGGCTGTCGGCGGGCTGCCCGTCGAACTGCACACTGCCGGCGTCCTGGCGCTCGAGGCCGGCGGCCACGCGCAGGGTGGTGGTCTTGCCCGCGCCCGAGGGGCCGAGCAGCACAAAGAACTCGCCGTCGCGCACGCTGAAGCTGACCCCGTCGAGGGCCGTGGTGCGCCCGAAGCGCTTGGTGATGCCCTGGAAGGCGACGTCTGCCATATCAGCCTATTGCTTGCTCGCTGAGCGGGTGGAAGAGCCGCACCCGCGCCGGGTCGAGGTCGAAGCGCAGGGGAGTGTCGATCGCGTATACGGCGTCGCGGGCCGCCTGCAGGTGGACCACCGGCGCGTCGTCGCCGAGGGCGAGGTGCAGCATCGAGTAGGGCCCGTGCAGGTCGTCGGCGTAGACCCGCCCGCTCAGGGGGCCGTCGGGGCGCAGGCTGCCCGCCTCGGGGCGGAAGCCGACGATCACGCGGCCCTCGGGCAGGTCGGCCCCCTCGACCGCGGCCCGCAGCTCGCCCGGCAGCGGATAGCTGCTGCCGCCCGGCAGGCTCACGGCGCCGCCCGCGTAGCGGCCCGCGAGCAGATTCATGCCGGGGCTGCCGATGAAGCGGGCCACGAAGGTGTTGGCGGGGCGGTTGTAGATCGCCGAGGGCGTGCCGATCTGCTGGACCACGGCGGCCGACATCACCACGATGCGGTCGCCCATGGCCATGGCCTCGACCTGGTCGTGGGTGACATAGACGGTCGTCGCGTGCTGCGAGAGGTGCAGGCGTTTGATCTCGGCGCGCATCACCTCGCGGAACTCGGCGTCGAGGGCGCCCAGGGGCTCGTCCATGAGGAAGGCCG
This sequence comes from uncultured Oscillochloris sp., assembly GCA_964555675.1. Taxonomy (GTDB): domain Bacteria; phylum Chloroflexota; class Chloroflexia; order Chloroflexales; family Chloroflexaceae; genus CAIWXH01. The sequence continues at coordinate 12,992 of CAZKTU010000018.1, forward strand.
CGGGCCGGCGCACGAGGGCCCGGGCCAGGGCCACGCGCTGGCGGTCGCCGCCCGAGAGGGCGCGGGGCCGCATATGCTGGAGGTGGCCGATCTCGAGCATGCGGATCACCTCGCTCACCCGGCGCTCGACCTCGGCGGCGGGCACGCGCTGGGCCTGGAGCGGGAAGGCCACATTCTCGCGCACGGTCATCTGCGGATAGAGGGCGAAGAGCTGGAAGACCATGGCGATATCGCGCTCGCGCCCGCGGCGATGGGTGACATCCTGGCTATCGAGCAGGATGCTGCCCCCGCTGACCGTCTCGAGGCCGGCGATCATGCGCAGGGTGGTGGTCTTGCCGCAGCCCGAGGGGCCGAGCAGGGCCACGAACTCGCCGTCGCCGATGGTCAGGTCCATCGGGCGGACCGCGTAGGCCTCGCCGAACTTCTTCTCGACCTGTCTGAGCTCGATCGTTGCCATGGTTAATCCGCGAAGTGGCTGACCACGATAAACATTGCCGTGCCGACCAGGATGACGATGAAACTGTACGAGTAGATCGCCAGGGCGAAGGGCTGGAACATCATCAGGGCGCCCAGGGCCATGAGCGCCATGGCGATGCGCTCGAGCCGGCGCTTGCGGCTCGGCGTCTGGGCGGCCGGCTCGCGCTCGGGGGTAGTGCTCATTGGCGCAGCGCTCCGAAGGTGATGCCGCGCAGCAGATAGTTGCGCAGCGCGAAGGTGACGATCACCACCGGCAGCAGGAAGAGCAGCGAGCCGGCGGCGATGGCGGCCCACTCGACGCCGGCGGTGCCCATGACGCTGGGGATGCTGGGCGGCGCGGTGCGGGCCGTGTCGCTAGTCAGCATCAGGGCGAAGGCGTACTCGTTCCAGGCGAAGATCAGGCAGAAGACCGTGGTGGCCGCGATGCCGGTGATCGCCTGGGGCAGCACGATCAGGGTGAAGGCCTGCCAGCGGCTGTAGCCGTCGACCAGGGCCGCCTCCTCGTACTCGCGCGGGATCTCGTCCATGAAGCCCTTGAGCAGCCAGACCGAGAGCGAGAGGTTGAAGCAGGTATAGAGCAGGATCATGCCGATGTGGGTGTCGAACAGCCCGACTGCCCGGTACATCAGGAAGATCGGGATGGTCACCACCACGGGCGGCAACATGCGCGTACTGAGGATGAAGAACTGCCAGTCGGCCGTGGCGCGCACTCGGAAGCGGCTGAAGGCGTAGGCCGCCAGCACGCCCAGGGTCACGGCCAGGGCGGTGGAGAAGAACGAGATGATCAGCGAGTTGGTGAGCCGGCTGACATACTGGCTCGGCCCGATGATCGCCAGGCCGCGCTCGAGGGCGATGCGGTCGATCCAGGTCAGGTCGGTGCGCTGCTTGTAGCGCTCCATCTGCATGCGGGTCAGGGTGCTGCGCTGGGTCAGCAGGCCGACGAAGCCCTCGAGGGAGGGCGCGAAGGTGAAGCGCGGCGGCACGCTGATGATCGCCTCGCGCGGCTTGAAGGCGGTCAGCGCCATCCAGAGCACCGGGATGAGGAAGACGATGCAGATTGTCGTGGCCAGCACCACCCGCACGCCGGTGAGGGCGCGGGCCTGGGCGACATTCTCGACCTTGGGCATCTGCGGCCTCCCGGGGCTAGCCCGTCTTGATCCGGTTCAGGTACATCACGTAGATGTTGCTCACGCCGATGATCAGCACCAGCACGATATAGGCGAGGGCGCTGGCCCGCCCGGTCTGCCACTCGCTGAAGGCGGTGCGATAGAGGCTGACCGCGACCATGTTGGTGGCCTCGCCGGGGCCGCCGCCGGTCAGACCCATCACCAGGTCGAAGGTCTTGAAGGCCTCGATGGTGCGGAAGAGCACGGCGATCAGCAGCAGGGGCGCCACCATGGGCAGGGTGATGCGGCGGAAGGTGTAGAAGCTGCCGGCCCGGTCGATCTCGGCCGCCTCGTAGAGATAGTCGGGGATGGCCGAGAGCCCGGCGAGGCAGAGCAGCATCACATAGGGCGCCCACATCCACACGTCGACGATCACCACACTCCAGAAGGCCAGGGTCGGGCTGCCGAGCCAGTCGGGCCCGCGGCCCACCGGGAAGCCCAGCAGATAGTTGAAGATCCCGTAGGTCGGGTTGTAGATCAGCTTCCAGAAGAGCCCGACGACCACGGGCGAGAGCATCATCGGCACCAGGATGAGCGTCGTGATCAGCCCGCTGCCCCAGAACTTGCGGCGCAGCAGCAGGGCCAATCCGAAGCCGACCAGCACCTCGAGCACCACCGAGGCGACCACATAGAAGCCGGTGATGCGGAAGTAGCTCCAGATGCGCGGGTCGCTCAGCAGATCCTGATAGTTCTGCAGCCCGATCCAGCGTGGGGCCTGGCTGGGGTCGATCGCCCGGTACTCGGTGAAGCTCAGAAACAGGCTGTAGAGCAGCGGGAAGATATTGAAGACGATCAGCAGCGCCAGGGTCGGCCAGAGAAACAGGCGCTTCAGGGTCTCGTCGCTCAGGGCGCGGCGCCCGCGGGTCATTGGTGTCTCGCGCACAGCCGCCGGGGCCTGGTCTTGTGCTTTGGCCATTACAATCCTCTGCCGCGGCGCGGCGGGGCGTGGCGGCGGGCGGGGCGAGCCCGAGCCCGCCCCGCAAAGGCTCTCCTTCAAACCCGGTTTGAAGGACTCCTACTTCTGCAGCCCGTTCTTCTTGAAGATCTCGTCGTGCTGCTTGGCCATCGCGTCGAGGGCCGATTGGGCGTCGCCCTCGCCGTTCACCACGAACTTGTGGAGCTCGGCCTGCGAGATGGTGAGCAGCTCGCCATAGACCGGCACGGCCCAGAAGTCCTTCACCTTCTGCATCGACTCGCTGAAGGCCTTGTTGTAGGGCGTATTGGTGAGGAAGGCCTCGGAGTTGAGGATGTTGGCGTTACAGGTGTAACCGCCGAGCTCGGCCCACTTCTGCTGGGTCTCGTCGGTGGCCAGCCACTTCAGGAACTCCATCGAGGCGGCCTTCTTCTCCTCGCTGATGTAGTTCACGATGCTGATGCCCTGGCCGCCGAGGGCCGAGAAGCTCTCGCCGTTGGGGCCGGCCGGGTTGGCGAAGAAGCCGGTCTGGTCGGCGAAGGGGTTGGTGGCGGGGTTGGCCAGGCCGGGGAAGAAGGCGAAGTAGTTCATGCTCATCGCCACCTGCCCGGAGGTGTACTTATTGACCCCCTCCTGCCAGAAGTCGTTGGAGCTTCCGGGAGGCGCGAACTGATAGAGCTCGCGGTAGAACTCCAGGGCCTCGGCGGCCTCGGGCGAGTTGAGGGTCCCCTCGGCCGTGTAGCTGGCCGGGTCGCCCCAGTCGGCGCCCCAGCTGAAGAGCACATTCTCGTAGCCCATGGTGATCGCGTCGCCCTCTTTCTGGGTGTAGAGCGACAGGCCGTAGAGGTTCTGGTCGGGGCGGGTGAAGAACTCGGCGATATCGCGCAGCTGGGCCCAGGTGGTGGGCACGGCCAGGTCGTAGCCGTACTTGGCCTTGAAGTTGGCCATCTCGGTCGGGTTCTCGAAGAGGTCCTTGCGGTAGGCCCAGCCGCAGGCGTCGCCCTCGAGCGGGTACGACCAGTAGTCGCCCGAGCCCTTGGGGTACTCGGCGTAGGCCGTGACGGTGGCCGGGGCCAGGGCCGCGCCGTTCAGCTCGGTGTTGAAGACGTCGGTCAGCTCGACATAATGACCCTGGGTCGCGCCCTGGCCGAGCCACTGGCTGTCGCCCACGACCATGTCGTACGACTGGCCCTTGGCGGCGAACTCGGCGAAGGTGCGGGTGCCGAACGAGGGCCAGGGCTCCTGGACGACGTTGACCTTCACGCCCGCGACCGCCTCGTAGTCGTTGACGAGCTGCTGCAGGTAATTTGCGGGGTCCCACTCTGCCCAGAGGATGGTGAGCTCGCTGACGCCGTTGGCGGCGGGGGCGGCTTCCTGGCCGGAAGCGGCGGGGGCGGCTGTGGGGGCGGCCGCCGGGGGGGCGCCGCCGCACGCGGACAGAATGACCGCGAGGATGCTGGCAAGGGCGCAGAGCGCTGTTGCACGCCGGAGCATACTGGTGTCTCCTTACATAACGCTGTAAGTCATGCCCTTCACCGGTGAAGAACCGTCACGATGTGGCCCCGGGGCCGCGTACAACCAGCCTCCTTTCACGTCACGTCTATCGAGTTATGCCGCGTGGGCGCGGCAGAGGGCCCTCGGGTAGCGCGAAGCTTGGGCCCGCGCCGTCGCGCGCCCGCTCGTGCCGGGGGACTCGTGGGTTTGGGCGGGCCTACTGTCGCCAGCCCAGGGTGCGCGAGAGCAGTTGCGCATGGTCGCGCAACTGTTCGCGCAGCTGAACCATCCGCTCCTCGTTGTAGCGGTCGTTCGGGATGCCGATACTCATGGCCGCCACGGCCCTATCGCTGTGGTCGTAGATCGGCGCGGCGACACAGTGGACCCCCGCGCTCGACTCGGCGTCGTCGTAAGCGATTCCCTCGCGGCGGATCGTCGCGATGCGGGCCTTGAGGGTCGCGAAGTCGGTGATCGTATTGGGCGCGAGCGAGACCAGCTCGTGCCCGGCGTAGAGCCGGTCGATCTCGGCGTCGCCCAGGGCCGCGAGCAGCAGCTTGCCCACGGCCGTGGCGTGGGCCGGCATGCGGCTGCCCACCCTGGCCACCAGCTGCACCGAGTGGTACGAGCCCTGCTGGCGGCCCAGATAGACTACGTCGCGGCCGTCGAGCACGGCCAGCTTCACCGTCTCCTGGCAGAGCTGCACCAGACTCTTGGCAACCTCGTCGAAGGCGCGCACGAGGTCGATCTTGCCGATATAGGCGCTGCCGAGCTCGAAGGCCGTCAGGCCGAGCCGGTAGTGCTTGTAGCGCGGGTCCTTCTCGACGAAGCCGTACTCCTGCAGGGTGGCCAGCAGGCTGTAGACGGTGCTGCGCGAGACGGCGACGGCGCTGCTCAGCTCGCTGAGTGACATGGGCTCGCGGGCGCGGGCAAGGACCAGCAGCAGCTTCAGCCCCCGCTCGAGGGCGGGCGCCGCTACAGGCTTTGCACGCGACTCCTCCCCGTCGATTGAGGGAGAGACAGCCATAGTGCGGTGGCTCTGTTCTGTATACAGAAACGTGTTTTCGTGGGATGTGCCGTGAGTATAGCAGACGAGCGCGCGCCCTGTCAAGCATGAATGCCGCAGCCCGCAGCCGAAGCTGCGGGCTGCGGCAGAGCGTCTCCGGTCAGGCGGTTACGCCGGCCTGAGCTGCTTGAAGCGGCGGGCATTTTCGGTGATCGCGACCTCGGTGGGCAGGCGCTCCATGCTCGAGGCGCCGAAGAAGCCGACGATGCCCCTGGTGCGGGCGAGCACATAGGCGGCGTCCTCGGGCTCGGCGATCGGGCCGCCGTGGCAGAGCACCAGGATCTCCGGGTTGACGGCCTTGGCCGCGTCGTGCATGGCCTGGATGCGCTCCACGCTCTCGTCGAGGCTCAGGGCCGTCGTGGCGCCGATCGCGCCCTTGGTGGTCAGCCCCATATGGGGCACGAGCACGTCCGCGCCGGCCTCGGCCATGGCGCGGGCCTCCGCGGGGGTGAAGACATAGGGGCAGGTGAGCAGGCCGAGCCTGTGGGCCTCGGCAATCATCTCCACCTCGAGCCCATAGCCCATGCCGGTCTCCTCGAGCCCGGCCCGAAACACCCCGTCGATCAGGCCGACGGTGGGGAAGTTCTGCACCCCCGTGAAGCCCGCCTCTTTGACCTGGCGCAGGAAGCGCCCCATGACCCTGAAGGGGTCGGTGCCGCAGACGCCGGCCAGCACGGGCGTATCGCGCACGACCGGCAGGACCTCGCCGGCCATCTCCATGACGATCGCGTTGGCGTCGCCATAAGGCATCATGCCGGCCAGCGAGCCGCGCCCCGCCATGCGGTAGCGCCCCGAGTTGTAGATGATGATCAGGTCCACCCCGCCCTGCTCGGCGCACTTCGCCGAGAGGCCCGTGCCCGCCCCCGCCCCGATGATCGCGCCGCCCCCGGCCACGGTCGCCCGCAGCCGCTCCAGGGCCTCCTGTCGCTCCATGACTAGCTCCTCTCGTCGGTTGTCGGTCGCTCGGCCAGCATGGCGTGCAGGCGCTCGGCCATGGCCTGGGCGAAGCGCGGGTCGTTGATCTCCATGTCCAGCTCGACCAGCTCGACGTTGCCCGCGAGGCCGGCCCGCAGCGCGGCGAAGAGGGCCTGGTCGGCGGCGGGGTCGTAGAAGGCCTGGCCCTCGGCCGCGATCATCGAGACGCCCCGCAGCGGCACGAAGAGGGCCGTCGGGCCGCGGGCGGCGCTCAGCTTCGCGGCGATGATCCGCCCCAGCTCGGCGCACTCGGCGGGGGTGGTGCGCATCAGGGTCACGCTGGCGTTGTGGCGGTAGAGCTTGCGGTCGGCGAAGCGCGCGGGCACGCTCTCGTAGGGCCCGAAGTTGACCATATCGAGGGCGCCGAGGGAGACCACCTGGGGGATGCCCTTGCGGCCCGCGGCGCTCAGCCGCTCGGGGCCGGCCCCCAGGACCCCGCCGACCAGCTCGTCGGCCCACTCGGTGGTGGTGATGTCGAGCGAGCCGGCGACGAAGCCGGCCTCGATCAGGGCCTCCATCGAGCGCCCGCCCGCGCCGGTGGCGTGGAAGACCAGCACTTCGTAGCCCAGCTGCTCGAGCTGCTCGCGGGCCGCCGTGACGCAGGGCGTGGTCACCCCGAACATGGTGGCGGCGATCAGGGGGCGCCCGGTGGCCGCGGGCCGGAAGCCGGCGTAGCTGTGGGCCATGCCCGCGACGGCGGCGGCGGCGTTGCTCAGGATGCGCTCGGAGATCTGGTTGAGCCCGGCGATGTCGACCACCGAGTACATCATGGTGACGTCCACGGCGCCCACATAGGGCCGGGTGTCGCCCGAGGCCATGGTGCTGACCATGAGCTTGGGCACGCCGATCGGCAGGGCGCGCATGGCCTGGGTCACCAGGGTGGCGCCCCCGCTGCCCCCGAGGCCGAGGATGGCCTGGAGCCGGCCCTGGCCGTGCAGCTCGAGGGCGACTGTGGCGGCCCCCCGCGCCATGGTCTCCACGGCGGCCCCGCGGTCGCCGGCGGCGGCGAGCTCGGCCACATCGGCCCCGGCCGCCTGCGCCACCGCCTGGCGGCTGATGTCGGGCCGGGCCAGGGGCTCGCCGCGCACGCCCGCGTCGACCAGCACGACCTCGCAGCCGGCCTCGCGCAGCCGGCGGCGCAGGTAGTCGTACTCGATCCCCTTGGTGTCGAGGGTCCCGATCAGCACAACGGTCGGCATCGTTGCCTCCTCTGTGGTCGCCACCGGGGTCGGTGGCCAGAGCGCTATCGTACCATTGACGACAGTGGCTGACCACCCCGGGGCCGGCGAGCGGCGGTAGACCGCATGCCCCAGACGTGGCGCTGGGCCACGTTGGGGTGCGAGCGCAGCCCGCGCTGCGCTCCTGCTACAATATGGGCACGTCCCTCAGCCACACCCTGGAGCAGCCCCCCATGATTAGCGCCCTGGTCTTCGACTTCGACGGCCTGATCCTCGACACCGAGACGCCCGACTATGTTGCCTGGCAGGCGATCTACGCCGACCACGGCTGCGCCCTGCCGCCCGAGGTCTGGGCGATCAATGTCGGCTCGGGCCACCTCTTCGACCCCTACCAGTATCTTGAGGGCCTGCTGGGCCGGCCCGTCGACCGCGCGACGATCCGGCGCGAGGTGCGCCAGCGTTTTCTGGGGCTGCTCGGCGAGGCGATCACGCCGCTGCCGGGCGTGCGCGACTACCTCGCCGCGGCGCCGGCCCTGGGCCTAAAGGTCGCGATCGCCTCCAGCTCGCCGCGGGCCTGGGTCGCCGGCTACCTCGAGCAGCTCGGGCTCCTGGGCCACTTCCCCACCATCTGCACCGCAGACGATGTCGCCCGCACCAAGCCCGAGCCCGACCTCTACCTGCTGGCCGCCGCCCGCCTCGGCGTTGAGCCCGCGCAGGCCCTCGCCCTCGAGGACTCGCCCAATGGGGTCAGGGCCGCCCAGGCCGCCGGGATGCGCTGCGTGGCGGTGCCCAACCCGGTCACCCGCCTGATGAGCCTCGACCACGCCGACCTCGTCCTGTCCTCGCTGGCCGACCTCCCGCTGAAGGCCTTGTTGGCCCGCTTCGCCTGAATTTGCCGTGTTCGCCGCCCTGAGTAAAGGAGCCGCCCGATGGCCGTCCACAGCTTCCAGCCAACCCACTATTTCAACACCCTGGGTTCGCACGAGCCGGTTCTGCGCATCGCCGACGGCGATACGGTTGAGACGACCACCGTCGACGCGGGCGGCTATGACGCCGCTAACCAGCAGGCGGCCCCGCGGGGCAACCCCCAGACCGGCCCCTTCTACGTCGAGGGCGCCGAGCCCGGCGACACCCTGGTCGTTCAGCTCGAGCGCATCAGGCCGAGCCGCACCTACGGCTGGACCGGCATCATGGTCGCCCCCAATGTGGTCGACCCCGCCTACACCGCCGAGCTCCCCTGGCCGGCCCCCGGCGAGGAGCGCCGCGCCGAGTGGCACGTCGACGCCGCGGCGGGCACGGCCCGGCTGGTCAGCCCCGTGACCGCCCTGGGCGAGCTGAGCCTGCCCATCAAGCCGATGCTGGGCTGCTTCGGGGTGGCCCCCGCCGGCGGGCAGGCCATCTCGACCGCCACCTCGGCCGAGCACGGCGGCAACATGGACTACAACGGCTTCGTAGAGGGCGTGACGGTCTACTTCCCGGTCTTCGCGCCCGGCGCCCTCTTTCACCTGGGCGACGGCCACGCCCTGCAGGGCGACGGCGAGATCGCGGGCACCGGCATCGAGATCTCGATGGACGTGCGCTTCAGCGTGCGCCTTCTCAAGGGCAGGCGCATCGGCTGGCCGCGCGGCGAGAACGCCGAGTATATCTTCACCGTCGGCAACGCCCGCCCCCTCGACCAGTGTGTGCAGCACGCCACCACCGAGATGCTGCGCTGGCTCGCGCAGGACTACGGCCTCGACGGCCGCGCCGCCAGCATCCTGATGGGGCAGGCCGTGCAGTACGAGCTGGGCAATATCTTCGACCCGGCCTACACCATGGTCTGCAAGCTGCCGAAGCGCGTGCTCGCGCCATTCAAGCGCGGGTAACCCACAAACCACAGGAGGGCCTGCCCGCCCCGAATCCCCGCCCGCAAGCTCAACCCGCCGTGGGCGGCGCGAAACGCCTGCTATAATCAGACATTTCTACTCGCCGATAGAGATGAGGAATCCATGGACGTGGCGTCCCTGAAGGCGGCCGCGCGCCGCGAGGTTGAGCAGATCGGCCCGACGCTGATCGCGACCAGCGACTGGATGGCGGACAACCCCGAGCTCGGCCTGCAGGAGCACCAGGCCGCCGAGCGGCTCACCGAGCTGCTGAGTGAGTTCGGCGCCGAGGTCGAGCGCGGCATCGCGGGCATGCCGACGGCCTTTCTGGCCCGCTTGCCCGGCGGCGGCCCCGGGCCGAAGGTGGCGATCGTGGCCGAGTACGACGCTCTGCCCGAGGTCGGCCACGGCTGCGGGCATAACCTGATCGCCAACGCGGCGATCGGGGCGGGTATCGCCCTGGCTCGCCTGGGCCTGGCCGGCGCGCTGCCCGGCTCGGTGGTGGTGGTCGGCACGCCCGCCGAGGAGTCGGCCGTGCCCAATGCCGGCGGCAAGATCCCCATCCTCGACCACGGCTACTTCGACGACGTCGACGCGGCGATCATGATCCACCCCTGGAGCGCCGACGAGGTCTCGATGCAGTCGTCCCTGGTGGCCCACGGGCTGGACTTCACCTTCCACGGCAAGCCCGCCCACGCCGCCGCCAACCCTCACGAGGGGCGTAACGCCCTCGACGCCCTGATTGTGATGTTCGGCAGCGTCGGCCTGCTGCGCCAGCAGGTCCGCTCGGACGCCCGCATCCACGGCATCATCACCAACGGCGGCGCGGCCCCCAATGTCATCCCCTCCCTGACCACGGCCCGCTTCCGGGTGCGCGCCGCCGACCCCGCCTACGCCCAGGAGCTGGTGGGGCGCGTGGTGGCCTGCGCCGAGGCCGGCGCGGCGGCCACGGGCACGACGATGGAGTGGCGCGAGTATATGCCCCCCTACCTGAACATGCTGCCGAGCCGCAGCCTCGGCGACGCCTTCGCCGCTAACCTCGAGCTGCTGGGCCGCAAGGCGGGCGTGCGCCAGGGGCACGACGGCGGCGGCTCCACCGACTTCGGCAATGTCAGCCATCGCGTGCCCGCCATCTGCGCCATGCTGAAGATCTGCGGCAAAGAGGCCGGCTGGCACAGCCACGAGGTCGCCGCAGCCACCCGTACCCCCGCCGGCCACGCGGCGATCATCGACGGCGCCGCCGGGCTGGCGATGACCGCCCTCGACGTCCTGTTCGACGAGGCGCTCCGCGAGCGGGCCAGGCGCGACCACGCGGCCCAGGTGGCGGGCGCGGGCGAGTAGGGCGCCGATTGTTGCTGGAAGGTCAAGATGCGCGCCAATCTCCGCCGCTTCACCCGGGCCCTGCGTGACCTGCCCGGCTCGCTGATCCTCCCCGCCTGGGCCGCCGGCCTGCTGATTGTGCTGGTCGGCTTCACCGGCTCGCTCGTGCTCACCGTGCCGGCCGCCGAGGCCGCCGGTCTCACCCCCGCCCAGCTCAGCTCGTGGGTGTGGGCGATCACCGTCGGCAGCGGGGTGGCGACGCTCATCCTCTCGCTGGTCTATCGCCAGCCCGTGCTGACGGCCTGGTCGACCCCGGGCCTGGCCCTGCTGGCGACCAGCCTGGCCGCCTACAGTCTCGCCGAGGCCGTAGGCGCCTATCTGCTCGTCGGCCTGGCGATCGCCCTGATTGGGGTCTCGGGGCTCTTCGACCGGGTCGTGCGGGCTATCCCCCAGCCGGTGGCCATGGCCGTGCTGGGCGGGCTGCTGCTCAAGTACGGTTTGGCGCTGATTACGGGTATCCAGAGCGACCCGCTGCTGGTCCTGACGATTATCGCCGCCTTCCTCGGCCTGCGCCGGATCGGCTTTCGCGTGCCGATCGCCGGGGCCCTGCTGGCGGGCTTCGCCGTGGCCTGGGCCAGCGGGCAGCTACAACTGGGGGCGGTGCGGCTCGCGCCGGCGGCGCCTGTGCTGATCTGGCCCGAGTTCACCCTGCGGGCGGCCGTCGGGCTGGCCTTGCCCTTGCTCATCCTGGCCCTGGCCTCGCAGAATCTGCCCGGCTTCGCGGTGATGCGGACCGCCGGCTACGATCCGCCCGTGCGCGGGGCCCTGGTGGTCACCGGCCTGCTCAGCGCGCTGATGGCCCCCATGCTCAACCACGGCCTGACCATGGCCGCGATCACGGCGGCGATCGGCAACTCGCCCGAGGCCCACCCCGACCCCGAGCGCCGCTACGGCGCCTCGGTCATCGCCGGAGGGCTCAAGATTGCCCTCGGCAGCTTTGGGGTGGCCGTGGTGACGCTGCTGACCGCCCTGCCGCGCCCGGTGGTGACGGCCGTGGCCGGCCTGGCCCTCTCGGGCACGATCGCCCAGTGCCTCGCCGGCGCCTTCGCCGAGCCCGAGGCCAGGGACGCCAGCCTCTGGGCGCTCCTGGTGACGGCGGCCGATGTGTCGTTCTTCGGGATCGGCAGCGCCTTCTGGGGCTTCGTGGCCGGCGTCGGCGTTCACCTGCTGCTGAGCCGCCGGCGCCCCCCGCACCCGACGCCCCAGCCCCTCGCCACACCAGCACCGCCCGCCGAGTCCTGATGGGCGCCTGGCGCGACTATGGCACACAACCTGCCGTACTCATCAGCATCGCGCTGCCCGTGGGCGGCGGGCCTGTCGGGGTCTGCCGGGCGGGCCTCAAGGAGCAGCCATGCAGATTATCTGGCGACGCCTCGATGGGCCCGGCCACGACGCCTGCCGCCTCGAACATGCGGGGGCCGGCTGGCGCATCGCGGGGAGCGCGGTCTATCAGGCGGAAGGCGAGCCGGCCTGTCTGACCTATGCGGTGGTGTGTGACGCGGCATGGCGTACCCTGGCGGGCCATGTCCACGGCTGGATCGGCCCCCGTTCGCTCGAGCTGCGCATCGAGCGCCAGGAGCGTTCGGGCTGGAGCCTGAATGGGCAGGCGGCGCCCGAGCTGGCCGCCTGCCTCGACCTGGATCTGGGCTTCACCCCGGCCACCAACCTGCTGCCCCTGCGCCGCCTGGCCCTCGCCATCGGCCACGGCGCCGCGGCCCCCGCCGCCTGGCTGGACCTTGCCAGTGGCGCGCTCGCTCAGCTCGAGCAACGCTACGAGCGCCTTGCGGCGACCCAGTACTGGTATAGCGCTCCGCGCTTCGACTACAAGGCCAAGCTCGCGGTCGACCCGAGCGGCTTCATCCTGGAGTACCCCGGCCTCTGGGCCGCCGAGCCCGCGCCCCCAGCGTCAGAGCGCGGCTAAAAGCCCTCGGCGCGCAGCCAGGCTGCCGCCGCGCGTAGCTCGCTCTGGGTGATCGCGTGGCCGCCCTGCTCCCAGTGCAGGGTGACGCTCGCGCCGGCCTCGCGCAGCATGGCGGCCAGCTGCTCGCTCAGGCGGGCCGGGATGAGCGGGTCGCCGCGCCCGGCGCTCATGAACACCGGCACGACGCCCAGGTCGGGCAGCGCCTCGGGCACCAGGGGCACCATCGCGTGGAGCAGCACGGCGCCCGCCAGGGTCGCGGGGCGCAGCAGCAGGGTGCTGGCGGCGATATTCGCGCCGTTGGAGTAGCCCACGGCGATCACGCGCCGCGGGTCGAAGCCGTAGCGCTCGCTCGCCGCCGTGACGAAGTCGGCCAGCTCGTGGGTGCGCCGCCGCAGGTCGTCGAGGTCGAACACGCCCTCGGCCAGCCGCCGGAAGAAGCGCGGCATGCCGTTCTCGAGCACCTGGCCGCGCGGGCTCAGCAGGGCCGCCCCGGGGTAGAGCGCCCGGCCCAGCTCGAGCAGGTCGTGCTCGTTGCCGCCCGTGCCGTGGAGCAGCAGCAGCGTCGGCGCGCCCTCGGCCTGGGCCGGCGCGAAGACGTGCTGGAAGGCCAGGTCGGTCGTTGCGGCAGGGGCCGCCGGGGCAGAGGCCGGCTCCGCGCTCGGCCCCGTCTGGGCGTCGGGTACGACGATGGGCGGCAAGCGGCGTGTTATCTCGGCCCGCTGCGGCTCGAGCCAGGGCGGCAGCTTGAGCTGTGCGCCGAGGCTGCTCAGAGGCTCGTCGACCGTGAAGCCCGGCGGGTCGGTGGCCAGCTCGAAGAGCACGCCCGCCGGCTCGCGGAAGTAGATCGAGCGGAAGTACTGGCGGTCGCGCACCGGCGTCACGCCTAGTTCGAGCTGAGACAGCTCGTGCTGCCAGCCGACCAGGGCCGCCTCGTCGGCCACGCGCCAGGCCACGTGGTGTACCGAGCCCGCCGCGATCCGGCCCCGCGGGATGTCGGGGCGGGCGATCAGCGTGACCAGCGCCAGCTCCTCGCCCTCGCCGAGAGCCAGGCGGGTCTGCTCGGGGCTGTCGGCGAGTAGGCGGAAGCCGAGCCGCTCGATCAGGAAGCCGGCCGTGGGCGCGGTCTCCGCCACGGTCAGCGTGACGCCGTACAGGCCGACGATCGCCGCATCGGCCGGCACCTCGGCCAGGGCAGAGGCTGAGCCGCGCCGCGCGCCGGGCCGCTCGACCAGCTCGATCAGCAGGCCGGCGGGGTCGTAGAAGGCCAGGGTCAGGGCGCCCGCGCGCTCCTCGGGGTCGCTGTAGCGCCAGTCGATCGCGTCGAGCTGCTGCCGCCAGAAGCTCAGCGCGCCAAGCGGGACCGCGAAGGCGAAGGCGCTGATCTGGCCGACGCCCCGGCTGCCCTGCTGCCCGTCGGGCCAGGGGAAGAAGGTGACGATCGTGCCGGGGCGCCCCTGCTCGTCGCCATAGTAGAGGTGGTAGGTGTTCGGGTCGTCGAAGTTGACCGTCTGCTTGAGCAGCCGCAGACCCAGGACCCTGGTGTAGAAGTCGATATTTTCCTGTGGGTCGGTGACGATCGCCGACACATGGTGCAGGCCCAGCAGTGGGGAGTTCATACGCGAGGCTCCGATTTTGTTTAGGACTAAACCAAAACCACAGCTATAGTTTAGCGCTAAACACTCACTCCGTCAAGAGCGTTCGACCCCGACTCTCGCGCTCAGTCGGCCGGGGCGCTCAGGTTGCCCATCTGCCGCACCTCCTCGCGCAGCGACTCGGGGTCCCACCCCAGGTCGCGACTGAGGGCGGGCTCGGCGCGGTCGGCCACCATCATGCGCTCGAGGTCCTCGATCCGCTGGCGAGCGGCGCTCAGGTAGCTACTGCGGTCGGCGGCGCGGGTGCTCGTCAGGGCGTGGAGCGACTCTTCGTCGTGGCGCACGAAGGTCTGGGCGGCGCGCTGGGCCGTATAGGCGCGGGCCCCGAGCAGGCGCAGGGCGTCGGTGCCGGCGCGGGCGGCCGTGTCGAGGCTCTGGCGGTAGACATGCTCGACCCCGGCCGCGAGCAGGTCGTGGGCGTCGTTCCAGGCGAAGGCGCGGGCCATGATCCGCAGGTGCGGGAAGTGGCTGCGCGCGGTGTGGACCAGCTCGAGGGTGCGCTCGGGGCTGTCGAGGGCCAGCACCAGCAGGCGCGCCTCGTCGGCCCCCGCCGAGAGCAGCAGGTCGTAGCGCGAGGCGTCGCCGTAGTAGACCTCCATGCCCATCTTGCGCAGCAGGTCGACCCGGTCGGAGTCGAGGTCGAGCACGGTGGCTTTGACGCCGTTGGCCCGCAGCAGGCGGCCCACGGTGGCCCCGAACTCGCCGAAGCCGGCGATAATCACCGGGCTGCGCTCGTCGATCGTGTCGGGCTCGCCGGCGGCCTGCTCGCCGGTGCCGAAGCGGGGCTGCACGACCCGCTCGTTCAGCAGCAGCAGCAGGGGGGTGAGGGCCATCGAGAGGGCCACGGCGGCCACCAGCGGGCTGGTGATGGTCGTATCGAGCACGCCCTGCTGGTTGGCGAACGAGAAGAGCACGAAGGCGAACTCGCCCACCTGGGGCAGCGCGAAGGCCAGCAGCAGGTTCTGGTCCAGGCTGAGCTTGAAGATCCGGCCGACCGCGAACAGCACGCCGAACTTCACGGCCATGATCGCCAGCACCAGGCCCACGATCAGCAGCGGCTGGGACAAGATCAGCCCGAAGTCGATCGAGGCGCCCACGGCGATGAAGAAGAGGCCGAGCAGCAGCCCCTTGAAGGGGTCGATGTCGCTCTCGAGCTCGTGGCGGTACTCGCTGTTGGCCAGCACCACCCCGGCCAGGAAGGTGCCCAGGGCCGGGCTGAGGCCGACCTGGGTCATCAGCAGGGCGATCCCGATCACCAGCAGCAGGGCCGCGGCGGTGAACAGCTCGCGCAGGCGCGTGGCGGCTACCGCCCGCAGGGCCGGGCGCACCAGGTAGCGCCCCGAGAGGGCCACGGCCCCCACGGCGGCGAGCACCGCCAGGGTCTGGGCCCAGGCCGGCAGACCGCTGATCCAGGTCGTCGCCTCGGCGTGCTCGCCCGCGGCGCCCGCCTCGGCGCCATGGGGCGCGACCGCGAGCAGCGGGAAGAGGGCCAGCATCGGGATCACCGCGATGTCCTGGAAGAGCAGCACGGCGAAGCTGCTCTGGCCGCCGGCTGTGCGCAGCAGCCCCTTCTCCTGGAGCGACTGCAGCACGATCGCGGTCGAGGAGCAGGCCAGGGTGAGCCCGATCGCCAGGGCCTGCTGCCAGGGCAGGCCCGCCAGGACGGCGATGGCCGTAACAATGGCGGCCGTGCCGAGCACCTGCAGGCCGCCCATGCCGAGGATGGGCCCGCGCAGCCGCCAGAGCAGGCTGGGCTCGAGCTCGAGGCCGACCACGAAGAGCATCATCACCACGCCGAACTCGGCGAAGTGCATCACATCCTCGCCGCCCTCGCCGAGCAGGCCGAGCCCGAAGGGGCCGATCACTACCCCGGCGATCAGGTAGCCCAGCACCGAGCCGAGGCCGAGCCGCTTGGCGATCGGCACGGCCACGACGGCGGCGGCCAGGTAGACGAAGGCCTGGGCCAGAAAATTGTCGCTCATGCCGGCACCTCCCCGCTCAACGCCCGCTCGAGCAGCGGGTTGAGCGTCGACAGGCCGGCCGCCGCCCCCAGGTCGAGCCGCTCTTCGTGAAGCAGGGCCAGGAGCTGCTGGTAGCGGGCCGCCTCGATGGCGATCTCGGCCTCGCCCATCCGGTGCGTCCCGAAGATCACATAGGGCGGCAGGAACTCCATCTTGCAGAGTCTGGCCGTCTGCTCGAGCGGGGCGAGCAGCTCGCGCACGGTGAAGCGGTTGTAGCCCTCGCGGTGGTAGGCCGTCGCGCCGCCGCCCGCGCTGATCAGGTTCAGCCAGCGCTTGCCCCGCAGGGCGTTGCCCTGCGAGCCGTAGGCCCAGCCGTGCTCGAGCACCAGGTCCTCCCACTGCTTGACGATCGGCGGGGCGCTGTACCAGTAGAAGGGGTGCTGCAGGACGATAATGTCGTGGGCGAGCAGCAGCTCTTGCTCGCGGGGCACATCGATCGCGAAGTCGGGGTAGGCCTCGTAGAGGTCGTGGAAGGTCAGCCCCGGCAGCTCGGGCACCTGGCGCACCAGCCGCCGGTGCACCCGCGACTTCTCAAGGGCCGGATGGGCGAACAGGATGAGGATACGGGCCATTGGCTGCTCCAGGCTGACTAGAACAATTTTCCTATGTGAAAAGGGCGCCCCGTCAATGGGGCGCCCTGCTCGGTCAATTCGACGGCACGCTGCCGGGCCGACGGCCGCTTACCAGAAGCGCCACCAGGGGCGGCGCCCATTCGTGAAGCGATCGGCGCTCAGGCCGCGCCGCATGGGCATGTCGACAGCCAGCTCCTGGTAACGCCTGCGGGCCGCGAGCTCCTGGGCTTCCAGGTCGGCGAGCTCGGCCGCGGGCGCCCCGGCGCTCTGCGCCTCGGCAAGCTCTTTGGCCAACTGCTCGCAGAGGCCGACCTGGGCCGACAGAATGCGGGCCGCGGCGCTGGTATTTCCTGCCATTGTTTTGCTCCGCCAATCCACTGACAGCCTGCCGGCCTGCGCATGCTGTGGGTCCGGCCACGCGAACCCTACGCTCGTTCACTGAGATGCGCCAGCTCTTATGCTGTCAGTATAGCACACTCCGTTTGGCGGCGCTCCGCCGGGGCGTAAACCAGGGCCGGCTTCCTTGACGGCCCGCCGCGGGACGTCTAAGATAGAGGAAGTCTCAATTATTCTGGCGGTCTGCCCGGCGGCTGGCGCCTCGTGCCTGGTAGCGACATGGATCTGACGGAGCACAATCGGGCGGAGGCGGCACTTCTCGCCAGCCGACAGCGGGTGCGCATCCTGTGGGACGAGGCCAGCGACGCTATGGCCCTCTCCGACGAGCACGGGATCGTCCTCGACGCCAACCAGGCCTACTTCGACCTGTACGGCTACCCGCCCGAGCAGGTCATCGGCCACAGCTTCGCGATTATCTTCCCGCCCGAGCAGCGCGACTGGGCGCTCGAGCAGTACTACGCGATCATACGCAATCGCACCGTGCTGCCGACCTACGAGTCGACGATCCGGCGCGCGAACGGCGAGGAGCGCGTGGTCGAGTCGCGGGTGAGCTTCGTGAGCGGCGATGACGGCCAGGTCGCGATGCTCTCGATCATCCGTGACGTCACCGAGCGCGCCCTGCTGGCCGAGCGGCTGCGCCGCAGCGAGGCCCAGTTCAAGACTCTGGTCGAGAACGCGCCGGATATCATCGCCCGCTTCGACCGCGAGCTGCGCCACATCTACATCAGCCCGACGATCGAACGCGTCACCGGTCTGCCTCAGGCGGGCTTTCTGGGCAAGACCAATCGCGATCTGGGCATGCCCGAGGACCTCTGCGCGCTCTGGGAGGCGCGCACCGCCGCCGTCTTCGCGACTGGCGAGCCCGCCGAGTACGAGTTCACCTACGAAACTCCCCACGGCCCGGTCTGTTATCAGGCCCGCATCGTGCCCGAGCTCGCCCCTGACGGCACTGTCGAGACGGTGCTGGCGATCACGCGCGACGTGACCGCCGCCAGGCAGGCCGCCCTGCGGCTCGCGTTCCTGGCCGAGGCCAGCAAGGCCCTGAGTAGCTCGCTCGACCGCCGCATCACGCTCGAGCAGGCCGCTCGCCTCGCCATCCCCTACTATGGCGATGCCTGCGTCATTGATCTGTTCGGCGCCGGGGCGATCGGCGAGTCGGTCGTCGCTCATAGCGACCCACAGCTTGAGCAGGTGTTACGCACGATCGTCACGCACTACCCGCCGCCCCCCAGCAGCAGCCATCCTGTCGCCGCAGTGCTCCGGACGGGGAGCCCGGTCGTGTTCGACAGCATCCCGCAGGAGCTGATCGAGGAGAACCTGGCCGACGAGCGCCATGGCGAGCTCGTCCGGGCGATCCAACCGCTCTCGTGCGCGGTCCTGCCCCTGACGGCCCGCGGCCGCACCATCGGCGCCCTGGGGATGTACGCGACCTCCGCGCCGCGTCGCTATAGCCCCGACGACCGGGCCGTGCTCGAGGAACTGGCGCGGCGGGTGGCGGTCGCCCTCGACAACGCACAGCTCTACGAAGAGGCTCAGGAGGCCATCCGCGAGCGCGAGGCCTTCCTGGCCATCGCCTCCCACGAGGTGAAGAACCCCCTGACGGCCCTCTCGGGCCGCGCCGAGCTGCTGCGCCGGCGCATGGCGCGCGACCCCGATCGCGCCGGCGACTTGGGCGACGTGGGGCTGATTATCGAGCAGGCCCGGCGCGTCAACCAGCTGCTGTCCGACCTGCTGGACGCCTCGCATGTGGCCAGCGGCCAGCTCGCCATCCAGCTGGCGTCACTCGACCTGTCCGCGCTGATCGCCAGGACTCTGGCCGAGATCGGCGCGTCGGCCCCGGGCCACACGATCACCTTCGCCGGGCCCGCCGAGCCGCTGCTGATCCTGGGTGACGCCGGCCGCCTCCAGCAGGTGCTCCACAACCTGCTCCGCAACGCGATCAAGTACAGCCCCGCCGGCAGCACAGTGAGGGTCGCCGCCGATAGCGAGGCCGGTCGCGCGCGCGTTACGGTGAGCGACGAGGGGGTGGGCATCCCCGCCAGCGAGCTGCCACACCTCTTCAAGCGCTTCTACCGCGTCAGGCGCAACGCGCGGGCCGAGATCGGCGGCTCGGGGATCGGGCTGTATGTCGTGAAGGATATTGTCGGGCGCCACGGCGGCTCGGTCGACGTGCGCAGCGTCGAGGGCGAGGGCAGCACCTTTATGTTCTACCTGCCCTTGGCGGCAGCGGGCTAGGGGGCGAGCTACGCTGACGGCTTGGGCGCACACATGGGTGCGCCCTTACGGGAGGCGGGGTGCGCGTCAGTCTTGCTCGGAGGCTCTACTTGGGCCGTCCCTGGAACTGGGGCAGCCAGCGCTCTTGCGCCGCCAGCAGTTCGCCCACCATGGCGTGGATCTGCGGCAGGGTGCAGACGGCGGCGGTGAGGGGGTCGAGCATCACGGCGTGGTAGGCCGCCTCGACCTTGCCGCTCAGGGCGGCCTCGACGATCAGCTCTTGCACATTGATGTTGGTGCGGTTGAGGGCCGCGAGCTGGGCGGGGTAGTCGGCCACGGGCGTCGGCTGGACGCCGTTGCCGTCGACGAGGCACGGCACCTCGACGCAGCAGCCCGCCGGCAGCCCGGCGATCAGGCCGCGGTTGGGGACGTTGCCGTTGATGCGGGCGGGCCTGTTGCTCTCGATCGCCTCCATGATCAGCGCGCCATACTCGTGGCTGCGCTCGCTCGGCGGGGCCGTGACGCCGGCGATCAGGGCCTCGTACTCGCCCTGGGCCCGCCCCTCGCGCTCGATACAGTGGCGCAGGTAGCCGCCCGTGCGCCCGAAGTCGAACCAGTGGTCGCGCTGGTCGGCGAAGCGCGGCACCAGCTCGTCGCGCACCTGGGCCGCGCTCTTGCGGAAGTACGGGCTGTACTCGCTGGCGTGGCCGCTCGACTCGGTCACGAAGTAGCCGAAGTGCTCCATCAGGTCGATCCGCACCGGCTCTTGCCCGTAGATCGCCGGGTCGGCGACGGCCGTCCGCACGCGCGGGTAGAGATCCTCGTCGCCCCGGCGCAGCTCCAGGAAGAAGGCCTGGTGGTTGATCCCGGCGCAGCGGAAGACCAGCTCGTCGTAGGGCACGCCGATCCAGCCGGCCAGCATCTCGCTGGTGCCCTGCACACTATGGCAGAGCCCGACGTGGGGTCGCCCGCTGGCCCGGTCGTAGGCCCAGCAGTTGGCCGCCATCGGGTTGACATAGTTGAGCAGCAGCGCGTCGGGGGCCAGCTCGTCGAGGTCGCGGGCCAGGCCGAGCAGGACCGGGATGGTGCGCAGGGCCCGGAACACACCGCCCGGCCCCAGGGTGTCGCCGACGCACTGCTCGACCCCGTAGCGCTGGGGGATGTCGATATCGAGCGCGTAGGCTTCGAGGCCGCCCTGCTGGAAGGTGGTGATCACATAGTCGGCGTCGCGCACGGCCTCGCGCCGGTCGGTGCTGGCCTCGACGCGCGCCCGCAGCCCGCGGCTCTGGATCATACGCTCCACGAGAGCGCGGGCCTGGGCCAGCCGGCGCGGGTCGATATCCATCAGGCTGATCGTGGCCTCGCTGAGGGCCGGGGTGAGCAGGATGTCGCTGCAGAGGTTGCGGGTGAAGACGACGCTGCCCGCGCCGATAAAGCTGATCTTCGGCATCGTTGCCTTGTCCTTTCAATTTGCCTGATATGGTAACACCAGCGTTGCGCCCCAGGTATCGCCGAGCGCGCGTTTGATCGTCAGGGCCTTGCGGCAGAGGATTTCGGCGCAGCTATACTTGCCGCGCCGCGTGACAAGCTGGCCGAGGGCGCTCAGCGCTGCGCTGGCGGCGTACTGGTCGCTGTGGCGGCGGGCCAGCTTCAGCGCGTCGACCGCCAGGCCCTCGGCCCGCTCGTACTGGCCGAGCTGCTCGTAGACCAGGGCGAGGGCGTTGAGGTTGAAGATCGCCTCGGCTTCGGCGTCGCAGGCCCGCAGCTCGCTCAGGCTCCCCTGTAGCAGGGCCTGACTCTCGAGCGGGCGCCCGAGCAGCAAGGTGAACCAGCCCTGGCGCGCCTGGAGGCGAGCCCAGGTCAGGCGGTAGGCCGGCTCGCCCCGTAGCGCGGCGCGATGTGCGGCGACTACCTTGCTCGCCATGGCGAAGGTGAGGGCGCCCTGTTGGTACCAGTTGAGCATATCGAAGAAGCGGAACAGACTCTCCAGGCACTGGCCGATCTGCTCGATTGCCCGCGAGTCGGCGAGGGCGTGGGCGCAACTCCAGCGCCAGGCGAGGCCGATATTCTCGAGCTCGCCGGCGATCGCGCGCAGGGCATGTTGCTGATCGCCCCCGCGCAGCCGGGGGGTCTGCCGGCTCAGCCAGCTGCTGTAGTGGGCCGCGTGGCGCGCTGCGGTGACCGCCTCTTCGCCGGCCAGCTGTAGCCGCTCGAGCGCGTAGGCTCTGAAGAGTTCGGGCAGCTGGTAGCGCTCCGTCCCTTCGTCGGCTGCTTTGCCTGCCGCGCCCGCAGCCGGTTGGCGCTGCAACAGCGACTTATCGTACAGCGCCGCCAGGTCGGGCAAGCCAGCCCCGGCGACGGCAAGGGCCGCGGCCCGCGTGAAGCCGCCGCGGAACAGGGCCAGCCGCCGCAGGGTTTGCTGCTCGTCCGCGCTGAGCAGGCGCCACGAGTGTTCGAAGACGGCCCGCAGGCTGCGCTGGTATGGCGGCAGGTCGGCCCGGCCGGCGCCCAGGAAATCCTGGTCGCGCTGGAGCTCGTCGAGGATCTGCTGACAGGGCAGTAGACGCGCCCAGTCTGCGGCCAGCTCGATCGCCAGGGGTAACCCGTGCAGCAGCCGGCAGATCTGCACGATCGGCGGGGCTGTAGCCTCGTCGATCACAAGCTCCGGCGCGACGGCGCGGGCCCGCTGCACGAAGAGTCTGGTGGCAGGGTAGGCGCTCAGGGCGTCGGCGGGCTCGAAGAGTAGGCCGGGGTCTGCGGGCGTCGGGCACTCCAGACCCTGTAGCGCGAGCACCGTTTCGCCGCGCAGCCCCAGCCGCGCCCGCGAGGTGACGAGCAGCTTGAGAGCCCGAGTGCGGCTTAGGAGTCCGGCGATCAACGGCGCGGCCGCGGTCAGCTGCTCGCAGCCGTCGAGGATGAGCAGCAGCTCGCGCTCGGCCAGGGCGGCGCTCAGCGCGCCGATGGGGTCGCCGCCGGCCAGGGGCCGCAGGTCGAGGGCGGCGGCGATGGCCGCGGCGAGGCTCTGCGCAAGGTCGTTCGTGGGCGCGAGCTCGGCCAGGGGCACGAAGAACACCCCGTCGGCGAAGGCCGCCGCGATCAGCTCGCCGTCGCACATGGCGCGGGCCGCCACGGTCGCCAGGCGCGTCTTGCCAACCCCGCCCATGCCCATAATGGTGATCAGCCGGCAGGCGGGGTCGCGCAGGTATACAGCGAGGCGCTGCAGCTCGGCATCGCGCCCTACGAAGCTGTCGGCCTCGCGCGGCAGCTCGCTGCGGGCCTGAGGCCGCCCCGGCAGGTCGGGCAGGGCGCTCTGGGCGGCGACCGCGCCGCGCCGGATCTCCTCGGCCAGCCGGCGCGTCTCGTCGGTCGGCTCGACCCCCAGCTCGGCGGCCAGGAGCTGCCTGAAGCTGCGGTAGTGGGCCAGCGCCGCGTCCACGTGGCCGCCCTGAGCCAGCAGCAGGAGCATCGCGCGGTGCAGATCCTCGCGCAGGGGGTCGAGGGCCAGCAGGCGGCCGGCGTAGTCGATGGCGGCGAACAGCTCGCCCGCGGCGATCGACTGGGCCACCAGATCGCTGAGGGTCTGCAGGGCCAGCAGGTGAAAGCGCTCGCGCTCGCTGCGCAGCCACTCGTCGAAGGCGTCGGCCTCGGCGGCGTGGAAGCCGTCGAGCAGCGGGCCCTGGTAGAGCGCCATCGCCTCGGCGAGCAGTATGCGCCGGGTCCGGTCGCCGGCCGGCAGCCCCTCGGCCATGGCCAGCCTGTCGACGAAGGTCGCGCAGTCGAGCTGCTCGACCAGCGCGAGGTTGAGGCTGACCGTGTCGCGGGTGATGCTCAGGAAGGGGCCCAGGATGTCGCGCAGGTTCGAGAGCACATTGCGCAAGTTCTTCTTCGCAACCACCTCGCCCGCGTTCGGCCACAGCAGCATCGCCAGCACGCTGCGCGCCTGCGGGCGCTGGGTGGCGGCCAGGTAGTAGATCACCGCCACCGCTTTGCTCGAGATGAAGCCATGCACCCGCTGGCCCTGGACGAGCAGGGCGGGCGCGCCGAAGAGGGTGATATGCAGCGTCGGCATGATCTGTTCCGGGCAAGAGTGAGAACGCTTCCAGCGTAGCATAGAAGGCTTGGTAGTTCCAGCGTAAAATGGCCCTAGCCAATCTGGCGGCGCGCCATGTCGGCGAAGAGCCCGGGCTGGGCGATCAGCTCGCTATAGGTCCCGCTCTGCACCACCCGCCCTCGCTCGAGCACATAGATCCGGTCGGCCCCGATGATCGTGCTGAGCCGGTGGGCGATCACGACCCGCGTGGCCCGCAGGGCGCCCAGGCTCTGGCTCACCAGCTCCTGGGTGCGGTTGTCGAGGGCGCTGGTGGCCTCGTCGAAGAAGATGATCCGCGGCCGGCTGGCGATCGCCCGCGCGATCAGCAGGCGCTGGCGCTGGCCGCCCGACAGGGTGCCGCCGCCCTCGCTGATCATGGTGAACATGCCCATCGGCATCTGCTTGATGTCCTCCTCGAGCCCGGCCAGGCGCGCCGCCGCCCATGCGTCGTCGACCGTGAGGGGCGCCGAGCCGATGATGTTCTGCAGCAGCGCCCCAGTCATGATCTTGCCGTTTTGCAGCACCACCCCAATTTGCTGGCGCACGCTGGTGAGTTCAAGCCCGGTCAGGTCCTGCCCGTCATAGAAGACCGAGCCCGAGGTCGGCGTCTCGAAGCCGAGCAGCAGGCGCAGCAGGGTCGATTTGCCCGAGCCCGAGGGCCCGACCAGGGCCACGAACTCGCCGGGCTGGATCTGGATCGAGACGTCGGCCAGGCTCAGGGGGCCATCGCTGCGGTAGCGGAACGAGGCGTGACTGACCTCGATCGCCCCGCTCAGCTCGCCCGGGTCGGCTTTGCTCGCCCCTACCTCAGGCAGGGCCGTCAGGATCGGCTGCGCCCGCTCGTAGAGCGGCACGACCTGCAGCAGGGCGATCAGGGCCGCGCTCAGCTGCAGCGCCGCGCCCAGCAGCTGCACGAAGGCGGCGTTGAAGGCCAGAAACTGTCCGGTCGAGAGCTCGCTCTGGCTGGTGAGCGCGATCGCCGCGAAGATCGCGAGCGAGGTGACCAGGGGGTAGGCGGCGCCGAAGACCGCCACGCCGTTGCCCACCCCGCGGGCGGCGAAGGTCACCCGGCGCTGCCGGCTGAACTGCTCGGCCCAGGTGGCGAAGGCCCGCTGCTCGGCCCCGGCCACGCGAAACTTGGCGATGCCGTTGATGAACTGCAGCACCGTGCCGGCGATGCGGCCCTGGAGCTCGGCCAGGGCCCGCTGGTGCCGCACCTGCAGATAGCCCGCCCCGCTGGTGAAGGCCACCGCCAGCAGCACCAGGCCCATGGCCACCAGGGCGAGCCGCACATCGTAGGCGAAGAGCAGCAGCAGGTTGAAGAGCGAGAAGATCCCGCCCAGGATGGCCGTGACCACCGGGCCCGAGATGGCCAGGCGGATCGCGCTGACGCCCATGGCGCGCATGCCCAGGTCGCCCGACGAGTAGTTGCGGAAGAAGGGCACCGGCAGGCTCAGCAGCCGGTCCCAGATCGCCGCCTGCACCGCCCCCTCGACTCGGCCCTCGATGCGCAGCATGGCGATGCTGCGCACGACCTGGAACAGGGCCGAGGCCAGGGCGATCACCAGCAGCAGCAGGCCGATCGTGAGTAACTGGGCGCTGTCGGCCTGGGGGATGGCCCGGTCGAAGACGATGCCCGTGGCGATCGGCCCGAGCACGCCCAGCAGGCCCACCGCGAGGCCCATCAGCAAGACCATCAGCAGGTCGCGGCGCAGCCCGCGCAGCCCGAAGCTCAGCACGTCCCAGAGCCCGAGGGCGCGCTGCGGGAAGGGCCGGTAGAAGGTGTGCGCATATGGGGACAGGCGCGCCGCCAGCTCCGCCGTCAGCGGGACGCCGCCGCGGGCCAGCGGGTCGTGCAGGGCGTAGCTGCGCGGCGAGGTGGGCAGCAGGGCCACGGCCTGGCCGCCGGCGACGTAGCTGGCCAGCAGCGGGCCGCCGTCTTCCTGCCACCACGCGCCTGTCAGGGCGACCTGGCGGACGCGCAGATACGAGGCCCGGGCGATCTGGCGCAGCCCGTACTCGAGGCTGCGACCCTCGGCGGCTTCGGGCACGTCGCCGATGGCGACGCCGAGGGCCGCGCCGACCAGGCGGCAACTGGCCACGAGCGGGTCGCTCAGATCGGCCGGCGGGCGGCTCTCGGCCTGTTTCGCGGCGGGGTTGAGCGGGCTGGCCAGCTGCGCGATGGCCGCCTTGACGATACGCTCCTGCAGCTCGGCCCTGACCATCAGGCGCGCCTCGTCGATCGTCGTGTCTACCTCTAGGGCCTGGCCGACGGCGCGCAGCGTCAGCCGCTGAAAGGCCAGCAGGTCCAGCCACTCGGGGTCGGCGGCGAGCTGGGCCGCCGTGTCGCGGGCCTGCAGCCTGGCCGGGCCCATCGCCCTGAGCCAGGTCTGCGGCGCGAGCGGCAGCGCGCCGTCGCCCTCCAGGGGCGGCAGGTCGCTCCGGTCGGCGATCCGGCTCGTCCCCTCGAGCTGCTTGACCCACAGCACCCCGCTGCGCGGCGCCGCCGTGGCCCCGGCCGCCAGGGGCGTGGCCTCGCCCGCCGCGAGCAGTTGCGGCTCTCGGGGCGACATCACCCGCGGGAGGGTCTGTGACAGCGCCGCGACCCAGCGCTCTATCAGGGCGGTGACAATCGGTTGGTACTCCAGCTCGGCCGACAGCTCGCGCAGGCGGTCGAGCCTGAGCTTGAGCGCGCTCGTCCCCGGCACGCCGCTGGCCAGCACGTGCAGCCCGGCCGCTTCGTCGGCCGGCGCGAAGCCGAAGAGCAGCTCGCCGGCCTCGCAGCGGGCCAGGTGGCGGCGCGGCGAGACCGGCTCGCCCGCCTGCAGCTGCACCGCGAACAGGTCGATCTTGCCGGTATAGATCACCCAGCAGGCCTGCGGGTCGTCCAGCACGAGGGGCGTATTGCCCTCGAGCTGCTGTAGCCGGCCCTCTCTGTAGCGTAGCGCGAGCAGGAAGAGCTCGAGGCCGCGGGCCTCGTCGCCGCCGGCTGGAGTCGTCGCGTGCATGGCTAGAGCATCTCCAGGTACGACTTCGGCTTTGTGCTCTGGTCGGCCTGCATGAGGCGGCGGTACGGCCCGTCGGCGGCCTGGAGCTGCGCATGGGCGCCGCGCTGCACGACTTTGCCTCGCTCGAGCACGATGATCTCATCGGCGTCGCGGATGGTGCTCAGGCGGTGGGCGATGATCAGGCAGGTGCAGCCGCGTCGGCGCAGACTGTCGTCGATCAGCTGCTCGGTGACCGGGTCGAGGGCGCTGGTGGCCTCGTCGAGCACCAGGATCGAGGGATTGTTGACCAGGGCCCGCGCAATCTCGAGCCGCTGGCGCTGCCCGCCGCTGAAGTTGCGCCCGTCCTCCTCGACCCTGAAGCCGTAGCCGCCCGGGCGGTCGACGATCTCGTCGTGGATGGCGGCGTCCTTGGCCGCCTGGATCAAATCGGCCTCGGGCACGCCCGGCTCCCACAGGGTCAGGTTGTCCTTGATCGAGCCCTCGAACATGGCGATATCCTGGTCGACGATCGCCAGCGAGCTGCTGATCCGGCTGGGCGGCAGGCTCTCGCGGGGCTGCCCGTCGAAGCGGATCTCGCCCTCCCAGGGGGCGTACAGGCCGGCCACCAGCCGGGCCACGGTCGACTTGCCGCTGCCCGAGCCGCCGACCAGGGCCACGCGGGCCCCCGGCTTGATGCTCAGGCTGAACTTCTCGATCAGGGGCGGCTCGAGCCGGCTGTAGCCGAAGGTCACCTCGCGCAGCTCGACCTGGCCGACCAGCTTGGGGCCGGCGCCGTCGAGGGTGGCCAGCGCCTGGGGCTGGGCCGGGTAGCGCAGCACATCGTCGAGGCGGGCCAGGTCGCCGGTGACCTCCTGCAGCTTCGCGCCGAGGCCGACCATCTGGGTGATCGGGGCCATGAAGGCCAGCAGTAGGGCCTGGAAGGCGGCCAGGGCCCCGATGCTCAGCTCGCCCGCGATCACCCGCAGCCCGCCGACCACCAGCACGCTGGCGGTGAGGATGGCCGTGAGCAAGCTGGGCACCACCGCGAGGATCTGGGTCGAGAGGCCCAGGCGCTGCTCGGCGTTCATGGCCCTGGCCAGGTAGCCGCTCCAGCGGGCGAAGAAGTCGCTCTCGGCGCCGCTGGCCTTCAGCGACTCGATCGTCTGCAGGCCGTTGAAGGCGGCGCCCATGAGCTGGCCGCGCTGCTGCAGCAGCTTCTGGTTCTGGTCGACCCGGCTGCGGGCCACGTAGCGCAGGGCCAGCAGGTTGAGCGCGGCGAAGACCACCGCCAGCACGGTCAGCACCAGGTCGTACTGCAGCATCAGCAGGGCGTAGACGACCACCAGGGCCGTGCCGAGCAGGTTGGTCGCCAGGTCGCCCGCGAGCACCCCCGCCACTTTGTCGTTGAGGGCCACGCGGTTGCTCAGCTCGCCCGCCGAGCGCTGGGTGAAGAAGACCACCGGCAGGTGCAGGACGTGCCAGAAGAAGCGCCCCGAGCTACTCAGGGCCAGCCGGGTCTCGAGACGCAGCAGGTAGCGTTGCTGGAGCCAGGTGAAGAGGGCGGTGAGCACGGCGACGAGGGCCATACCGCCCAGCAGCAGCGGCAACCAGTCGCCCTGGCGCGCCACCAGGTACTGATCGACGAAGACCCGCGTGAAGGCGGGGGTCACCAGCCCGAGCAGCACCAGGGCCACACTCGCCAGCACAATGTAGAGCAGGGCCGGCCCTGACCCCTGCAGGCGTCGGGCGAGCGCCCCCACGGTGCTCGGCTTCGCGCCGCCCTTGACGAAGCTCTCGGTGGGCTCGAAGGTCAGGACCACCCCGGTGAAGCCGCGGTCGAACTCCTCGAGCGTGATGGTGCGCGGCCCCGAGGCCGGGTCGTTCAGATAGACCTTGCCGGCGTCGAAGCCCTCGACCACCAGGAAGTGGTTGAAGTTCCAGAAGACGATGAAGGGCAGGGCGAGCTTGCTCAGGCCGCCCAGCTCTTTGCGCAGCCCTTTGGCGGCCAGGCCGTAGCTGCGGGCGGCCTTGACCACATTGCTGGCCTTGCTGCCGTCGCGCCCGACCCCACAAGCCACCCGCAGCTCTTCGAGGGGCACGATGCGCCCGTAGTAGCCGAGCACGCTGCCGAGGGCGGCGGCCCCGCACTCGACCGCCTCCATCTGCAGCACGGTGGGCGTGCGGACACGCCTGCGCGGAAGCTCCGGCAAGGGCTTCGGGTCGCCCGGGCCTGGTTGTGGTGCGATCATCGCGCTCTTCCTAAGGCACAATCAAACTGATCACCTGCTGGTCGCTGACTACCACGCTGCCCCGCAGGGTCATGCCCGGGGTCAGATTCATGATCGGCCCGAGCGGACTGGTCCACTGGTAGCCGGTCGCGGTCTCGAGCTGCCGCACCAGGCTCACCTCGACGGGCACCAGCAGCCCGGCGGCCGCCAGGCTGGTCGCATAGGCGTCGTTGCCGAGCACGGCGAGCATCTCGGCCTGGTTGGCCGGCAGCTCGCCCGCCTGGCTCACGCTGCCCAGCAGCAGGCCGTGCTCCTCGCGGCGCACCGCCGCCAGCTCGAGCTGCACGGGCATGCCCTGGCGCAGCTCGCGGGCCTCGTCGATGCTGACATACAGCGTGGCGCTCAGATCGCCCGCCGGCCCCGCCACGAGCATACCGCGCCCCCCCACCGTGGTCACAATCGACGCGCTGAGCGCCCAGACCACCAGGGCCGCCAGCAGCCCGCCCAGGGCCAGCAGGGCCAGCCAGCCCCGCGGGCTAGTCACCGTCATCAGCTCGTCCAGCTCCTCGAGCGCCGAGAGACGATCCAGGGACTCTTTGCGAAACATGGCCATGGGGGCTTCTTTCTGGTCGCGCGAGGGTTCGGGAGGGCATGACCGCGCCCGAAACCCCCGCTTGCAGCCTGGTCGCGGGAGGGTTCGGGAGGGCATGGCCCTCCCGAAAACATCCACTCAGCACAATCAGTGTGCTGAGACCTAGCTACTTACGGTGCTGGCCGAGCCGAGGCTGCCGACCGTGCCGATGGTCAGACAGAAGCTCGAGATCGTCCCGGTCGAGCTGGCGGTGCTGGCGCTCGAGCCGCCGGCGACCTGGTTGAGCTGCTCGTCGGACAGCTCGTCGCTGGGCGGGAGCGGCAGGGCGAAGTACAGGACCTTGTCGGTGTTCTCGACGGCGCGCAGCTCGACCCCGGGCGGGACGGGCAGGCCGTACTCGTGCAGCACGGCCGCGGGGTCGCTCAGGAAACGGGCCTTGAACTCCTCGTCGGCCCAGGCCTTGGCCACCAGCTGGCCGAACTGCCGGGCGTTCCCCTCGAGCTGCTCGTTAGTCACGTCCATCTCGACATCTCCTACTATTCGGCGCTGTGCCGATGCTATAGCGTTTTCCGCGTCGCGGGAGGGCTGGCGTGCCGCAAGCATGGCTTGTGCGCACCTAGCTGGCGGTGCCGACCGTCCCGGCGCACGAGGCGCTGCTGATCGTGCTGCCAACGGTGCCAAACGTCGAGAACGAGCCCGACGAGCCGGCCGTCAGGCCGCCGGCGACCTGGTTGAGCTGCTCGTCCGAGAGCTCCTCGCTGGGCTTGGGCGGCAGAGTCAGGTACATGACCTGGGCGGTGTTCTCGACGGCCCGCAGCTCGACGCCCGCGGGCACCGCCAGCCCCTCGGCCTGCAACACGGCGGCCGGGTCGGCCAGCAGGCGCGCCTTGAACTCCTCGTCGGCCCAGGCCTTCGCTACGATCTGCCCGTACTTCTTGGCGTACTCCTCGGCCTGCTCCTGGTTGAACTCCATGGTGCTCCCTTTCTTATCCGTGCTGTACAGTACCGTTTTGTGGGGGACCCTCTGCCGTGACGGCTCAGCCCGCGCTGCCGGCGCTCGCGGCCGTGGCGACGGTCGAGAAGCAGCTGCCGATACAGGCGAACGAGCCGAGGGTCCCGGCGCTGCTGGCGGTCGTGCCGCCGGCGACCTGGTTGAGCTGCTCGTCCGAGAGCTCCTCGCTGGGCTTGGGCGGCAGAGTCAGGTACATGACCTGGGCGGTGTTCTCGACGGCCCGCAGCTCGACGCCCGCGGGCACCGCCAGCCCCTCGGCCTGCAACACGGCGGCCGGGTCGGCCAGCAGGCGCGCCTTGAACTCCTCGTCGGCCCAGGCCTTCGCTACGATCTGCCCGTACTTCTTGGCGTACTCCTGCATCTGCTCCGGATTGGTGTCCATGGTGATCCTTTCGTGATCCTGGCTATGGGGACGTTCAGGG
>CAZKTU010000018.1:43706-50574 GCA_964555675.1 uncultured Oscillochloris sp.
AGGTCCGAGTTGCCGCTGCCCAGGCCGCAGGGGGCCAGGTTCATGGCTGTGGCGACCAGATACATGGCCTGGTAGAGCGCGCCGACGTTCTTCAGCGTGGCCGCGTAGGCCATGCTGTCGTACTTCCAGCCCATGCGCTGGAAGCGCGCGGCGTAGGTGATCAGCACCTGGGGCACGCAGAGCCGCGCCGCCGAGGTCGAGGCGTCCTCGAGCAGCTGCTCGACGAGGCGCGTGCGTCCGCTCAGCCGCTCGAGCTGGTGGTTCAGGGGGTCGTAGTGGTAGAGCCCCGACTCGAGGCCGTCGCAGCGGTTCACGCTCAGGTAGAGCTCTAGCTCGTACCCGGCGCCGCCGCCGGCGTAGGGTCGGTTGCTGGCCTCGTAGACCTGGCCCGGGCTCGAGAAGCGCGGGACGATCGCCCGCACGCGCGCGACCCGGTAGAGGAATTCGCCCAGTTGCTCCAGGCTGATCGGGGTCTCACCGTACTCGCGCCACGAGCGTCGCTCCTCGAAGACCTGGGTGAAGGGCAGGTCTGCGGCCTTGAGCTGTTCGATATCGACCCTGGCGAGGGGGATGAGCTCCTCGGACATGGGCGGCTTGACCGCCGGCAGCGGCTCGATCGTCTGCAAGAAGCGGTAGGTGGCCCCGAAGAGGTAGTCGTGGCGCCCGGTGCGGCTGCGGCTGTGGAAGAGCAGGTCGTGGAAGTTCCACTGCTGCAAGGTCTCGTCGGCGCTCTCGGCGGGCTGGCCCTCGGCGTCCAGGGGCGCGAGCAGGCGGTGGGTCGCGAGCAGGCTGAAGAGGTCGGCGACATCCTCGAGCGGCAGGGCCAGCAGCTCGGCCGCGCCACGGGCCGAGTGGGGCTGCGCCAGGGCGCCGAGCAGCGCCGCCGCGCGCGGGGCGAGGCTGATCCGCACGTGCGCCAGGGGCGACTCGAGGATCAGGGCCTCCTGGAAGCGCCGGAAGAGGGCGAAACGCGAGAGGACCAGCGGCTGGTCGGGGTCGATCGGCTGCGGCGTCGGGCCGGACTCGAAGCCGATCGGCTCGAGTGTGAGCAAGGGCTCGCCGCCGCTGCGCAGGGTGTAGCGCAGCAGGCGCCAGTTCTTCCACTGGCCGAGCCGGTAGTAGAAGACCGCGAGGTCGCCGCCGTGGGCCTGCACCAGCTCGGCGAGCTCGTCGGCGCTGGCGCCCACGCCGCTCAGCCGGGCGAGGGCGGCCAGCAGACCCGCGTCCGGCGCCCGCAGGGTCTGCACGTTGTAGGGCGTGCGCAGCCTGCTCTGACCGGCCTCGTGCTCGATCTGCACGTACTCGCGGAAGGCCAGCGCGAGCCGGTCCATGAGCGGCTGTGTCGCGGGGCTCGGCGGCGCGAGTGTCTCAGGCATCGCCTCAATCGTCGTCATGCTGCCCTCTCGTTTCAAGCCAGGAGCCGCAGCGACCGGGTCGCCGCGGGGTCTTGGAGCCGGAGGAAGGTGTGGGCCACGGCCCCGACGCCGTTGATCGCGCTCAGGTTGTGGCGGTCGGCCGCGAAGCTCTCGGGGAACCAGGTGGCGTGGGTTTCGCGGCGCTGCCAGAGCGCTCGCCCCGCCGCCTCGGCGAGCCCCCGGTAGCGCGGCTCGCCGGTGAGCGCCAGGGCCGCCAGGGCCAGCTCGACCCGCTCGAGCAGCCCGGCTGAGGTGAGCTGCTCGGCCGCGTCGCCGGCCAGGTGGGCGTCGAGCTCGGCCTGCAGGGTCGGGTCGTTGGCACCGGCCAGGGCCAGGGCCAGCCGCCCCAGCAGCGTACCGGCTGCGCCGCGCTGCGCACCGATCATCGTGGCCGTGGCGAGCATCGGCGCCCCCGGCGCCACGCCACGCAGGCGGGCGAGCCCCAGACTTAGGCCCGCCGCGCTGTCCAGCAGGCCGTCCAGCCGCGTCGCCTCGGGCGGGTAGGGCGGGGGCGGCAGGCTGCCGTCGGCCCGCCGCGACCCCAGCAGCTGCGCGGCCAAGAACTCGGCCCGCTCGAGCAGGGCCGGCGGGGGCGTGTCACCCAGGCAGGCCAGGCTGGCCAGCAGCAGCCCCGCCGTGCCCGAGACGACGTCGTGCGGGGCGATTGCGCAGAGCGCGGGCAAGGGCAGCGTCAGCAGCAGAGCGTGCGCGCGCTCGCGCAGCGCGGGCTCGCCCAGGGCCTCGGCGCAGCGCGCCAGGGTGTAGAGCGCGGCGCCCACCCCGACGAAGGCGCCATTGGGTTGCGGGGCGATGCCCCCGGCCTTGTGCTGCTGCTCGATCGCGGCCATCCAGAGCGGCGCGTCGTCGATATGGCGCAGTGTGGGCGCCAGGGCGGCGTGGGCGGCGGCGCGGAAACGCTCCAGCCCGCTGGCCCGGTAGAGGTCGGCGAACACGATCGCCAGGCCGCAGGTGCCGTTCAGCAGGTCTGTGGGCAGCGCGTCAAGCGTGAGCGAGTCGCTCATTGGGAAGTAGGTCATGCCGATCCAGGCCCGCTCGTCGCCGACCGCGATGCTCTGCGCAAGGATCGCGTCGCCAGTCGCGACCGCCAGGTCGAGCCACGGCGGCGGTTCGCCCGCCGGCTCCGGCGTAGGGGGCGGCGGCGCGGGGCTGTGGCCGATCGCGAAGCAGCTCGCCAGCAGGTCGCGCTGCTCGGCCAGGTCGAAGCGCTCGAGCTCGGCCACGCGGGCCTGCAACCGCGCGAAGGCCGGCTCGGCGAAGTAGTCGTCGATTGGCGCGCCATCGACGCCGCGCACGCTGCGCTCGGCGGGGATCGCGATGAAGAATGGCACGTCGCACTCGCGCAGATCGGCGACCTCGTGGCGCACTACCGCGCGCTCCTGCCAGGAGGGAGCCTCGCCCTCGATGCCGCGGATCAAGTTGACCAGGAACTGCTCGCGCCGCACGCCGTCGCGCAGGCGCGAGGGGGCGAGGCTGGCCTGCAGGATCTTGTAGTTCGTCCAGGTGTCGCGATGAATGAAGCGCACCGGAAAGGCCTGCATCTGCTCCAGCGGCGACCCCGGCGCGAGCAGAGCCGCCCGGTTGCTGAGCAGGCAGGCCTGCATGGCGCTGTAGCCCGCCAGGATCTCGCTCAGGTAGGCGCTGGAGTCTACCGGTGTGTCGTGCAGCAGCGGGACGTGCTCAGGGTGCTCCCAGTCCAGGAAGTCGGCCGCGCCGGCGCTGCCCCCCCGCGGCGCGCTCGGGCTCTTGAACGGGGTCAGGAAGCGCCGCTTCACGCTGAGCGCCCCGAGGTCTTCGGCCTGCACCCCGGCCGCGATCACGGTCGGCATGGCGATCGCCCCGAGATAGGCGACCGACTCTTCCATGTGCCGCTGGGCCTCGCGCTCGGCCGGGCTGGCCGAGGTCGAGCGTGGCATGCGCGGCTGCAACAGCATCTCGAGGTCGATGAAGACCGGCTGCTCGCCGCAGGCCAGCAGGTTGTCCAGCCAGAAGTCGCGGGCCTCCAGGAACTGCAGCAGCCTGATCGTCATGCCCATGCGCGTGTAGAAGCGCGCGATCTGCGCGGGCTCGCTGCACGGCGCCGGCGTGACAAACTCTTCCCAGGCATAGTCGGGCCTGGTCAGGATGCTGCGCGTCGGCAGCCCGAGCGGCAGCCCGCCCCGATTGAGCTGCTCGACCAGTTCCATGTAGGCCGCGGCGATGCGCAGGTCTTTCGGCTTGTAGACCGCCCGCCCGCCGCCGGCGAAGCTCAGCAGCACCACCGAGCGGCCGTGGTTGTGCAGGTCGCCCGCGTCGCCCTGTAGCTCGACGATCGGGCCAGGGCGCTCGCCCCCGAACAGCCGCCGGGCCAGCAGCGCCTGGTCGTCGGCGTAGCGCGCGATCAGCTCGGCGAGCGAGCCGTACCAGTTGCGGTAGATCGTCGCGATCACATAGGCCAGGGCCGGGTAGAGTTCGAGCCGCCTGAGCCAGTCGTCGAGCGAGGCGCCGAGCTGCAGATAGAGCCCGATCGCGGCCTGGCTCGGGTCGGGTCTGCGCCCCATCGCCAGCAGCTCGTAGTTCAGCACCTGGCTCGTGGCGGTCAGCAAGCGCCGGCGCAGCAGATCCAGGCCCTGCTCGAGGGCCGTGTCGGTCAGCAGAGTCTTGCCCGGGTCTAGGGCCCGCAGCTCCTCGCGCCCGAGGGCGGTGAAGGGGCCGAACATGTCGTGCGGGTCGATCCCTTCGGCCTCGCCCGCGCAGAGTCTGGTCAGGGTCTCGGCCCAGGGCGGCAGCTGCTCGGGGTCGGCGACGACCACCTCGGCGAGGCCACGCAGCCCATAGTCCAGCCCGGCGGCGGCCAGCAGGCCTTCCAGCTCGGCCGGCTCGGCGGCGCCCAGGGCCTGGGCCCACCCGGCGCGGCGCTGCGCCAGCCGGCCCTCGTCTTGTTGTAGTGCGCGGGCGAAGTAGCGCTCGTCGGCGCGCTCGTGGGGCGGCGCGGCGCGGGCGATGATGCGCAGCAGGGTGGCGCTGGCTTGTAGCTGTTGTAGTTGCATGGTGTTAGATAAAGATCGGGATCGGGTTGAGCTGATCCTCGCGCAGCGGCTCGGCCAGCCAGCCCAGCTGCACCGGCACGTCGTAGAGCCGCCCCGGGCCGAAGCGGGCCCAGAAGTGGCGCAGGCCGGGCACGACCACCTTCACCACCGGCAGCCCGATGTCGGGCCGGGTCTGGTCGAGCACCAGCAGCTCCATGCCCTTCTGCTCGACCAGGGCCTGGCACTTCAACACATCGTCGCGCACATCGTCGGTCCAGAGCCGCTCGTAGTCGTCGGCGCGGCGCGCGGGCAGGTGCGGGTGGGGCGCCAGGTAGGGGTGATCCTTGATCTTCGCCGTCTTCCACCAGTGGATGCTCTCGGGGTCGTCGAACTGGTAGCTGCCCGAGCCGTCGGCGGGCATGTGCATCACCGCGGGCAGGAACTGGTTCAGCTCGGTCAGGGCGCGCAGGACGGCGATGCGGGCGTCGAAGTGCGAGCCGAAGGCGAACTGCATGTCCTCGGCCGGCTTGTCGGTGCGCCGCGAGACCGCCGCGAAGGTGGGGATGCCCAGGTCGTTGCTGATATCGAGCACCCACAGCTCGCGGCTCATGCGGGCGTAGCGGGTCTGCAGCTCGGCGAAGTAGGGCTCGCCGAAGCTGTCCAGGTCGACGGCGGGCCGCCGCACCCGGTTGTACCACCAGATCGCCACCGCGTCGCGCTCGGTCAGCTCGAAGAAGCCCTGCAGGATGGCCTCCTCACGGGTGTTGCCGGCGGCGTTGCCGTTCGACTCGGCCCACGAGAAGAACTCTTCGGGCCCGTGGGGGTAGCTATAGTAGGAGAAGACCGTCGGCAGGTACTTGTGGCGCTGCTCGCTCAACGACCAGTAGGGCGTCCACTCGATCGGGAACTCCTCGTCGAAGGGCTCGGGCACGACCTGGAAGCCCGAGCCGCGCGCGTTCCACATCTGGCGCTGCTCGTACTGCATCTCGCTGTAGCCCATCACCGCATTGGGGTGAATGGCCGCGTCGCCGAGCTCGCGGGCGCTGGCCCTGACGCGCGGCTCGTCGCCCTGGAAGCGCCCCGAGTAGCGCTCGATCGCCTCGCAGAGGGCGCTCGCCCGGGCCTGGGCGTCGCTCATACCCTTGCCGGCCGCCTTGCTGCGCAGGCCTTTGCGCAGGAAGTGCAGGTTCATCTGGGTGTAGGCGAAGTTATGGCCGGCCATGTAGACGTGCAAGAAGCGCTCGTCGTCGGCGGGCATACGCTCGAGGAAGGAGATCACCCCGGTGATCAGGCTGATGTGGTGGCCGAGCCGGTTGACCGTCTGCTCGGGGCTGGCGTTGCGATGGCCGCCATCGTTCACGAACTGCTTGGGCCGGCTCTCCAGGGTCACCGGCTGCAAGCCCGCATTCGCCATCAGGGTCGCGTCGCCGCAGGTGGGGCACTGGGGCCGGCGGGTCAGCACGTGGCGCATGCTGGTCATAGTCGGCAGCTCGAGCGTCAGCACCTGGCCCTCGATCTCGGGGTTCGCGCCGCGCACCAGCCAGACCGCAATCTGGGTCGCCGCCAGCTGCAGGGCGGCCTGCACGGTCGAGGGCAGGGCGGCCCGCGCGACCAGGAAGGGCTCGGCGCTGCCCTTGCGGCGCTGCAGATAACTCTCGACCTCGCGGTTGCCCGCCAGGCGCTGGGCCAGACAGCTCCAGCAGCCGGTCTGGCCGGGGCGGAAGATCGGGCCCATCCAGAGCACCGTGCCCATCGGCTTGACCAGCATCCAGGGGCGGCCCGTGGCCTGGGCCTCGGCGTTGATCGCCGCCAGCTCAGGCTGCAGATAGTCGTCGACCACCACCACCAGCAGGTCGGCCGCCCCGGCCTCGTCCGGGCCCACGCTGAGGCCCAGCCCCGCCAGGGCTTCGCCGAGCATCGCGGCGGGCAGAC
The DNA here is from genome assembly GCA_964555675.1 of uncultured Oscillochloris sp. Lineage (GTDB taxonomy): Bacteria > Chloroflexota > Chloroflexia > Chloroflexales > Chloroflexaceae > CAIWXH01. The sequence continues at coordinate 50,080 of CAZKTU010000018.1, forward strand.
TGCTCAGGCTCCTGACGGCCACCGTGCGCGCCGCCAGGGCTGCCCGCGCAGTCTGCGGCGCGACCCCCAGGCTGTGCCACAGGGCGGCCTGCTCGGGGTGCTCGGCCGCGTCGCCCGGCACAAGATAGCCCTTCTTCTCGAGCTGGCCCAGGGCGTAGTAGACCTGGGCGGCGCTGGCGTGCGGGGCGAGCAGATCGACCAACTCGTCGGCGCTGCGCCGCCCGTCGAGCAGCTGCGCCAGCCGGCAGTGGAGCTCGCCCTTCAGCACGTAGTGGCCGCGCTCCGAGAGCAGGAAGACGCCCTCTGGTGAGGCGATCTCGACGTGAAACAGCGGGCTGAAACGTGGCCGGTCGATCATGCAACGCTCCTCTACACTTGGCGTCCGTCCGGCGCCGCGCGCCGCGACCTCCGCTCGCTGATGCTTTGATGGTAGCGCCTCGCCGCCCCGTCTACGTCACGTGAAATACGTAACCAGTTACGTATCTTCTCCAACTA
>CAZKTU010000019.1:0-2838 GCA_964555675.1 uncultured Oscillochloris sp.
GTCGCCCTGCTCTCGATCGGCAACGGCGCCAGCGACGCGATCACCGCCTCGGTGGCCGCGACCGGCACCAATGTGCTCACGGTGCTCCCGGGTTCGCCCGACAGCCGTGGCCCCGGCAGCAGCGGGGCCGCCCAGACCCTGACCCTGGCCGACGCCGAGGCGATCGGGCGGCTGAATCTGCCCATCCTCGGCCCTGCCCCGCAGTTTGGCGGCAGCCTGCAGGTGGTGGCGCCCGCGGCCGATGTGGGCGCCACCGTGACCGGGATCGTGCCCGCGTATCTCGAGATCAATAACCTGAGCCTGCGGGCCGGCGGCTTCATCGACGAGAGCCACGTTCGCGGGGCCAACCATGTGGCCGTGCTGGGCAGCAGCCTGGCGGGCGAGCTGTTCGGCAGCGGCGAGGCCGTGGGCCAGTATGTGCGCATCGGCGCCCAGCGCTTCCGCGTGATCGGGGTGCTCAACGAGGAGGGCAGCAGCGGCTTCGGCTCCTCGGTCGACGACCAGGTCTTCGTGCCGCTGCCGGTGGCCCAGCAGCAGCTCTTCGGCGCGCGCACGCCCGACGGCAACGGCTGGCTGGTCTCGACGATCGGCGTCGCGGTGCCCGCGAGCGCGGACATTCCGGGCGTCCAGGCGCAGATCCAGCAACTGCTGCGCGAGCGCCACGACCTGGCGGCCGATGGTAGCGAGGACGATTTCGACGTGCTCGACCAGGCCTCGCTGCTCAGCACGCTGAACACGGTGACTGACCTGCTGACGGTCTTCCTGGGCGCGGTGGCGGCGATCTCGCTGCTGGTCGGCGGGATCGGGATCATGAACATCATGCTGGTCTCGGTCACCGAGCGCACCCGCGAGATCGGGCTGCGCAAGGCCGTGGGCGCCCGCGGCCAGGACATCCTGCTGCAGTTTGTGGTCGAGGCCCTGGTCCTGAGCACCTTCGGCGGGCTGCTGGGCCTGCTGCTGGGCAGCGCGATCCCGCTGACGATCACGCTGCTGGGGCTGCTGAACGCCCCGGTGACGGCGAGCACCGTGCTGATTGCGGTGGGCTTCTCGATGGCGGTGGGGCTGTTCTTCGGCATCTACCCGGCCCGGCGCGCCGCCCGGCTCAACCCCATCCAGGCCCTGCGCCACGAGTAGCCCGCGCGAAGCAGCGGAGCACCTGGGGTGTGCGAGCCTGTCGCAGCGCTTCTGCTCGTCGGCCGTTTCGGCTATACTGCCAGGCTCAAGGGGCTTCGCCGGAAGCAAGCAGAGCCGCCAGAGGTGCTCTTGCCCGGTTCAACCATGTTCAGCACACAGCACGACGTCATCTACTATACCCACGGAGAAGCCCTGTGGGAGATCTGCGCCCAGGTGCTGGCCCGGCAAGCCGCGCAGGGCGGAGCGTGGCGCTATATCGCCGATGAGCATCTGCCCAGCCAGGTGGCCGGCGCGCTCCAGGCTCGTGGGCTCGAGGTCGCCGAGGGGGCCGTGGTCGCCTCGGCCAGCTTCGGCTTTCACGCCTCGCCGGTGCGGGTCGCGCCGATCATCGCGGCCCTCGAGGAGCTCTTGCGGCTGACGCCCGGGCAGGGCAATCGGCCTGTGTTGCTCCTGGTCGAGATGACCTGGGCGATCCGCTCGCCGTCGGGCGCCGTCTATCTGCGCGAGTACGAGGCCGCCCTCCACGAGCTGCTCCACCAGCAGGGCGCCCGGGCTGTCTGCCTGTACAACATCACCACTCACCTCGACTCTCAGCTGCTGGCGAGCCTGCATATGCACCAGGCTCTCCTCGGCCTGGGCAGTTGCCAGGCGAACCCCTACTTCGTGCCGCCTGAGGTGTACCGGCGCCGCGACGATCGCGCCCAGTTCCTCCACTGGCTCGGCTCAGTCCAGCCCGGCCCCGCCGATGGGCCGCTCGCGCAGCCCTCAGGCGGCCTGCGCGCGCCGGAACGCGCGCCCGCCGAGGCCCAGCCCGTCTATGCCATGGAGGCGCCCGCGCTCTTCTTCGCCCAGAAGAGCGACCAGGGTCAGTGGAAGATCCGCTGCTTCGGCCAGCTGCGGGTCTACCGCGAGAATGGCGAACAGGTGCGCTGGCAGATTGGTCGGGCCGCCACCCGCAAGATGAAGACCCTCTTCGCCTTCCTGCTCTACCGCGGCGAGATGGGGGCGGGCGCCGAGGAGCTGACGGCCCTGCTCTGGCCCGACGCCGCCGACGGGGCGGCCGCCCACAATCGGCTCTACCACGTCGTCAACGGGCTGCGCGAGGTGCTCAGCCCCGGCATCGGCAGCCGGCGCGCCTCGCCCTTCGTCCTCAACGAGCAGGGCCGCTACTACCTGGCCGTGCCGCCCCACACCTGGATCGATCTGCCCATGTTCCAGGAGCTCTGCTACCGGGGCGCCCGGCTGCTGCGCGAGGCTGATTTCGACCAGGCCCTGATCTGCTACGAGTCGGCCGAGCGCCTGTACACCGGCGATTATCTGGCCGACATCCCCCAGCAGTATGCCGACTTCGCCGAGGACGACTGGTTCTGGGGCCGCCGCTACTGGCTCCGCGACATGTTCGTCAAGCTCCTCTACGGCATCGCCACCATCCACCGCACCCAGGGGCGGGTCGCGGCCGCCCTGAGCTACGCCGATCGGGCCCTGCGGATCGAGCCCACCAGCGAGGCGGCCCAGCGCGAGAAGCTCCTCGCGCTCCACGCCGCCCGACGCCGCGACGCCGTCGACCGCCAGTACCGCCTCTACTGTCACCTCCTCGACCAGGCCCAGCTCGGCGCTCCATCGCCCGAGTTCGCCGCCCTCTACCAGCAGCTCCGCGCCGAACTTCACGGCTAAGGCTCGCAAGCCATGCTTGCGAGCCACCCG
>CAZKTU010000019.1:2938-5568 GCA_964555675.1 uncultured Oscillochloris sp.
GCTCCGCGCCGAACTTCACGGCTAAGGCTCGCAAGCCATGCTTGCGAGCCACCCGCAATGAGGTTTTCAGGGAGGGCTTGCCCTCCCTGCGACCCTTCCGCGAGGAGCGGTTTCCAGGCAAGACCTCCCTGGTACTCTCCCTAACACAGCATCAGGTGGCAACGCGCGAAAAACCAAAGAGAAACCAAAGATCGGCGGTATATTATTCATTCACCGCCGATATTTGTGACCAGATACGCAATGAATGCGACGCCGTGCGAACGGACCGGAGGAGAGTCATGACGACCGCTGACTCGCGCGAAGCTGCCGACCAGGCAGCTGTGGGTTGCCCGCATGCTCGGATGGCCGAGCGCTTCGACGCCTTCGACATCAGCGACCCGTTCTCGCTCTACGCCCAGGCCCGCAGCGAGGAGCCGATCTTCTACAGCGCCGCCCTCGGCTACTGGGTCGTCACGCGCTACGACGACATCAAGGCCGTCTTCCGCGACCACGAGACCTTCTCCTCCGAGGTCACCCAGACGCCCTACAAGCCCCGCCCCGCCGAGGTGCAGCAGGTGCTGGAGGCGGGCGGCTTCACCGGCAACTCGGGCCTCTCGGGCCGTATGCCGCCCGACCACACGCGCCTGCGCCGCTTCATCAACAAGGCCTTCACGCCGCGGCGCGTGCAGCAGCTCGAGCCCTTCATCCGCGCCACGGCGATCCGCATGATCGACGCCTTCGCCCGCGACGGCCGCGCCGACCTGGTGGGCCAGCTGGCCTACGATCTGCCCGCCCTGGTGATCTTCCGCATGCTCGGCATCCCCGAGGCCGATGTGCCGAGCGTGAAGCTGTGGGCCAACAGCCGCGTGCTGCTCAACTTCGGCGACCGGCCCGTCGAGGAGCAGGTCGAGCACGCCCTCAACCTGGTGAAGTACTGGCAGTATTGCGAACGGCTCGTGGCCGACCGCTTCGCCCACCCCACCGACGACCTCCCCGGCGAGCTGGTGCGGCTCTACCAGGAGGGCGATCAGTCGATCAGCAAGCACGAGATCGTCTCGCTCTGCTACGGCCAGCTCACCGCCGGCCACGAGACCACGACCAATCTGCTCGGCAATGGCCTCAAGGAGCTGCTGACCCACCGCGCTCAGTGGGAGGCCCTCTGCGCCGACGAGGGGTTGATCCCCAACGCGGTCGAGGAGCTGCTGCGCTTCGGCCCGCCCGTCTTCGCGTGGCGTCGCCTGGCCAAGCGCGACACCCAGGTGGCCGGGGTCGATCTGCCCGCCGGCTCGAAGCTGCTGCTGCTGCTCGGCTCGGCCAACCGCGACGATACGGCCTTCGCCGACGGGGGCCGCCTCGATATCCAGCGCGAGAATGCCAAAGAGCACCTCGCGTTCGGCTTCGGCATCCACTACTGTCTCGGCGCGCCCCTGGCCCGCCTGGAGGCGCGGGTGGTGCTGGAGGAGCTGACCCGCCGCCTGCCCGGCCTGCGCCTCGTCCCCGACCAGCAGTTCACCTTCTCGCCCAACACCTCGTTCCGCGGCCCCGATCACGTCTGGGCCGAGTGGGAGGTGCCGGCGGCCCATGTGCTGCCCTTCGAGCAGTGCGGCCAGGACGATCTGGCCCTGGTCGGCGGGAAGTGCGCCAGCCTCGGCGCGATGCTCAAGGCCGGCGCCCCGGTGCCCCCCGGCTTCGCCGTCACCACGGCGGCCTATCGGGCCCTGATTGAGGCCGAGGGCGTCCGCGAGCGCATCCACGAGCTGCTCGGCCAGATCACCACGGGCGACGTCCATAGCGAAGAGCTCGCCAGCCAGGCCCTCCGCGCCCTGATCGAGTCCACACCCATCCCCGGCCCGGTCGAGGCGGCCATCCGCGACAGCTACGCGGCCCTCTGCGCGCGGGTCGGCGTGGCCGACCTGCCGGTGGCGGTGCGCTCCAGCGCCACGGCCGAGGATCTGCCGAACGCCAGCTTCGCCGGCCAGCAGGACACCTTCCTCTGGGTCGTCGGCGCCGACGCTGTGGTGGCCCACGTGCGCAAGTGCTGGTCGAGCCTGTTCACCACCCGCGCGATCGCCTACCGCATCGACCACGGCATCGACCACGAGCAGGTCCTGATGAGTGTGGCGGTGCAGAAGATGGTCAACGCCCGCGCCGCCGGGGTGGCCATGACCCTCAACCCGCTCACCGGCGACCGCTCGAAGATCGTGATCGACTCGAGCTGGGGCCTCGGCGAGCTGGTCGTCTCGGGCGAGGTGACGCCCGACAACTTCGTCGTCGACAAGGTGATGCTGGAGGTCGTGGGCCGCAAGGTCGTCGCCAAGCCGATCGAGCTGGTGGCCGACGTCGATGGGCTGCGCGTCGTCCAGCGCGAGGTGGAGCCGGCGCGCCAGAGCCAGCCCTCGCTCAGCAACGCCGAGCTGCTCGCCGTGGCCAGCCTGGCGAAACGGGCCGAGCGCCACTACGGCACGCCCCAGGATATCGAGTGGGCGGTGGACGCCGACCTGCCGGCGGACCAGAGCGTGGTGCTGCTCCAGAGTCGCCCCGAGACGGTCTGGAGCCAGAAGGCGCAGCGCCCCGCCGACCCCGCACTCTATCAGACCGGCATGCAGAGCCTGCTCCACACCCTGCTCAACCCGCTCAACGCCAAGAAGTAG
>CAZKTU010000019.1:5668-8229 GCA_964555675.1 uncultured Oscillochloris sp.
GTAGCCCCGCCACCACCAAGCAGGACGCCGCGTCGTCCACCAGCAGCGAACCAAAGGAGGTTCCCGTGACCACAGTCGGCAAGCGCTTTATCAGCCCCTACGAGGTTCAGGCGCCGGAGGGCGCCGAGGGGTGGGAGCAGCTCTACCCGTACTTTCTCACCTTCCGCGAGGACCGCAAGGCGCAGGAGGAGGGGCGCTTCTGGTTCTGCGACTCGCAGCACTGGCCCTCGGTCTTCCGCCCCTTCGACACGATCGGGGTCGAGTTCGCGATCAAGTGCCTGGGCCAGTACAACACCCGCGTCTATAAGATCCCGCCGGCCAACGGCATCGACTACCGCATCCTCAACGGCTACGTCTACATGAGCCCGGTGGCTGTGGAGCCCGAGCTGATCGCCGAGCGCGTGCCGCTCTTCCTCGAGCGGGCGGGCCACTATTTCCAGAACTGGAACCAGCTCCTCGAGCAGTGGCACGGCAAAGTCCGCGGCGTGATCGCCGACCTGGAGAATATTCACTTCACGCCCCTGCCGGACCGCGTCCCTGACGAGTGGGTCACCGAGGGCCGCGGCCTCGACAATACCTTCGACCTGATTCACAACTACAACCTGGCGATCGAGCTCTGCTACAAGGCCTGGCAGTACCACTTCGAGTTCCTCAACCTGGGCTATGTGGCCTACCTGGACTTCTTCGGCTTCTGCAAGCAGACCTTCCCCGGCATCCCCGACCAGGCCATCGCCAGGATGGTCCAGGGCATCGAGGTCGATCTGTTCCGCCCCGACGATGAGCTGAAGCAGCTGGCCAAGCTGGCCGTGCAGCTCGGCGTCGCCGACGCCCTGAAGCAGGGCACCGTGGCCGAGGCCCTGGCGGCCTGCGCGGCGCGGCCCAACGGCCCGACCTGGGTCGGCGCCTGGGAGCAGGCCAAGCACCCCTGGTTCAACTACTCGGCGGGCACCGGCTTCTACTCCACCGACAAGATCTGGCTCGACCACCTCGAGATCCCCTTCGGCTACCTGCGCGACTACATCGCCCGCGTAGAGGCCGGCCAGGAGATCGCCCGGCCCACGGCGAAGATCGCCGCCGAGCGCGACCGCATCACCAGCGAGTACGCCGAGCTACTGCCCGACGACGGCGCCCGCGAGGCCTTCCACGGCAAGCTCGGCCTGGCCCGTGTGGTCTTCCCCTACGTCGAGAACCACAACTTCTACATCGAGCACTGGACGATGTCGGTCTTCTGGCGCAAAATGCGCGAGCTGAGCCGGGTGCTGGTTGGCGCCGGCTTCTGGCACAGCGAGGACGACATGTTCTACCTGCGCCGCGACGAGCTGCAGCAGGTGCTGTTTGACTACGGCAACGGCTGGGCCGTCGGCGCCGACTCGATCGGCCCGTGGCACTGGCCCGGCGAGATCAAGCGCCGCCGCGCCATCGTCGACGCCCTGGCCAGCAGGCCGCCGCTGCCCGCCCTCAACGAGCCCCCGGCGGTGGTGACCGAGCCCTTCACGATCATGCTCTACGGCATCACCAGCGACCGGGTGGACAAGTGGCTCCACGGCGGCGAGCAGGATGGCACCCTCACCGGCATGGCCGCCTCGCCCGGCATGGTCGAGGGCGTGGCCCGGGTGGTGCATAACGCAGACGACCTGGAGCTGATCCAGGAGGGCGAGATCCTGATCACGCGCGTGACGGCGCCGAGCTGGGCCCCGGTCTTCGCCCGCATCAGGGCCACCGTCACCGATATCGGCGGCATGATGTCCCACGCCGCGATCGTCTGCCGCGAGTACGGGCTGCCCGCCGTGACCGGCACCGGCTCGGCCAGCACGGCGATCAAAACCGGCCAGCGCATCAGGGTGGACGGCAATACCGGCGAGGTGACGATCCTCTCGTTCTAGCCGCCCGCGGCGGCCAGAACGACCAAGCGGAGGAAGCGGTGGAGCGCTACGACCCGATCTGGCGCGCGGCCCTGCCCTACCTGCGGGCCCGCAAGAACGATATCCACGTCCCCCTCTCGTACGGCTACGCGCTGCAGCTCTGCGCCGAGCACCCTGCGGCCGACCCCGACGTGGTGTTGCCCGGGATCATCCTCCACGATGTCGGCTGGGCGGTGATCGACGAGCGCGCGATCTTCGAGCAGGGCTTCGGCCCGAACATGATGGAGAGCGACGTGCGCCGCCTCCACGAGCGTGAAGGCGTGCGGATCGCCCGCGAGCTCCTGGCGGCCCTGGAGTACCCGCCCGCCCTCGTCGAGCGGGTGGCGGCGGTGATCGACGGCCACGACACACGCAAGGATGCCCACTCGCTCGAGGACGAGCTGCTCAAGGACGCCGATAAGCTCTGGCGCTTCACCGCGGCCGGGATCGCGGTGGCCTGCGACTGGTTCAAGCTCACGCCCGGCCAGTATGCCGCGCGCCTCGAGCGCGAGATCGCCGGCCAGCTCTTCCGGCCCTGGTCGCGCGAGACCGCCGCCGCCGACCTCGCCGCCTCGCGGGCCGCCCTGCGCTGCGATGTGCTGCTTTAATGCAAGTCCAACCTGCCCGGTTGGGCTTGCGGGGCGAGGTTTCGGGGAGGGC
>CAZKTU010000019.1:8329-30718 GCA_964555675.1 uncultured Oscillochloris sp.
GCCCTCCCATGGCCAATCAGCAAGGTATGCGATGGAACACTTTATTGACGGAGCCTGGGCCGCCTCGAGCGGCAGCGAGCGCATCGCGGTCCACAACCCCGCCAACGGCGCCCTGCTCGACAGCGTCCCCGCCGGCACGGCCGCCGACGCCGAGCGGGCCGTCGCCGCGGCGGCCCGCGCCTTCCCCGCCTGGCGGCGGTTGCCCATGGCCCGGCGCGTCGCCCTGCAGAAAGCCTGCGCCGCCGCCATGCGCGCCCACGCCGACGAGCTGGCCCGCACCCTGACCCTGGAGCTGGGCCGCCCCCTGGCCGGGGCGCGCCAGGAGATCGAGCGCTCGGCCGAGCTGCTCGACTACTACGCTGAGGAAGGTCTGCGCCTGCGCGGCGAGCTGCCGATGGTCGGCGAGCCCGACGAGCGGGTGCTGGTGGTGCAGGAGCCGGTCGGGGTGGTGGTGGCGATCGCGCCCTTCAACTACCCGGTCACCCTGCTCACCTTCAAGCTCGGGGCCGCCCTTGTCACCGGCTGCACCGTGGTCGCCAAGCCGGCCGAGGACACGCCCCTCACCACCCTGCGTCTCGCCGAGCTGTTCAGCGCCGCCGGCCTGCCCCCGGGCGTATTCAACGTGGTCACCGGCACCGGCGCCGAGCTGGGCCAGGCCCTGGTCACCCACCCGACGCCGCGCAAAGTGGCCTTCACCGGCAGCAGCGCGGCCGGCAAGCGCATCGCCGCCCTGGCCGCCGCCACCGCCAAGCGCGTGACCCTGGAAATGGGCGGCCAGTGCCCGGCCATCCTCTGCGACGACGCCGATCTGGCCACGGCCATCCCGGCCCTGGTGCGCCACGCCTTCGCCAATAGCGGGCAGTTCTGCTACCGCGTGAACCGCATCTACGCCCAGCGCGCCGTCTACGATACGGTCGTCTCACGGCTCGCGGCCGGCGCCGAGCAGCTGGCCGTGGGCGATGGGCTTGAGCCGAATGTGCAGCTCGGCCCGCTGGTGAACGAGAAGATCTTCCGCACCAGCGAACAGCACGTGGCCGACGCCCTGGCGAAGGGGGGGCGCGTAGTCTGCGGCGGCGCCCGCCTCAGGGGGGGTGTGTACGACGGCGGCTTCTTCTTCCCGCCCACGGTGATCGCCGACGCCGACCACGGCATGGCGATCATGACCGAGGAGACCTTCGGGCCGGTGGTCGGCGTGATGCCGGTGGACGATCTGGAGCAGGCGATCGGCCTGGCCAACGACTCGCCCTACGGCCTGGCCGGCTACGTCTTCAGCCGCGACACCAGTCGGGCCCTGCGGGCCGCCGAGGCCCTCGAGGCCGGCTCGGTCTGGGTCAACAACATCCATCGCTCGTACCACCTCGTCCCCTTCGGCGGGGTGAAGGAGAGCGGGATCGGTCGCGAGAAGTCGCGCCACGGCCTCGACGAGTACCTCGAGCTGAAGTCGATCTACCTCGGGCTGTAGGGTATCATGAGCACTATCTACGACCGGATCTATGCGGCGGCGGAGCCGTACTGGCAGACGCGCTCAGGCGAGGTGCACATGCCGGAGTCGTACGCCCTGGCGAAGGAGCTCTTGGCCCACTACCCCGACGCCGAGGCGGCGGTGGTGCTGCCGGCGATCCTGCTGCACGACATCGGCTACTTCGGGTTGCCCGAGGAGACGCAGATGCAGGGCCTCTCGGGCTCGCCCCGGGGCTGGGACGCCGACGTGACCCGGCTCCATGAGCTGGAGGGGGCCGCGCGGGCCCGCGCGCTCCTGGCCGAGCTCGGCTACGACCCCGCGCTGAGCGAGCGGATCGTCGCGATCATCGACGGGCACGACAGCCGCAAAGAGGCCCTCTCGCTGGAGGACGCCATCGTCAAGGACGCCGACAAGCTCTGGCGCTTCACGGCGAGCGGCGTGCGCATCTGCCGGGGCTGGGTCGGCCAGGAGCCGGGCGCGTTCATGGACTACGTCGAGTCGAAGATCGCCGGCTGGATGCTGACGCCACAGGGCGCGAGTCTGGCCCGGTCGATCCTGGCGGCAACCCGCCGCCGCTACGCGGAGGGGGGCGAGGATGGGGCATGACACGCTCGCGGGACAGGTGGCGGTGATCACCGGCGCGGCCGGCGGGCTGGGGCGGAGCTTCGCCCTCGCCTTCGCAGCGGCAGGCGCCCATGTGGTCGCCGCCGACCGCAACGAGGCGGGGGCCGAGGCCGTGGCCGGCGAGGTGGCCGAGCGGGGCGGGCGGGCCATCGCCGTCGCTGTGGATGTTACGCTCGGCGCCTCGGCCGAGGCCATGGCCGAGCGGGCCGTCGGCTGGGGCGGCGGGATCGACATCTTGGTGAACAACGCGGCGATCTATGCCGGGCTCGAGCGCCTGCCCTTCTGGGAGCTGGACGAGGCCGCGTGGGACCGCGTGCTGGCGGTCAACCTCAAGGGCGCCTGGCTCTGTTCCAAGGCCGTCTTCCCGGCGATGCGGCAGCGCGGGCGCGGCAAGATCGTCAACGTGGCCTCGGCCACCGTCTTCAGCGGCTCGCCCCTCTGGGCCCACTACGTCGCCTCGAAGGGCGCGCTGATCGCCCTGACCCGCACGATGGCCCGCGAGGCGGGCGACCACGGCGTGACGGTCAACGCCCTGGCGCCGGGCTTCACCCTCACCGACGCCAGCCTCGGCCTGATGGAGGACGCGGCCAGCTATGGCGTGAACCGGGGCGCGATCAAGCGCGCCGCCTACCCCGACGACATGGCCGGGGCCGCCCTCTTCCTCGCCTCGCCCGCCAGCGACTTCATCAGCGGGCAGACCCTGATCGTCGACGGCGGACGCCAGTTTATCTAGCGTAAGAATGAAGGATGAAGGATGAAGGCCGCGGCAGCACGTCCTCACGCTTCCGGCCAGCCGTTATGATCCAGAAAGCTCGCCGGTTTCCGCACTAGGGAGGGAGCATGCATACACAGGTTGCGATCATTGGGGCGGGGCCGGCGGGGCTGGCCCTGTCCCACCTGCTGCGCCGGCATGGGATCGAGAGCGTGGTGCTGGAGCACCGCGACCGGGCCTATGTCGAGGGGCGCGTGCGGGCCGGCGTGCTCGAGCAGGGCACGGTCGATCTGCTCAACGAGCTGGGCGTGGGCGAGCGGATGCGCCGCGAGGGTCTCGTCCACCACGGCTTCTACCTGCAGTTCGCCGGCGAGCGCCATCGCATCGACATGCACGCGCTGACCGGCGGCAGCGCGATCACGGTCTATGGCCAGCAGGAGGTGGTGAAGGACCTGATCGCCGCTCGGCTGGAGCAGGGCGCCCCGATCCTCTTCGAGGTCAGCGAGGTCACGCTCCACGGGCTCGACGGCGAGCGCCCGAGCGTGCGCTTCCGCCACGGGGGCGAGCCCCACGAGCTGACCTGCGACTATATCGCCGGCTGCGACGGCTTCCACGGGGCGAGCCGGGCCAGCCTCCCCCAGGGCGTGCTCACCGTTTACCAGAAGATCTACCCCTTCGCCTGGCTCGGCATCCTCGCCCACGCGGCGCCGGCCTCGGACGAGCTGATCTACGCCTACCACGAGCGCGGCTTCGCGCTCCAGAGCATGCGCTCGCCCACCGTCAGTCGGCTCTATGTGCAATGCCCGCTGGAGGACCGCATCGAGCAGTGGTCGGACGACCGGATCTGGTCCGAGCTCCACGCTCGCCTCGACCTGGCCGACGGCGCGCCGATCAATGACGGCCCGATCTTCGAGCGCGGCATCACCGCCTTCCGCAGCTTCGTGGTCGAGCCGATGCAGTACGGGCGGCTCTTCCTGGCCGGCGACGCCGCGCACACGGTGCCGCCCACGGGCGCGAAGGGCATGAACCTGGCCCTGGCCGACGTGCGCGTGCTGGGCGCGGCTCTGGCCGCCCGCTACCACGGGGGCCGCGACGAGCTGCTGGCGGCCTACTCGGCCACCTGTCTGCGGCGGGTCTGGCGCGCCGAGCACTTTTCGTGGTACATGACCAGCATGCTCCACCGCTTCGGCGAGGACGACGGCGGCTTCCAGCACCAGATGCAGCTCTCGCAGCTACGCTACACCGTCGGCTCGCGCGCCGCCGCGACGAGCATCGCCGAGAACTATACCGGCATCGCGCCAGCCTGAGAGGCTTTATGAGCGACGACCGCTACAACGAGGGTATGCGCGTGCGCCGCCAGGTCCTTGGCGACGCCCACGTCGAGCGCGCCGAGGCGAACAAGACGGAGTTCGATGCGCCATTCCAGCGCTTCATCGCCGAGACGGCCTGGGGCACGCTCTGGGCAGGGGACGCGCTGGACCGGCCCACGCGCAGCCTGATCACCATCGCCATCCTGGCCGCCCTCGGCCGCCACGAGGAGCTGGGATTGCACCTGCGGGCCACGGCCAACACCGGCGCCACCCCCGAGCAGGTGCGCGAGGCCCTGATGCACGTCGCCGTCTACGCCGGCGTGCCCGCCGCCAATAGCGCAATCGCCCTCGCGAAAGCCGTCCTCGCGGGCGGCCCCCCGTCTAACGAAACGGAGCACCCATGAGCACCACCAGCATCGGGGCGATTGTGCGCGGCGACGCGGCGATCTTCCCGCCCTTCCTCTACGAGGCCTACCGCTCGACCCTGAAGCGCGCCCCCGGCTTGCCGCTGATCGACGTGCCCCTGACGCTCTCCGAGCTCACCGGCCCCGGCCCGACCGTCAGCGCGGTCACCCCCGAGGACGCCGACCTGACGCGCAATGCCGGCACGGGCGGCGAGGCGATCGGCCAGCGCATCATCGTGAGCGGGCGCGTGCTGGACGCCGCGGGCAACCCCATCCCCCACACCCTGGTCGAGGTCTGGCAGGCCAACGCCGCCGGGCGCTACGTCCACAAGCGCGACCAGTGGCCCGGGCCCCTCGACCCCAACTTCCTCGGCATCGGCCGCTGCCTCACCGACGCGCAGGGCGTCTACCGCTTCATGAGCGTCAGGCCGGGCGCCTACCCTTGGAAGAACCACCCGAATGCCTGGCGGCCCGCGCACATCCACTTCTCGCTCTTCGGCCCGGCCTGGGGCACGCGTCTGATCACCCAGATGTACTTCCAGGACGACCCGCTCTTCTTCCAGGACCCGATCTTCGCCAGCGTCCCCGCCGAGGCCGGGCAGCGCCTGATCGCCGCCTACGACCACACGCTCACCCAGTCCGAGTGGGCCCTGGGCTGGCGCTGGGATATCGTGCTGGGCGGGCCCGCCTCCACGCCCTTCGAGAATGGCGAGGTGAAGTGATGCTCAAGAGCTCTTACCTCACCGCGTCGCAGACGGTCGGCCCCTTCTTCCACGACTGCCTGCTGCGGGAGGATGCCCACACGCCGACCCTGGTCGGCGCCGACACGGCCGGCGAGCGCATCCGCATCGAGGGCCGCGTGCTTGACGGCGACGGCGTGGGCGTCCCCGACGCCATGCTCGAGATCTGGCAGGCCAACGCCGCCGGGCGCTACAACCACCCCCTCGACACCCGCGATCTGCCGCTCGACCCCGCCTTCACCGGCTTCGGGCGCACCGGCACCGACGCCGATGGGCGCTTCTGGTTCGAGACCGTCAGGCCCGGCCCGGTGCCCTACGACGCCACGACCGCGCAGGCGGCCCATATCTGCGTCGCGGTGTTCGGGCGCGGCCTGCTCAATCACCTCTTCACGCGGATCTACTTCGCCGACGACCCCGCGACCGCCGCCGACCCGATCCTGCTGCGCGTGCCCGAAGAGCGCCGCGGCACCCTGCTCGCCCGCCGCGAGGACGCCGGCGCGACGGTGCTCTACCGGATCGAGCTTGTGCTGCAGGGTGAGGGCGAGACGGTCTTCTTCAACCTGAGCGGCGAGGTGACCTGATGCCCAGGTTTCTGTCCCTTTCCGAGGCCGTTGCCAGCTACCTGCGCGACGGGATGAGCGTGGCCCTGGAGGGCTTCACCCACCTCATCCCCTTCGCCGCCGGCCACGAGATCATCCGCCAGGGCCGCCGCGACCTGACCCTGATCCGCATGACCCCCGACCTGGTCTACGACCAGCTCATCGGCATGGGCTGCGCGCGGAAGCTGGTCTTCTCGTGGGGCGGCAACCCCGGCGTCGGCTCGCTCCACCGCCTGCGCGACGCCGTCGAGCAAGGCTGGCCGCGCCCGCTTGAGATCGAAGAACACAGCCACGCCGCCATGGCCAACGCCTATCACGCCGGAGCGGCCGGGCTGCCGTGTGCGCTGTTCAAGGGCTACTACGGCTCGGACCTGGTCGGCAATAACCCGAACATCAGGTTCGTCGCCTGCCCCTTTACGGGCGAGCAGCTCGCCGCCGTGCCGGCGCTGCGGCCCGACCTGGCGATCATCCACGCGCAGCGGGCCGACCGCGAGGGCAATGTGCTGCTCGAGGGCATCGTCGGCGTGCAGAAAGAGGTTGTGCTGGCCGCCCGGCAGGCCCTCGTCACCGTCGAGGAGATCGTGGACGACCTGCGCCAGCCCAGCCCCAACTCGGTTGTGCTGCCCCACTGGACGGTGACGGCGATCGCCGAGGTGCCGGGCGGGGCCCGCCCCTCTTACGCCCACGGCTACTACGGTCGCGACAACGCCTTCTACACCGCCTGGGACACGATCGCCCGCGAGCGCGAGAGCTTTCTGCGCTGGATGGACGAGCACGTCCTGCGCGGGGAGGTCGCCCAATGAGCTACAGCACCCAGGAGATGATGGCCGTCGCCGCCTCACGCGCCCTGACCAACGAGGATGTCTGCTTCGTCGGCATCGGCGCGCCGTCCCAGGCCTGCAACCTGGCGCGGCTCACCCACGCCCCGAACCTCACCCTGATCTACGAGTCGGGCACCATCGGCACCCGGCCCGACGTGCTGCCGCTCTCGATCGGCGACCCCGAGCTGTGTACCACCGCCCGCTGCACCGTCTCGGTGCCCGAGATGTTCCAGTACTGGCTCCAGGGCGGGCGGATCTCGGTGGGCTTCCTCGGCGGGGCCCAGCTCGACAAGTTCGCCAACATCAACTCCAGCGTCGTGGGCGACTACGCCCGTCCGAAGGTGCGCCTGCCGGGGGGCGGGGGCGCGCCCGAGATCGCGGCTCACTGCCGGCAGACCTATGTGGTGATGGCCCAGAGCAAGCGCAGCTTCGTCGAGCGGGTCGACTTCGTCACCTCGTTCGGCTACGGCGAGGGCGGCGACCACCGCAAGCGCCTCGGGCTGCAAACCCACGGCCCCACGCTGGTGATCACCGACCTGTGCGTGATGAAGCCCGACCCCCTGAGCAAGGAGCTGACGGTCGTCGCCCTGCACCCGGGCGTCACCCGCGAGCAGGTCCAGGCCAACACGGGCTGGGCGCTGCGCTTCGCTCCAGAACTGGCCGAGACCGAGGCGCCGAGCGAGCAGGAGCTCGCCGTGCTGCGCGATCTGCAGGCCCGCACCGCGCGGGCCCACGGGACGGCGACGGCGTGAGCGAGGCGCTATACACCACCCCGGCGCTGGCGGCGATCTTCGCGCCGGCGAGCCACCTCGCGCGGATCCTGGCCTTCGAGGCGGCTCTGGCCAGGGCTGAGGCCCGCGCCGGGATCATCCCGCATGAGGCGGCCGAGGCGATCGCGGCGGCCTGCCGGGTCGAGCTGTACGACGTGGACGCCCTCTACCAGGGCGCAGCGCGGGCGGGCACGCTCGCCATCCCGCTGGTGCAGGCCCTCACCGCGCGGGTGGCCGAGCCGGGGCGGGCCTATGTCCATTGGGGCGCGACCAGCCAGGACGCCGTCGACACCGCGCTGATGCTCCAACTCCGCGAGGGCCTGGCCCTGATCGAGGCCGACCTTCTGCGTCTCGCGGCCGCCTGCGCCGGCCTGGCCGAGGCCCACCGCGCCACACTCATGAGCGCTCGCACGTTGCTCCAGCAGGCCCTCCCGATGCCCTTCGGGCTGAAGGCCGCCCGCTGGCTGGGGCTGGCCGTGCGCCAGGTACGGGCCCTGCGCGCGCAGCGGGCCGCCCTCGCGGTGCAGCTCGGCGGGGCCGCCGGCACCCTCGCCGCCCTGGGCGAGCGCGGGCTTGAGGTGGTCGAGCTGCTCGCCGAGGAGCTCGGCCTCGTCGCGCCCGAGCTGCCGTGGCACGCCGAGCGCGACCAGACTGCGTCCCTCGCCGCGGCCCTGGGCGTGGCCGCCGGCTCGATGGCGAAGATCGCCCACGACATCGTGCTGCTGGCCCAGAGCGAGGTCGGCGAGGTGAGCGAGGCGAGCGCCCCCGGCAAGGGCGGCTCGTCGGCCCTGCCCCAGAAGCGCAACCCCGTGGACGCGGTCCTGGCCCAGGCCGCGGCCCGGCTGGCCCAGGCCCAGGTCGGCGTCATCATGGGGGCGATGGCCCACGAGCACGAGCGGGCCGCGGGCGGCTGGCAGGCCGAGTGGCAGGCCCTGCCCGACCTGGCCCGCTATGCCGGCGGCGCCGTGGCGCGCGTCGCCGACGCCGTAGCCGGCCTGGAGGTGGACGCCGGTCGGATGCGGGCGAACCTGGACGCGGGCGGCGGGCTCATGCTGGCCGAGGCGCTGACGGTGGCCCTGGCCCCCCGGCTGGGCCGGCCCGCAGCCCAGGGGCTTGTGCAGGCCCTCTGCCGCCAGGCCGTGGCGGCGGGGCAGACGCTCGAGCAGGCCGCGCTCGCGGACACGCGGGTGGGCGCCGTCCTCAGCCCCGAGGCCGTCGGCGCGGCCCTCGACCCGGCGGCCTATCTCGGCAGCGCCAGCGCCTTGATCGATCGGGCCCTGAAGGGTTACCATACCCTGCTGATGGAGCTGAGCTGATGCACACCCTCACCCTCGACGATGGGCTCACCCTGCGCTACCGCCTCGACGGGACTGCCGGCGCGCCGGCCCTGGTCTTCTCCAACTCCCTCGGCACCGATCTGCGGATGTGGAACGCCCAGGTGGAGGCCCTCGGGGACGCCTTCAGGGTGGTGCGCTACGACACCCGTGGCCACGGCGGCTCGGGCGTGCCCGCCGGCCCGGCCACACTGGAGCGCCTCGGGCGCGACCTGCTGGCCCTGCTCGACCACCTTGAGCTGCCGCGGGCGCACCTTTGCGGGCTCTCGCTCGGCGGCCTGACCGCCCAGTGGCTCGCCACGCAGCACCCTGGCCGCGTCGGCCGGCTCGTGCTGAGCAACACCGCGGCCCGTATCGGCAGCGTGGAGAGTTGGGGCGCGCGCATCGCGGCAGTCGAGAGCGGCGGGATGCAGGCGATCGCCGAGGCCGTGCTGGCCCGCTTCTTCAGCCCGGCCTTCCGCGCCGGCCATCCAGAGACCGTAGCAACCTACGGCGCCATGCTCCGCGCGATCGCCCCCGCCGGCTACACTGCCTGCTGCGCGGCCCTACGCGACGCCGACCTCCGGCCCGCCCTCGGCGGGATCGCGGCCCCGACCCTGGTCATTGTCGGCTCCCTTGACGAGGCGACCCCGCCCGCTCAGGCCGAGGAGCTGCAGCAGGCCATCGGCGGGAGCGAGTTGGCCCTGCTCGAGGGGGTCGCCCACCTGGCCAACGTCGAAGCGCCGGGCCCGTTCTCGGCGCTCCTGCGCCGCTTCCTGCTCAGCTAGACCTGGGAGAGCCCATATGTCTGCCACCACCGAGGCCTGGATCGTCGAGGCCGTCCGCACCCCGATCGGCAAGCACGGCGGAGCCCTGTCCACGGTGCGTCCGGACGATCTGGCGGCTCTCACCCTCAGGAGCCTGATGGAGCGGGCCGGCGTCCCGCCGGCTGAGGTCGAGGATGTCTACATGGGCTGCGCCAACCAGGCCGGCGAGGATAACCGCAACGTCGCCCGTATGGCGCTGCTCCTGGCCGGCTTCCCGGTCGAGGTCGCCGGCACGACCGTCAACCGCCTGTGCGGCTCGGGGCTCGACGCGGTCGCCAGCGCGGCTCGTGCGATCATGCTGCGCGAGGCCCATGTCTATATCGGCGCGGGCGTCGAGTCGATGAGCCGCGCGCCCTGGGCGCTGCCGAAGCCCGAGAAGGGTTTCCCCACCGGCAATGGGACCCTGTATGACACCACCCTCGGCTGGCGCTTCGTCAACCCGCGCATGGAGCAGCTCGGCCACACAGATCCCCTCGGGGTCACCGCCGAGAGCCTGGCCCAGGCGCGGCACCTGATCACCCCCGACGAGCAGGCGCCCGACGACACGGCCGCGGCCCATCGGGTTAGCCGCGCGGCCCAGGACGCCTTCGCCCTGGCCAGCCACCGGAAGGCTGTGGCGGCCCAGGACGCCGGCCACTTTGCCGCCGAGTTGGTGCCTGTGCCGGTCGCCACGCGCAAGGGCGAGGTGCTGGTGGCCGCCGACGAGGGGCCACGCCGTGAGACAAGCCTGGAGCAGTTGGCCGCCCTGAAGCCCGCCTTCCAGCAGGGCGGGACGGTCACCGCCGGCAACTCGAGCAGTCTCAACGATGGCGCTGCCGCCGTCCTGCTCGTCTCGCGCGAGTATGCCGAGGCCCATGGGCTGAAGCCGCTGGCGAAGATCCGCGCGATGGCGGTGGCCGGCGTGCCGCCGCGCTACATGGGCATTGGCCCGGTCCCTGCGACGCGCAAGGCGCTCGAGCGCGCCGGGCTCGGCCTGGGCGACGTCGGGCTGATCGAGCTGAACGAGGCGTTCGCCGCGCAGTCCCTGGCCGTGCTGGGGGCCTGGGGGCTCGACGCCGCCGACCCACGGGTCAACCCGAACGGTGGCGCTGTCGCCCTGGGGCATCCCCTCGGGGCGAGTGGCGTGCGGCTCCTTACCACCCTCGTCCACGAGCTGCGGCGCCGCCCCGCGGTTCAGTTCGGCCTCGCCACCATGTGCATCGGCGTAGGCCAGGGCATCGCCCTCGTCGTCGAGCAGCCGCACTGACCGGCAGCTGGTACACCAGAACGCGCACCTGTTCCGGCTTCGCCGATGTTTACATAATGAACGATGCCCACTGGTCCGCAGTGGACGTAGCCACCCCGTGCGCCAGGCTGAGGAAGGCGGGCTCCAGCCGCGTCACACGCCGCTGAAAGCGCTAAACCCACCATCCACCGGCACGACCACGCCGTTGACGAAGCTGGCGCCGGGGCCACAGAGCCAGATCAGCGTGCCGAGGAGCTCCTCGGGTTGGCCGAAGCGGCCCGCCGGGGTGTGGTCGATAATCGTCTGCCCGCGGGGGGTGAGCGAATCGTCGTCATTCAGCAGCAGGGCGCGGTTCTGCTCGCCCACAAAGAAGCCGGGGGCGATCGCATTGACCCTGATGCGCCCGCCGAAGGACCGCGCCAGCTCGACCGCGAGCCAGCGGGTGGCGTTCTCTACGCCCGCCTTGGCGATGCCGTAGCCGATCACGCGCGAGAGGGCGCGCTGGGCCGCCATCGAGGAGATGTTCACAATCGCGCCGCGCCCGGCCCGCGCCAGCAGCTCGCCGAAGACCTGCGTGGGCAACAGCGTGCCCTGGAGGTTCAGGGCGAGCACCGGGTCCAGCCCCTCTACCGGCAGGTCGAAGAACGAGTGGCCGGGGGCGAGGGTGGCCGAGGGCATGTTGCCGCCCGCGCCGTTGACGAGAATGTCGAGCCGGTCCCAGGCGTGCAAGACGTCGGCGCGGGCCTGCTCCAGCTGGCTCCGGTCGAGCACGTCGGCGACCAGCGCTAACGCCTCGCCGCCTTCGGCCACGATCGACCGTGCCACTGCCTCGGCCTGCTCGCGGCGCCGGCCCAGCACGCCGACCTTCGCCCCGGCCCGCGCGAGGCCCCGCGCCATCACGCCGCCCAGCACGCCGGTACCGCCGGTAATCACCGCGACCTGCCCGTCGAGGCTGAAGAGATGAGAAACTCCGCTCACGCTACCGCTCCTTCCCGTGCCCTGTAGGCGCGTTTCGCCAATCCTACCGCCAGCTCGACGGCCAGCTCGGCGGCCTCGTCCTCGGCCAGCAGCCCCTGGATCACCTGGCCGGCCAGCCAGTCGCAGCTCACCCGACGCCAGACGTCATGGCGGGCGGGGATGGAGGCGAAGGCGCGGGTATCGTCGTTGAAGCCGGCCGTGTTGTAGAGCCCCGCCGTCTCGACCACCAGGTCGAAGTAGCGCCGCATCCCGTTTACGCTGTCGTGGAACCACCAGGGCGGGCCGAGCAGCACGGCCGGGTAGTAGCCCGCCAGGGGCGCGAGCTCACGGCTGTAGGTGCTCTCGTCAAGGGTGAAGAGGATCAGCCGGAAGCGCGGGTCGGCGCCATAGGCATTGAGCAGCGGGCGCAGGTTGCGGGTCCAGTCGGTGAGCACGGGGATGTCGGCGCCCTTGTCGGGGCCGAAGCGCTGGAACAGCTCGTTGTGGTGGTTGCGCAGGCTCCCGGCGTGGAGCTGCATCACCAGCCCGTCCTCGCAGCTCATTCGCGCAAACTCGATCAGCATGTGGCCGGTGAAGCGGGCTGCGTCCTGCCCATCGGCCTCGCCTCGCAAGGCGCGCGTGAAGAGCCGCTCGGCCTCGCCGTCGCTCAGGCGCTCGGTATATGGCGTGAGTACGCCGTGATCGGTCGCCAACGCA
Source organism: uncultured Oscillochloris sp. (assembly GCA_964555675.1). Taxonomy (GTDB): domain Bacteria; phylum Chloroflexota; class Chloroflexia; order Chloroflexales; family Chloroflexaceae; genus CAIWXH01. Next base: position 20,811 of record CAZKTU010000019.1, read on the forward strand.
CCGTGGGCCTTGAAGGCCGCCCGGCGCTGCTCGAGGGCGTGAATGTAGCTGGCGTAAGCGGCGATCTCGACGCCCGCTGCCGCGGAGAGCCGCTCGAGCTGCGCGCGCCAGTCGGGCGCGTCGATCGCCACCACGGCGTCCGGCCGGAAGGTCGGGACGACGCGGCCGAGGCCGTCGGCGCGGAGGCGTCGATGCTCGTCCAGCGGGTCGGCCGCCGCGTCGGTGGTGGCGAGCAACTCGATGCGGAAGCGGTCGAGCAGGGCGCGCGGCGCAAACTCGGGGCGGGCGAGCTGTGCGCTGAGGTGGTCGTAGATGCGGTCGGCGCTCTCCACACGTAGGCGCTCCTCGACCCCGAACAGCTCCACCAGCTCGCTCTGGAGCCACAGCCCCGTGGGCGTGCCGCGGAACAGGTGGAAATGGGCGGCGAAGCGGCGCCAGATCGCGCGGTGGTCGGGCTCCACCGACGCGCCGTCGCGCGTGGGCACGCCGAGCTGCTCAAGGGGCACGCCCTGGCTGACCAACATCCGAAGGATGTAGTGGTCGGGGATGACGAACAGCTCGGCCGGCGTCCCGAGACGCGCGGCGGGGTCGGCGAGCAGCGCGGGCGGCACGTGGCCGTGGGGGCAGAACAAGGGCAGGTCGCGCACCTGCGTGTATAGCTCGCGTGCGAGGGCGCGCCGCGCCGGGTCGCCGTCGAAGCAACGGTCGGGCGCGAGCGTCCACGTGCGACCCGCTTGAACTGTGGAATCGATGGCCATCGCTGGTGCTCCTCCGCTGACGTCTTGTCCCGTGTGTGCCCATATCTAACCACATCCAGCGCCACTTGTGGTATCCCTTCGGGCGCGCCACGCAGCCCTTACCGCGTCCAGAACTCGCGCAGGACGTGGGCCGCCATCTTCGGCTGGCGCGTGCGGGTGAAGACACCCTTCATGTTCAGGCCGCCCACGCGCATGATGCTCTGGACCGCCGCGAAGTCGGCGAAATTCCAGACCTGCATCCCGGCCACGTAGTCGCGGGCCGCCGCCGTCTCCAGGTGCATCCTGATGTAGTCGGCCTGGTACTCCTCGGTCCACATCACATTGGGGTGGCCGTGCATCCCGGCCATGGTGTCTGCGCCGAACTCGGTCATGATGATCGGGCGCTGCCAGGTGGCCCAGACCTGGTCTAGCTCGCGCTCCAACGAGGCCCGGGCCTCGTCGAGCTGTCCGCCCAGCACATACCAGCCCCAGTAGCGGTTCATACAGACCACGTCGCAGTTTTCCATCCAGCTCTGCGGGCCGCCCATCACCGTCACCAGGGTGACCAGCCGGGTCGGGTCGAGGACGCGGGTGCGGGCCAGGAGCGTGTCGAGGAACTGCTTGCCTCGGGCGACCGTGGGGTCCCCCTCGTCGGCGCCGTTGAGGTTCGACAGGTTCAGGCTGCTCGGCATCGGCTCGTTGGCCACACACCACATCACCACGCTGGGGTGGTTCTTGTCGCGGGCGACGAGCTCGTCGATCTGCTGCAGGCAGACCCGCAGCCGCTCGGCGCTGTTCTCCTCATTCTCGAACTGCAGGCTCACCGCCGGGATCTCGTCGATGATCAAGAAGCCCTCGCGGTCGGCCAGCTGCATCTCCTCCTCGCTGTAGGGGTAGTGCGAGGTGCGGTAGGCGTTGGCACCCGTCCAGCGCATCAGCTGGTAGTCCTTGACCATCAGCGGCAGGTTCAGCCCCTTGCCGCTGGCGATGAAGTCCTCGTGGCGGCCGAAGCCGTTGAGCTGCACGGGCCTGCCGTTGAGCAGGATCTGCCCGCCCTGTACGGCGATGGTGCGGATGCCGGCCTTGAGGGTGTAGCGGTCGCCCGCCGCCTGCACCGTCAGGTCGTAGAGGTAGGGGTCCTTGTCCGACCAGAGGCGCGCATCGGGCACGCGCAGCTCGGCGCTGGCGACGCCGCCTGAGAAGCTCAACTCGGCCTGCACCTGCGTCTCGCCGCCACTGAGGGTGAGCGTCCCGTTCGCCGTCACGGGCTTGTTGAGCTTCGCCGTGACCCGCACTACGCCGTCGGCGCCGTCGATCTCGGTCGCCACCGTCACGTCGTCCACGAAGCTCTGCGGCACACTGTAGAGCACCACGGGGCGGTGGATGCCGGCGAAGGGGAAGAAGTCGTAGGTGGTGCGCGGGTGGCTGGCGAAGGGGCCCAGGGCGGTGTTCATGTTGCCGGCCGGCACGCGGGTGGGCTTCAGCTCGTTCTCGACGCTGATGGCGATCGTATTCTCGGCGTCCCAGCGCAGCAGGCTCGTCACCTCGAAGGCGAAGGGCAGGTGCCCGCCCTCGTGGGCGCCCACCCGCTCGCCATTGACATAGAGCGTGGCCTGGTAGCAGGCCGAGCCGACGCGCAGGAAGACCCGCTGGCCCCGCCAGCTCGCCGGCACATACGTCTGCCGCACATACCAGGCCAGTCCGAGGTAGGTGAACAGGTCTTCGTACTGCTCGTTCCAGCTGCCCGGCACGGCGATCGGCCGCGCCTCGCTCAGGCCGTTGAACCAGCCGCCGTCCTCGCCCGCGCCCTGCGGGTCGGTCCGAAAATCCCAGATGCCCGACAGGTCAAGCTTGTTGCGGACATCGTTCTGGATGGGGTACAGCATCTCTATGCTCCATAGATGGCGGGGTGGGTTTGCCACCCCATCACCCTGTTACGATTAGGCCACGCGCGCCTGCTGCTTCGCGACATCGCGGGGGTAGAAGCGGTAGAAGAGGAACCAGTAGGCGGCGTTGACCAGGTAGGGCACCGTGACCATCCAGAACATCACATTCTGCAGGCCGTAGGTCTTGGCCAGATAGCCCAGAGCCAGCGAGAGTAGGGCGGCGATCAGGCCCTGGATGAAGGAGAAGAGCAGGGCGAAGGCGGTGGCCGAGAGCTCTTTGGGCACGATGGCCGAGACCATCGGCAGCACGCAGCCCGAGAAGCCGATCGAGCCGATCAGGCCGAAGAGGAACAACACGGCGTAGAGCAGCGGGCCGCGGCCCCAGTCGATCTGCAGGGCCAGGAAGGACATCGCCGCGAAGGCCACCAGGTAGCCCTGCATCAGCATCACGCGCCCGTTGGGGCCGAAGCGCCTGTCGAAGCGGTCGCCCAGGAAGCCGCCAAGGAACGAGCTGACCGTGAAGCCGGCCATGAACACCGTGTAGAGGATGGCGGCGTCGGCCGTCTCCCAGCCGCGCACGTCGACGAAGTAGGTCACGAAGAAGGCGAACAGCACCAGGCTGGTGACGAGGGGCAGCATCCCGGCCAGGAGCAAGAACGAGGGCGTCTTGAAGAGTGTAGCCAGGTCGCGCAGGCGGAACTGCTTGAGCTCCTCGGCCTCGCTCAGGGTGCGCTTCTCGGGCTCGGTGACGAAGAGCAGGATGAGGATGCCCGAGAGCAGCGAGATGCCGCCCATGATGAACATCCCGTAGCGCCAGCCGTCCTCGACCCGGGCAAGTTGGCCGATCAGCGGGGTGAGCACGAGGCCGCCGGCGCTGCCGATCGAGCGGATGGCGCCGTAGGCCTTGCCGCGCTCGTCCTCCTCGAACAGGTCGGCCAGCAGGCCGTTGGAGATCGGCTCGCCCGCCACGGTGCCGATTACGCCGATGGCGTAGAGGATGAGCAGCTGGTTGAAGTCCTGGGCGAAGCCGGCCGCCGCCGTCCAGAGGCCCCAGAGGCCGGTGACGACGAAGAGCACGCGTTTGCGACCGAAGCGGTCGGCGACCATGGACCAGAGGGGCCCGAAGAGCATGCGCGCGAAGCGGCTGATGCTGGTGAGGATGCCGAGAGCGTCGATGCCGAGGCCGAGGGCCTGGCGGATGACCGGGAAGAGCGTGTTGACCAGGCCGCTCTCGGTATTGTCGCTCACGAAGGCGACGGCCATCGCGCTGAGCGAGCGCCAGCGCCCATTCCGACTGTCGACTGCGGTCCCCTTGGCCACGGGCTGGGAGATGGTTGCGACCTCGCTGCTCATCGTCGTCCTCCTGGTCTGGCCTCCCGTTCGAGCTGGACGGGGGCCTGCGCTTCATCACGCTGTTGGTTTGCTTGGGGCCTCGTGTAGCTCTATCAAACCACGTCGCGCGCCTGCGGTGGTATCACTCTGGCGGCGGGGGTGATACAAATAGTGTTACAACCGCATGGCGGTGTGCCGACGATGAAAAGTGGTACAATCGCCGGACACAAGCCCACTGATCGCATCAGTATGAACGTCCGGTGCGAGGAAGCACCATGGTGGAGCACGACGCCTCGTTTGGCGCCTGGCTGACCGAGCGCCGCCAGCGCCTGCACCTTCAGCGCACCGAGCTCGCGGCGCGGATCGGCTGCGCGGTGGTGACCTTGCGCAAGATCGAGGCGGACGAGCGCCGCCCCTCGCGCCAGGTCGCCGAGCTCCTCGCCGAGCATCTGGGCCTCCCGGCAGACCAGCGCGACCTGTTCGTCCGGGTCGCCCGCGGCGAGCTGCGGGTGGAACTCCTCGACGAGGCCCGACCGCAGCCGGGAGCGCCGCCGACGTTGCCGCGTCCGATGACGGCCCTGGCCGGGCGCGATGGCGAGGTGGAGGCCGCGAGCGAGCTGCTCTTGCGGCCCGCCGTGCGCTTGCTCACCCTGCTCGGGCCGCCGGGGGTCGGCAAGTCGCGCCTGGCCCTCGAGGTTGCGGCCGAATGTGTCAGCGGCTTCGCCGACGGGGTGGTCTATGTGGATTTTACCGCCCTCGGCGGCGCCGAGCTGGTGTTGCCCACCGTGGCCCGGGCGCTCGGGGTCGCGACGACCGACCGGCAGACCCTCGGCGCGCACCTGGGGCGCTACCTCCAGGGGCGGCAGCTCCTGCTCGTCCTCGACAATGTCGAGCATGTGCTGCAGGCGGCGCCGCAGCTCGGCCAGCTCCTGGCCGTCGCCCCCCGGCTGAAGCTGCTGATCACCAGCCGGGTCGCCCTGGAGCTGACGGGCGAGCATCGCTTCACCGTGCTGCCGCTGCTTGTGCCGCCACCGATTGACGCGCGGAGCCGAACCCTCTCGGCCCGCGAGACGCAGGCCCGCTACCCGGCGGTGGCGCTGTTCGTCCAGCGGGCCCAGGCCGTCAGCCCCGGCTTCGTGCTCGCCGATGCGACCGCCTCGGCCGTGGGCGAGATCTGCCGTCGGCTCGATGGGCTGCCGCTGGCGATCGAGCTGGCCGCGGCGCGGGTCGGGCTGTTCAGCCCGGCCGAGCTGCTGGTGCAACTGGAGGACCGCTTTACCCTGCTCACCAGTCGGGCCAGGGATCTGCCCGAGCGTCACCTGTCGCTGCGCCAGGCCCTCGGCTGGAGCTACGGCCTGCTCGCTCCCGCCGAGCAGCGGCTGCTGCGCCGGCTCAGCGTCTTCGTCGGCGCCTGTTCGCTCGAGGCCGCGGCGACCGTCTGCGGCGAGGGGCCGGGCGACCAGCAGGTCTTCGAGGGGATCTCGGCCTTGATGACCAGCAGCCTGCTCCAGCGCCGCGAGGGCGAGGACGGGCGGACGCGCTTCGGCATGCTGGAGACGGTCTATGCCTTCGCCCGCGAGCAGTTGGCGGCAAGCGACGAGGTCGCGCTGATGCAGCAGCGCCACGCCAGCTACTACCTGGGCCTGGCCGAGGCTGCGGGCCGGGCCTGGGATCGGCCCGAGGAGTGGCAGCTGATGCGCCGACTGGTGGCGGTGCGCGACAACCTGCGGGCGGCGCTGCGCTGGGCGATCGACCGCGGGGACGCCGAGCTGGCCTTGCGGCTCAATAGCGGGCTGTTCACCTTCTGGACGACCTGCTCGGATCTGAGCGAAGCCCACGACGCGGTTGTGGCCGCGCTCGCGCTGCCGCTGCCGGCCGAGAAGCCGGACCTGGCGGCGGTCGCGGCGCACGTTCACTGTCTGGCGGGCTACCTCGCCGCCGAGCTTGGCGAGTTCCAGCAGGCGACGGCGCGCATCGAGCGCGGCCTGGCGCGCTATCGTGAACTGGGCGACGAGCGCATGGTGCTATGGGCGATCCGCAGCCTGGCCTTTGTCGCGATGCTCACGGGTGATATTGTGGCGGCCGAGCGTGGCTACACCGAGAGTCTGCAGCGCTGCGCGGCCAATGGCGATGCCTGGGGGCTGGCCTGGTCGCGTTACACATTGGCCTTCCTGCGGCTGGCCCAGGGCGATCTGGCCAGAGCTCGCCCGGCCCTTGAAGATGCGCTGATCGAGCTGCGCCGTCAGCAGATGACCTTCGGGGTCTTCCGCACGTTGCTCGCCCTGGGGTACACACGCTTCGAGCAGGGCGACGTCGCCGGGGCCGAGGCGCTGTTCCGCGAGGGGCTGGCGATGAGCCGCGCGATGCCGATGCAGGCCTATATCACGATCGGGCTGGAGGGGATGGGCCTGGTGGCCGCGGCACAGGGGCTGCCCGCCGAGGCAGCCCGCCTGTGGGGCGCGACCGAGGCCCTGCGCGAGGCGACGGGCGAACGACGCTGGCCGGTCTTCCAGGCGGCCTACGAGCGCATGGTGGCGGCCTGTCGATTGGAGCTGTCCGCGGGCGAGTGGCAGGCAGCCTGGACGGCGGGCCGCGAGTTGAGCGCTGCCGCGGCCGTCGCCGCGATGATGGAGGCCGTGCAGTCCTGAAGCCGTGTGACGGGTCGCGGGGCCTGAGGCCCCGCACCCCCCGGCCGCAAATGCCAAGCGCATCCTCGCAGCGTACAGCGGCGACGAGCGTACCTCGGTTACGAACCGTGTGTGCCTCCCTGCTCGGTCAGTCGATCCGCACGGGCGCAGGCGGGAACCACGTGCCGTCTACGATCGGCGTGGTGGGCTGGTAGGCGCGCAGCCCGAGGACGAAGACGCCGCGCGGGGCCGGCAGCCAGTTCGCCTCGGGCGCGGTTTCCGGCCGCTCAGCCTGGATGAAGATCGTCAGGCTCCCGTCCTCGCCGTAGCTCAGGCCGGGGCTGTCGGGGCGCACGGCGTAGCGGTTGGCGGGGTTGGCGACCAGCAGGTTGTCGGCGCCGTACATGGTCACCGACCAGAAGCCGTGCCGCCCCAGGGGCGGCAACTGCCCGGCCGGGAAGCTCAAGGTGTAGCGCTGGTCGCCGTGGAGGACCCGATCCTCGCCGTCGCGGAAGCCGAAGAAGTAGATCGCCTCGTCGGCGGTGAACGAGCCGATCTGGGTCAGCTGGAACGCCGCGCGGCTCAGGATGAACGGTCCCGCGCGGCCGATGGCGGGGTCGGGCACGCGCCAGCCGTTGCGGAACGGCCCCTCCGAGATGCGGGCGTTGATCAGGGCCTGGGCGTCGGCGGCGCCGGCCACGATCGCGGCGCGCAGGGCGGGCTCCTCGGGCAGCGGCGAGCCCGGGCCCACGCCCACCGTCCGGAACAGATCCATCAGGCCGCGCTCCGCTGCGGGCGGCGGGTTGACCGCCCGGTAGAAGTTCACGTACGCGAAATACTGTAGCGGGTCGCGGGTCGCGCGCATCGCCGGGATCGCGTACGGCTGCAGGTCGGCCTCGGGCAGTGGGCCCGGCTCGGCCTGGCCATACTGGGCCAGCGGCGTCAGCGTGATCGCGTCCTGCAGCCGGTGCAGCGTCTCGTACTCCGCCTCGTTGTGGATAAAAATGCGCTGGTAGAGCACGATATTGGGCGTCGGCGCCTCGATCACCGCGCGTACCGCGGCGGGGATATCGCCCGCCCAGCCGGGCGGCACGAGCAGGTAGTCGCCGCCGTCATTGTCGAAGGTGCGCGGGCTGACCGTGGCGAAGTTGTTGAAGTAGGCGTCGATCAGGGCCACCGAGTAGTAGCGCTCGGGGATGGGCGGCACGCGCAGCACGAACGGCCCCTGCTGGTCGAGGATCAGGTAGGCCGCGCCATAGAGCGTGTCGACGTTGGGCATGCGCGTGTTGGTGTTGGGGTCCGAGAGCTTGCGCACCAGCATCCAGGTGCCCAGCGGGAAGCTGTTCGGCGCGAGCATGCGGTTGGCCTGGATCAGCTCGGTGAGCTGGCGCATGTGCAGGAAGGCCGGCAGCCCGTGGAGGTAGGACTGCATCGCCAGGGCGCGGGTGTGCGCCGCCCGGGCCGCCAGGATCTCGCCGTCCGCCAGGTCCATCCGGAAGTCCTCGACCATCGGCTCCTGGGGAGGCACGCTGTCGGTCGCCATAGTCGCTCCTTTGTAGCTCTGAATTACCCTAGCCTCCGCAGGCCCTGTACCTCTACTGTAGCCACTGGCGCCCGCGGGCGCATCGTCACAACTGGTAGATCGCATTTCCATTTGGGGAAGCCTGAGGAAGCCACGCCCTACGCAATTCCGGCAGGCCGACTGCACTTTCTGGCGGCCATTCCTGCCACGAATGACGATGCCGGCGCGTGGGCCGGGTGCTACAGTCAGTTCCACGGATTGTCTCGCAACGAACGCAAGCCCATGGGCGACCGCGCCATAGCCAGTGCGGCCTTTCGCCTAGTGTACAACCTGCCGGTTGGCCTTGCAGGCAGATAGACCAGGAGCACCTATGACGACCCAAGCAGCGCCCGCACCCGCAGAGGACGCCCAGGTCGAGCGTTTCGCGGTGCTCACCGCGGCCGCCGGCCTCTCGACTTGGGCGATCGACATGGCCGCCACCCAGGTTGGCCTGCCGAGCCAGCAGGCGGCCCTCGGCATCTCGGTGGTGGCCAGCCAGTGGATCCTCAACCTGACCCTGATGATCCTCGCCGGCCTCGTCACCGTCGGCGGCGCCCTGGGCGACCGCCTCGGCCGCCTGAGGATGTTCCGCCTCGGGCTCATCCTGGTGGCGGGCGGGGCCGCCGTGACTACGGCGGGCGGACTGCTCGGCCAGTACCTCGTGGTTCTGGTGGGCCGTGGCCTGCAGGGCGTGGGCGCCGCGCTCTTCCTGCCGGCCTCGACGGCCCTGCTGCTCGACGTCATCCCGCCCGCCGAGCGCGGCAAGGCCCAGGGCCGCATGATGATCCTCAGCATGCTGGTGACCGCCTTCGCCCCGACCCTGATCGGGGTCATCATCCAGGCGGTTTCCTGGCCCTTCGCCTACCTGCTGACGGTGCTGGCGGCGGGCGTGGCCTTCTTCCTCGCCAGCAAGGTGAAGTACACCCAGCGCCAGCCCGCGCAGACGCCCTTCGACTACACGGGCGGCGTGCTGGTTTTCCTCAGCGTGGCCCTGCTGACGATCGGGATCATGCAGGGCGGCGGGGGCAGCCTGCTCTCGCTGGCCGTGCTCGGGCCGGTCGGCGCGGGCCTGGCCCTCGGCGCCGCCCTCGTGCTGACCTCGCGCCGCAAGGACCACCCGCTGATCAACTTCAACGTCCTGGCCATCCGCACCGTCGCCGTGGCCGTCTTCCTCTCGCTGATGCGCTTCCTGCCCAGCGTGCTGATGGGCGCCTTCGTCGCCCGCTATGTGCAGGAGGTGCTGGGCCTCTCGGCTACGGTGACCGGCATGCTCATGATCGTGCCCGTGCTGGCCCAGGTGGTTGCCGCGCCGCTCGGGGGCAAAATGCTCGACCAGGCCGGGGCCCGCCGCCCCGTCCTGATCGGCATCGTCCTGCTGGTGCTCGGCCTCGCCTGCGCCGCCCTCGGCTTCAGCGGGAACAACCTGATCCTGCTGGTGATCGGCGCTACTCTGGGCGGGGCGGGCTTCTCGTTCACGAACCCGGTGCAGATGGCGGCCCTGGGCGACACACCCCTCGAGCAGCGCGGCATGGTTGCGGGCCTCTTCCCCCTGGCGGGTAACTTCGGGACGGCCCTGTTCGTCGCCCTGCTCACCGCCGGCCTCGGCACCCTGATGGATAGTTTCCTGGCGTCGAACCCCGGCGCGACCGCCGCCGCGGCCCAGGCCAGCGCCCTGGGCACCCTGGCCTGGATCGCCCTCGCCGTGACCGCCGCGACCCTCGCCGCCGCGCTGATGCTGCCGAAGGCCGCCGCCCAACCCGCCCAG
>CAZKTU010000019.1:30818-35465 GCA_964555675.1 uncultured Oscillochloris sp.
CCACGGCGCTGGCGGGTGCTGCTCGCCGCCTGCCTGCTGACCCTGGCCGTCCTGACGGTGCCGTCGATGACGCTGGCGTGGGAGCCTGAGGCCCCGCTCTTGTTCGGGGCCAACGACCTCGTCTTCCGGCTGGCCAGCACCGTGCCCGCGCTGCTGTTCGCGGCCGTGGCCCTGGCCGGCGGCGTGCTCGCCGACCTGACGGGCCGGCGGCGCGTGCTGCTGGCGGGCGTGGCGCTCTTCCTGGCGGGCGGCCTGCTGGCGATCGTCGCCCGCGCCCCGCTCGGGGTGATCGTCGGGCGTCTGACTATGGCCGTCGGCGGCGGGCTGTGCGCCCCCCTGGCCATGGCCCTCGTCCGGGTCAGCTTCCCGCCCGAGGAGCGCGCCCGGGCCCTGGGTATCTTTACGGCCGTGCAGGGCGTCGCGCTGGTGGGCGGCCCGATCATCGCCGGGCAGGTCAACGCCGCCTGGGACTGGCGCGTGGCCCACCTGCTGTCGCTCGCCGCCGGTCTGCTGGGCGGTCTCGTGGCCTGGCGGACGGTGCAGGATCGGCCGGGCCGCGTGTCCCACGCGCGGGAGGATCTGGTCGAGATCGGGAGTTGGTGGCTCATCCTGCTGGCGGCGATCTTCGCGGCGGGCCTGCTGCACATCAGGGGCTATGGCGGCAGCTACCTCGTTGTGGCCGTGGCCGTGGCCACCCTCGGCGTCGCCGGGCTCGTCTGGCACTGGCGGCGCGATGGCCACGGGAGCAGGCGGGCCCGCGTCGTGGTCATCGCCACGACGGTGCTCTCGGGGGTCTCGCTCTTCGCCGCATTCATCGCGGCGTTCCTGCAGCTCAACAACTTCTTCGGGCAGGCCCAGCAAGCCTCGTCGGGCGCGCGCCTGCTCCAGCTGCTGCCTTTGGCCCCGGCGATCCTGCTGGGCGGCATGGTGCTCTCGCGGCGGCTCGGCCGGCTCGGCCCGCGCGGGCTGAGCACCCTGGCCTTCGCGCTGATGGCGACGGGCGCGGCCGGGCTCTCGCTGGCCGGGCCGGACACCGCTTACCTGTGGATGCTGCCGCCGCTCCTGCTGCTCGGCGTCGGCTTCAGCCTGGGGCTGCTGCGCATGAACGCGCTGGTGCTCGGCCTGCTGCCGGCCACGCTTGCGGGCTCGGCGGCGGCGATGGCGGCCACCCTGGGCCGGGTCGGGGCCAGCCTCGGCCAGGTGCTCGGCGGCGAGGCCCTGCTGCGGGTCAGCAGCGCCGAGCTTGTCGCGCGGCTTCGGGCCGAGGGGCTGGGCGACGCCCAGATCGCGGCGGCGTCAGAGGCCCTGGCGCACGTGGTGGCGCGGGGCTCTATCGGGGCGTCAGCAGCGCTGCCCCAGGCGATCAGCGCTCTGCTGAGCAGCTACGTGGAGGCTTATACGACTGGTTTCGCGGCGGTGATGCGCGCCGTCGCCCTCGCCTGCGTGCTCACGGCGGCCCTGGTATGGGTCGGGCTGCGGCCGAGCGCCATAGGCGGTGAGGAGCGATAAAGGGAGCCACTATGCTCGAGTTCTTCCAGGGAGTCGGCGACTACCTCTACTACCTGTGGCGTGTGATCACCCAGGCCATGCTGCTCAACGCGACGACCTTCGCCAACGTCGAGCAGCTGCCGCGCTCGGGCTTGCTCACCCTGGGCATCGCGCTCATCGGCGGGGCCTCGCAGCTGATCGGCCAGAGTGTCATCCTCTTCGTCAACCGGGTCAAGCCGGGGCGCTTCGCGGTCAGCCTGCTGCTGGGCGGGCTCGTCTATTTCATCGGCATCCTGGTCTGGGGGACGACGATCTGGCTGAGCAGCCGCGTCCTCTTCCGCGTCGACGATAGCTACGCAACCGTGCTGCGCATGGTCACCCTTGGCGCGGCGCCCTTCGTCTTCGGCTTCCTGGTGCTGATCCCCTACGCCGGGGTCTTCATCGGGCGGGTGCTGTGGGTCTGGAGCCTGCTGATCGTGGTGGCCGCCGTCAACTTCACCTACGGCTTCGCCTTCTGGCAGGGCGCCGTGGTCGTCGGCGCCGGCTGGCTGCTGATGCTGCTGCTCAATAACACGATTGGCCGGCCCGTGGTCGCCCTCCGCAACAGTCTGTTCACGCGGGCGGCCGGCACGCAGCTCGACGCGACGACCCGCGACATTCTCGCGACGTTCGCGGGCGAGACCGAGGATGAGCGCAACGCGAGGGAGGCCAAACAATGATCTCCATGCTCCTCTTCGGGGCGGTGGCCCTGCTGCTGGTCTCGGCCGCAATGGCCCCGATCTCGGCCCTGGGCTGGTGGGCCGGCTGGTTCGGCGAGGAGCCGGCGTTGCAGCGAGCCGGCACGCCGTCGCAGGGGGTCGCCGAGGCCGGCGTCCGCTCGGCGCCCCACTACATCGTATACCTCTCGGGCATCGGCGCCATCACCGCCGACTCGGTGCCCGATGAGGAGATCACCTGGCTGGCCGAGTTCGAGCGGCGCATCGGCGGCAGCCTCCTCGTGCGCGATGTGTTCCCCTACAACGTGGTCGGCGCCGGGCTGACCAACGAGCGCTTCTTCAATCGGATGTGGCGCTGGATCGAGCAGCTGCGCCTGAAGAACCCCGCCGCGGTGCTGGCCAACCTGGTGAATCTGCGCAATGTGCTGCAGGTGGCCGTCTCGGCCGACCCGCGCTACGGCCCAATCTACAACCTGGGCGTGGCCGACGCGATCATCGAGTCGCTCGAGCGCCACGGCTACAGGCCAGGGAGCCGCACGCCCGTCACCTTGATCGGCTGGAGCGGCGGCGGCCAGATCGCCCTCGGCGCCGCGGCCTTCCTGAAGGGCCGGCTCAAGGCGCCCATCCGCGTGGTCTCGATCGGCGGGGTCATGTCGGACGACCCGGGGCTGATCAGCGTCACCCACCTGTATCACTTCTACGGCGCCAACGATCCCATCCAGGCCCTCGGCGGGAAGCTGTACGCGGGGCGCTGGCCGGTCTTCAAGCAGTCCCTCTGGAACCGGGCCCTGGCCCAGGGCAAGATCACCTTCACCGAGCTTGGGCCGTTCAGCCATAACGGCGCGGACAACTACTTCAGCTGGACGGCGCAGACGCCGGCGGGGAAGAGCTACGCCGAGACGACGATGGACGCCATTGTCGCTGTCCTCGGGGCCGACGGGCTCGTGCCGTCGCCCCTGCCGCGTCCGGCGCCCTGAGTGGTGGCGAGCGGGAGCCCGGTTTCCCCGGCTACTTGTGGGGCGCGATCAGCCCGTGCTCGCGGGCGTAGAGCGCCGCCTGGGTGCGGTTCTCCAGCTGAAGCTTGTCGAGGATGTTGCGCACATGGGTGGTGATCGTGCGCACCGACACGCCCAGGGCCGCGGCAAGTTCGCGGTTCGAGGAGCCGTGGGATAACAGCTGGAGCACCCGCAGCTCGCTCTCGGTCAGGGTCTCGCTTGCCGCGCTGGCGCGGGGGGCGGCCTTGTACGCTTGCATCAGCACCCGCGCCGCCGCCGGGTGGAGCGCCCCGTCGCCACGGCTGACGGCGCGGATCGCGCTCAACAGCTCGTCGTGGTGCGAGTCTTTGTTGAGGAAGCCCATCGCGCCCGCGGCGATCGCCTCGATCACCTGGGCGTCGTCGGTGAAGCTGGTGAGAATGATGCAGCGCGCCTCCGGCAGGGCCTTGTGGATCTGTCGCATCGCCTCCAGGCCGTCCTGCTTCGGCATCTTCAGGTCCATCAGCACCACGTCGGGACGGTTCGCGAGGGCCAGGGCGACCGCCTGGACGCCGTCGCAGGCCTGACCTACCAGCTCCATATCGGGCTGTGTGCCGATCACCACCTCGAGCCCCTGGCGCACCAGCGGGTGGTCATCGGCGATCAGCACGCGAATGATCGGCTTATCCATGGACGCTCCCTCGTGTCTCGGGGTGGGGGACGATGATCGTAACCTGGGTGCCAGCGCCCGACGCCGAGGTCAGGGTGAGCCGGGCGCCGAGCGCCGCCGCCCGCTCGCGCATGCCGCGCAGCCCCATGCCGCCCGTCGGCGCCTCCGGGTCGAAGCCGACCCCGTCGTCGCGCACGACAACCATGGTCTGCCCCGCCTCGACGCTGATGCTGACGGCCACCGAGCGCGCCTGGCCGTGGCGCAGGGCATTGTTGAGCGCCTCCTGGATCATGGCGTACAGCTGCTCTTCGACGTGTTGCGGCAGCGGGTCAAGCGCGCCGCTCACCGTCAACGAGGTGCGAACATTGGCCCGCTGCTCGACGGCGGCGAGGCGTTGCTCCAGGGCCCTGGCCAGGCCGACCTCGGCCAGCTCGGGGTGGCGCAGCTGGTAGATCAGCAGCCGCAGCTCCTTGAGCACCTGGAGCGCGATGCCGCCCAGCTGGGTGAACCTGGCGGGGATGTCGCTCAGCCGCCCCTGCTCGGCCTGCATGGCCCAGCCGCCGGCCAGTAGCGAGAGGCTGTAGAGGGCCTGGGTGGCCGAGTCGTGCAGGTCGCGGGCGACCCGGTTGCGCTCGGCGAGTCGTGCCGCCTGCTGGGCCTGCTCGGCCAGGCGGACATTGCTGATCGCCGTCGCGATCTGCCCGGCCACCGTCTCGACCAGGCGCTGCTCGTCTGGGCTGAAAGGCCGCCCGCCGGGGCCGCTGCCGAGGACCAGCAGGCCGAGGCTGCCCGCCGCCGA
>CAZKTU010000019.1:35565-50573 GCA_964555675.1 uncultured Oscillochloris sp.
CCGAGCTGCAGATCCTGGGTGGAGGCGAGGGTCCGGGCGATCAGGTTGAGCGTGCGCAGCTCGTTCACGCGGCGCAGCAGGTCGTCGTTGGCCTGGGCCAGGGAGGTGTGGGCCAGGTGGCGGTCGGTGACGTCGCGCCAGACCACGGCCATCCCATCGCCCAGGCGGGCGGCCCGCACGTCGACGACGTGGGCCAGCCGCTCGCCCGAGCCGAGAAGATCCTCGTAGAGCATGCTCTCACGGGAGACCGGCGCGCCGGTCTCGACCAGGCGCAGATAGTCGCCGAACAGGGCGCTCCCCACGTGGGCGGGCAGCAGCTCGAGCAAGGTATGGTCGAGATGCTCCTCGCGCGGGCGCTGGTTCAGCCGGCTGCCCACCGCGTTGATATAGCGGAAGCGGAAGTCGCGCACCGCCCCGCCCGCGTCGCGCACGCTGTCGAGGATGGCGAAGCCGTCGAGCATGGTCTCGACCGCGGTGCGGAACTGCTCCTCGCTGCGCCGCAGCTCCTCGGCGGCGATCCAGCGCTGGATGAAGTGGCTGAACATCTCGCCGGCCGTGCGCAGCACCGTCTGCTCCTGCGGCCCCCACTCGCGCGCGGTGAGGCCGTTGAAGCCAATCACGCCCCAGAGCTGCCCCTCGACCCGCACCGGCAGGGTGATGCGGGTCTGCGCGTGGTCCTGATCGAGCCAGGCGTGCTGTGCGGCGGTGACGAGCTCGGAGCGCTCCGGCAGTCCGATCACCGGCTCGCCGGCGTCGAGGGCTCGTCGCTGGGAGGGCGGGAGCAGCGAGAGCGGGAAGCGGCGGGCCAGGGGGTGGTGATCGACGACGATCTCGATCGGCACCGACGTGAAGGCCGCGACGGTGAGGTAGGGATCCTCGGCGTCAGCCACTAGCCGCATCAGGTAGGCCTGGTCGACGTCGAGGGCGGCGCGGAGGTGCTCGAGGGCGGGGCTGGCGACCGCGCGCAGGTCGTCGGGCAAGGCCGTCGGCGCCAGAAGCTCCTGCGAACATCTGGCGAGGCCCGCCTCGATGCGCAGCTGGCGCTCCAGTCGCAGCTCGGCGTCTTTGCGCCGGGTCACGTCCTGGGCGGTCCCGAAGATGCGCAGCGTCCGTCCGGCGTGCCGCTCGGCCTGGCCCTGCGAGCTGAGCCAGAGCCGGCAGCCGCGGGCCGTGACGAAGGGCAGCTCCAGCTCCCAGCTGTCGCCTGAGCTGATGGCCGCTCGGGCCGCCTCTTGCAGGGCCGGGCGGCTCTCGGGGGCACAGAAGGCGAGCAGGGCCGCGAAATCGCCGATGGCGTCCGGCTCGACCTCGAGCAGCTGCGCCAGCTCCTCGGAGATGCTCAGGGCGCCCGAGGCGAGTTCGAACGCCCAGCCGCCCACCCGGGCTACCTGCCCCGTCGTGTGGAGCAGGCGGCTCGTGGCCCGTAGGTCGTCCTCGATCTGCCAGCGGTGGAGGATCTGCCCGAGCATGGTTGCCGCCGCGGTGAGCAGCATCAGATCGGTGTGATCCCAGGCCCGCGGCTGGGTGTGGTCGTCGAAGCCGACAAAGCCCCAGTGGGCGCCGTCGACGATGACCGGGACAGTCTGGGTGGAGAGGATGCCGTCGGCCTTGATGACGGCGCAGAGCTGGGGACTCTCGCCATAGAGCTCGTCCACCAGCCCGCCCGAGGGCAGCGGGGCAAGCATGCGCTGGCGGTGGGCCTCGGGCAGCAAGGCGTACGGGACGACGGAGAAGATCTTGGAGCCGCCCAGCTCCTGGAACGAGCGCTGACCGGCGCTCCACGCCTCGGCGACGCTGCTCATCGCCGGCCCGAGCTGGGCATCCTGAACGTTGCGAAACAGGTAGGCCCGACTCGTGGCGGCGCCGTCGACCAGCTGCTGCAGGGCCCGGCGCAGGGCTTCGGCGCGGGCCGGGGCGTCGGGCGCGACCGAGAGCAGACTGAGCGAGGCGTCGGCCAGGGCCTGTTGGTAGCGGGTCTGGCGCGCAAGCTGGTCCTCGATCAGCACGCGTCCGCTAATGTCCTCGACGAAGGCGAGGTAGGCCTGGGGGCGCCCGTGCTCGTCGCGCAGGGCGTAGCAGGTCAGCTTGCCCAGGATGAGCGAGCCGTCTTTGCGCAGGTGGCGCCGCCGCTCGTGGACGAAATGGTCGATCTGGCCCGCCGCGAGCTGATGGCCCTGGGCGGTGCTCGTCAGCTGGTCTTCCGGGGGTGTCATGAAGCCCGGCTGGCGCCCGAGCAGCTCGTCGGCGCTGTAGCCGAGAAAGCGGCAGTAGGCGGGGTTCACATACTCGATCTGGTTGGTGGCCGAGACGACGACGACCCCGAGCGGCAGGCGCTCGAAGATGGCCTGCAGGCGCGTGGCGAGGGCGCGCTGCTCGGCGAGGGCCCGCCGCTGCGCGGTCTGCTCTTCGGCCAGGCGCGCGCGCTCGTGCTGGTCGCGGCGGCGCTGTTCGCTCCGGCCCACGGCGAGCCTGAGGCGCGCCAGCAGCTCGGCGTCGGCCACGGGCGCGACGAGGAAATCGGCGGCGACCGCGGCGAGCAGGCCCACGAGCGGCGCGTCCGGGAGCTCGGGCAGCAGCACGAGCGGGATGGCGGCGGCCAGGCGCTGCTCGTCACGCAGGGCGGTCAGAGCCGCCGCGGCGGCGCCATGATCGGCACGGGCGTCGAGCAGCACCACGTCGGGGGCCGGGTAGAGTGGCCCGGCGATCTGCGCGGCCTCCTTCACACCCCACACGACATAGCCCTGGCCCGTGAGGAGCTGCGCGAGCCGGCCGGCATGCTCGCCGGCGGCTTCGATGATGCAGATCCGGCCGACCAGCCTGGAGGGCGCGGCAACAGCCATGGGGCAGCCTTTCTGAGGGCCTTGGGGTGTGCGGTCTCAGGAGACGATGTACGCGCATGATAACGCAACTGGCCCATAGACCCTGCCGCGCGCGTCGTTATCGCCGTGGGTGTTTTGAGCATAGTAGCACTATGCCGCGCCTGCAACATCGTGCGAAGTGCGCAACCTGGCTTCCAGGAGTGGAAGTCGGGTTGCGCGAAATGCGTAGCGCCACAGCTGCGCTCGCTTGCGGGCTGTGTTCTCGGCGCTCGCGGCAGAGGCGGCCGGCGGCGACGTCCGCCGTAGCGGCTGTCAGCGCGGTGCATGCGGCTCGTGCGCTTCCCCTTCGCGCAACGTGCTACGCATCGGCGGCAACGTCGTTGCCGGCTTTGGCAACAGCTTTCAGCAATCCTGATGATGACCACGACATGTGGTGGCTGCTACAATCGTCGTGTCTTCGAGCCAATGGCGCTAGCGTGCGAGTGAGCTATGGTGAGGCTGACAGTCTGGACCTTCCCCTCCCCCTATGATGCCGAGACGGTCGTGTCGCGCCTGCGGGCCCTCGCGGCCAGTGAGCTGATCAGGCTTGACGACGCTGCCCTCGTCACCTGGCCCCGAGGCCGTCAGGCGCCGCTGCTCAGGCCCCTGGCCGAGCTGCCGCGCTGCTGGAAACTCGACGATGCCTGCTGGGGGTTCCTGGCGGGGGCGCTCTTTCGTCGCAACCTGCTCGACCCCACGGCGGCCACCGACGCGCGCGAGCTCGGCCACAGCCCGGCCTCGCTCGGGCTCAGCCCCGCCATGCTCGACTCCATCGGCGCCCAGGTCGTCGAGGGGACCTCGGCCCTCGTGCTGCTGATCGAGACCGAGGTGGTGCGGCGCATCAGGACCGCCTTCGAGGGGATGGGCTACACCCTGGTCGAGGCGCCCCTCACGCTGGACCAGCAGCAGTCGCTCCGCAGCCTCTTCGGCGCGCACAAGGAGTAGTGCCGTTCGTCCCGCCTTGGAGCCGGAAGCTGGGGTCGTGGCCGGGGGTGATGCGGTTACGTGACGGCGCGGTGTCCAGAAAAGGGAAGCGGGCGGCCAGTTCAAGAGCCGGCGAGCCGTCTCGGGCGGGACATTCGTGGCCTGCTCGGCGCTGCAGCGCGCTCAGGCGCTGGGCAAGAGGCCGAGGGCGTAGGCGGCTACCACTGCCTCGCGCCTGCTGCTCACCCCGAGCTTGCCGAAGAGGGTGCTTGTATGCTTACGCACTGTGTTCGGCGCAATCACCAGACGGGCCGCAATCTCTTTATCGGACCATCGCTCCGCAAGCAGCGCCAGAATCTCGGTCTCACGTGGTGTCAGCATCTCCGGTAGCACAGGAGCAGGCCGGGCCATTGCTACAGGCACCGAGCGGGTTTGGACTGGCACATCCCTGGTCAACATGGGGGTGAGGTACGCAGGGCAGCACCCCTGCTCGGCCAGAGCGCCGAGCAATGGTACAAGGGACGCCCCACAATCCAACAAGGTGCGCACGAGCCCGCGAGGAGCGGCCAGGTTAACGGCTCGTTCCAGGCTGGCAAGGGCCTGCGACCGCAGGCCCTGGGCCTGTCGCAACAGCGCCTGAATCGCAAGGGCGGCAACGAGCCGCTGGATGTTGTGCAGCGGCTCGACTTCGCCCAGGTAGGCGCTGAGGATCACTTCGGCCTGTGTGAGACTTTCCGGATTGGCGCTGCGTATCAGCATGCGCGTCTGGCTCAGCCTGGGGGACTCTACCCCGAACCACGTGTTAATCCCCTCGTGGATATCGCGTCCGATCCCCTCCGCAGCCCCGCGCGCCGCTGGAAGATCATCGCTCGCGAGGGCGAGTCGCACAGAGCAGCCCAGCGCCTGGTGCCGGAGAAATGAGCTGCCAACCTCGCGTGCGAAAGCATTCATCTCCTGCGCGTACGCTGATGCCACTTCGAGATCGCCGCGGATAATCGCGATCTGGGCGAGCCCGGCTAAACAGCCACTATAGATCGGAGCATTAATCTGGTATCTGCGCCGAGCAACTTCAGCGAAATGCCCCGCAGCGGCCTCCAGGTCAGATCGCTCGTACGCCGCTCGGCCACGGTAGGCCTCGGCGTAGCAGATCCAGAAATCGCCGAGCCCAAGCCTAGCTACGGCATCGGCCAGGTGCTGGGCATCACGGCCCAGGTCATCGACGCTGCCCGCCGTTGCGTGCATCCCGCAGAGGGTAAGATAACGGGTGGCGGTATCGAGGGCCCCGCGTACGCTTGAAACGTTAAACACACCGCTCTGGACTTCTTGCACCCCCTCGTCATAGCGTCCGGCGGCGACGAAGGCCTTGCCCAGGATGTGCAATGCCTGGCTCGCCAGGGGCGAAACCGGCCCCAGCTGTAGCGCGGATCTCAGATCCTGGATCGCATCGGAGGGTCGGCCCTGCCAGTAGCGCAGCGAGCCCCGTAAGGTGGCGAAATCGCCGGCAAAGGTGGGCCACGCGAGCACCTGCTCTGCCGATCGCGACGCGTCAAGGAGGGCCTCAACGCGGGCGATACTCGCCTCCAGCGCCGGGACATCCGTGTTGAAGGAGGCGAGGCGGGCCTCGATCAGGGCCAGCCCGGGGCGGCGCATGATCAGCCCCTCAGGCAGCATGCGCAGCCAGGACCCGGGTGGCGCGATACTCCACTCTCGACCCAGGTTCACAAATAGATGGCGCTCGACGAGGTCGGCGGCGATATCCTGCTCGCCGGCAGCCAGGAAGTGCCGCAGGGCCTCTTCTAACAGCCCGTTGGCCGCAAGCCAGCGTGCGGTTCGCAGCTGCAGCGCGGCCACCCCGTCCTTCCCAGCCGTGACGTATAGGCGGCGTAGCAGCATGTCGCGGAACAGGTGGTGGAAACGGTACCAGTTGCCCGCCGCATCGAGTGGGAGCAGGAACAGATTCGCCTGCACAAGTTGGCTGAGGAGTTCTTCCGCCTGAAACGGATCGTCCACCGAGTCGAGCAGGTCGGCGGCGAGCCCGGCGCAGACGCGCTCGGGCACGGCTAGGGCCAACAGCGCCGCCTGGATCGGCGCGGCCTGGCGGTCAAACACCTCGTCGGCCAGATACTCGGCGATCTGCCGCATTGCGGCTCTGGGGGCGCGTTCGGCGACGGGCGCCTCCAACTGGGCGAGAGCGGCGAGCTGGAGTGCCAACGCCCACCCCTCGGTCTCCCCATGCAGGGTGGCGACCAGGGTATCGTCTGGCGCGCGGCCAAAGAGGTTGGTGAGCATGGCGCCTGCCTCTGCATCGGTGAAGCGCAGGGCGGCTGTGCGCACCTCAGTTAACTGCTGCTCGGCGCGCAGGCGCGCCATGGGCAATGGGGGGTCGATCCGGCTCAGGATCACCAGGTGGCAGGTGGGCGGCAGGTGCCGCAGCAGATAGGCGACCGCCTGATGAATGGGCTCGGCCGTGACTGCGTGGTAGTCATCGATGACCAGCGTAACCCCGGTCGGGAGGGCATTCAGGTCGACCAGGAGTGAATGGAGCACCATGTAGAGCGGGGGCGGGTCGGGCGCGTTGAGCAGCGGGCGGGTCGTCACGAGTGCGCCTGGCACCACCTGCTCGATCGCACCCGCGACATAGGCCAGAAAGCGCAGGCCATTCTGGTCGTGCTCGTCGAGTGTGAGCCACGCGAAGACAGGCGGAGAGGCGAGGGGACGCTGCGCCTTGCCTGCAGCCGTTTCCGCCTCAGCGAGCCACTGCGTGACGAGCGTTGACTTCCCGAAGCCGGCAGGGGCCACAATCAGGGTGAGGCGAGTACTGGGTGCGGCGCCAAGCTGCACAAGCAGTCGTTCGCGCCGGACCCAGACCGCGCGAGGCCTGGGCGCCGTCAGCTTCGTGGGCACGAGCAGTGTCAGGGATGGCAGGGTTGTCACGTCAATCACCTGCAACTGAGAGGCTTACCTGAAGTGCCACGCCTTCCCCTGCCAGCGTCACCTGTGGCGCTACATCCGGCCGCCTGGAGCGGCCCTGCGACCCCGCAGCGGCGCATGCCGTGCGGCCTCTCGCTCTTGCGAACGAGTTACGTGCCCTGATGCTCTGGGGAACTACAGCGGCGAGAGGGCCGCCGATATGTGGTAGTGGAGAAGAGGCGACACCAGGCTCGGGTGGGTAGACCGAAGTGGAAAGGGTCGCATGTCATTATACCGCGCCTCCCACAAAGGGAATACTCAAGCCTGGGCGCACTTCAGAGGAATGAGGCATCCCTACGAAAAGTCCATGGTGTCGGGCCCGCCGAGCCCCATCGCCTCCAGCAGAGCCTCGCGGGCCTCGTCAAGGGCGGGCAGGTCGGAAGACCGGCGCAGCCGCACCTTCAGGGCGTCGGCGATGGGGGTCAGCAGGGCAGTCAGGGTCTCGTCGCGCAGCAGGATCTCGCGGGGCGCCCCCTCCATCTGCTCGCACAGGTCGAGCAGGTGCTCCTGAAACGCCTGGCGCCAGACGCCGGGGTCGCTCATCATGGGCGGCAGGACCATCCCCGAGGTACTATCGACGATCAGCAGCGTGGGCGGGTAGTAGGGTCGCTCGCCCTTCTCGCCCTGCACGGCCCCGGGGAAGAGCAGGCGGTCCGCCTCCCAGACGTCCAGTCGCTTCAGGCGGCGGACGGCCAGGCGCTTGAGGCGCAGCTCGTCGATGGGGGGCGGCGGCTCGGAGTCCGCCGGGGGTGCCATCTCGGGCCGGTGCCAGCGCTCCTTCCATTCGCCGCCCACATACTCGCGCAGCAGCATCTGGTCCTCGTCCGGCCCGACCAGGTAGTCCTCGTCGTCCCTGAAGCGTCGGGCCACGTCGCAGGTCTGCTTGATAGCCACGGTGAGGAAGCGAACCTGGGGCGGTTCCAGACGCCAGGGCAGGTAGCCGGGGGTGTAGTCGCGCAGCTCAGGCCAGGCGTTGCGCCCGCGGTACTTGCGCCCCAGGGCCTTGATCTGGGCGTAGCTATCCTTGTCGAGCAGCTCGCGGTCCTCGAACGAGACCATGAGGCAGCGCTGGGCGAACAGGGCCTCGGCGGGGCGGTCCTCATAGGCGCCGCTGGCGACCTCCCTGTAGCCGCGCAGGCCGTCGGCGCCCAGGTAGACGGCGAGGGCGTAGTGCTCGCCTAGGTTGCCCATCACGCAGCAGTAGCCGATCTGCTCACTTGCGGGGTCGCGCACTGCGAACAGGTCTGAGTCGAACATCCACTCCCACGGTGCAAGGGCCTTGAGCTCGTCGGCGGCGTCGTAGAGCGCACGCCACTCTATCTCGGTCGCCTCAGCTGTTCTCTTCGCCATACTTTCCCCTCATCCATAACTGGTGGTAGGAGATTGTATGGACCTGGGCTGCGGTGTCAAATCAGCGGCCGCACGCAGCCCGAGAGGACCTCGATCGCGTCGCGGTCGAAGCCGTCGTCGGTCGAGCCGAACTCGACCTCGGTGTCGGCCGGGCTCGGCCAGAAGAAGGCGACCAGGCTGCCGCGCCCCGCCAGAGCGAGCTCGCGGTTAAGCGACTCCACGAAGGTGTGCCGGGAGGCGCCGATCAAGCCGCTCATCCCCGACCTGGCGTTTATCGAGGACAAGCAGCGCTGGGGCTTCCCGTTCCGCCGCGGGCTGTTCCACATTGAGCATGCCGACTTCGCCCGGATCGCCGCCGCGATGGGGTGGCGTTGGACGAGAAGGCCTGATCAGGGTTGCAGCTCGGGCGCCGCTCCCCTGATCAGGCCAGCTAATGCTCAGGCGGCGCCGACTGCGAGGGCTCCCTCGGCGTCGCCGCCGCTGGCGCGCTCAGGGCTGAGGCCGAGCAGGCGCCGGCTGAGCGCCCAGAGCTCCCCGCGCACCCGGTCGTCCAGCACCGGCTTCGGCCAGGCCGCCCGCCGGCTGTTGGTGTCGAAGTACGCCCCCGTCACCCCCGCCACCTCCGGGCTGGCCGCGAGGAAGATCGACGAGCGCGCGGCGCGGGCCGGGCTGGCGTTGCCCATCATCGCGCCGAAGAGGGGCCAGATCAGCCGCATCCAGAGCGGCACCATCGCAGGGGTCATCCCCGCGGTCATCGCCGTGGCCGCCGCCCCGGGGTAGGCGACGTTGAGGCTGATCCCCGTGCCGGCGAGCCGGCGGGCCTGCTCGTAGCTCAGCGTCATCATCGCCAGCTTGGCGTGAGAGTAGGTCGCGATCCCAAGGTAGCCTTTCTCCGCCTGGAGGTTCTCGAGGTCCAGCCGCCCCTGCGGCATCCCGCCCGTGACGTTGATCACCCGCCCGCCGGCGGCCGCGAGGGGCCCATTGAGCAGCTCGGTCAGCAGCAGCGGTGCGAGCACGTTCACGGCGAGGGTGGCCTCTATACCGTCAGCTGTGAGCCGGCGCTCAGGGCCAAGGTAGCCGACGTTGTTGATCAACACATCGAGTCGGAGGTGGGCGGCGCTGACTTCGGCGGCGAGCCGGCGCACGTCCGCCTGCCGCTCCATGTCGGCGAGCATAAGGCTCACCCGCTCGTTCGCGCTCGCCTGCCTGATCCCGGCGACAGCCGCCTCGCCCCGCCCGCGGTCACGCCCGGTCACGATCACCGTAGCGCCCATCCGCGCCAGCCCGACCGCCGTCTCTCTGCCGATCCCGCCCGTGCCGCCGGTGACCAGCACCGTCTTGCCCTGCATCTGCGTGCTCATAATAAGGATCTCCTACGTTGCTTCGGTCGTGCGCCAACTACGCCACGTCGAGCACCACCTTGCCGGTGCTCTTGCGTTCGCCCATCGCACGGTGGGCGGCCACGGCTTCGGCCAGGGGCAGGCGCAAGCCGACGACAGGCCGCAGCCGGCCCTCGGCCGCCGCGTTCACGAGGGCCTGCAAGCCGGCAGCCATCTGGGCCGGAGCCATCTGGACGCCCATCGAGTAGCCAACGACGCTCAGGCCCCTGTAGACCAGAGCCTGAGTCGGCACGCTCACCGGTTCGCCGCTGGCCGACCCGTAGACCACCAGGCGCCCGCCGGGGGCCAGCAGCTCGAGGCTCGCCGCCCCGACCGCCCCGCCGACACTTTCCAGCACAATGTCCACGCCCCGCCCGCCCGTCGCCGCCCGCACCGCCTCGACCCAGTCGGGCCGGCTGTAGTCCACCGCGGCGTCGGCGCCGAGGGAGCGGATCAGGTCGAGCTTGGCCGGCGCACTGGCCGTGCCGATCACCACCGCCTCGCGGGCCTTCGCTAGCTGCACGGCGAGCGAGCCGACTCCGCCCGCCGCGGCGTGGACGAGCACTGTCTCGCCCGGCTGGAGCCGCCCGGCGTCGGTGAGCAGCCCATAGGCGGTGAGCCCCTGGACGAACAGCGCCGTCGCCTCGGCGAAGCCGAGCGTGTCGGGGATGGGCAGCGCCATGGCGGCCGGGGTGGCGATATACTCGGCGTAGCCGCCGCCCTGAAGCCCCGCGATGACCCGGGTGCCAATGGGTGGCTCGTTCACCCCCGAGCCATGGGCGACGACAGTGCCCGCGACCTCGAAGCCGGGCGTGGCGGGCAGCCCGCCGGGGATGGGGTAGACCCCCTGGCGCTGGAGCAGGTCGGCGTAGTTGACGCCGGCGGCGGCGACGCGGATCAGGAGCTCGCCCGGCCCGGGCTCGGGGGTGGGCACTTCGTCGAAGGAAAGGACCTCGGGGCCGCCGGTCTGGTGGTAGCGGATCGCCTTCATGGGGACACTCCTTGTGATGAGCGGCGCCCGTGCGCAGGGCACGGCACGCCGGGGCGCACGAGCTACGGCGCCAATGGTTCACGGCGTATGGTGGACAGGTGGGGCGAACGATGGACTAGCCGGCCTCAAGCCCAGGCTGGAGCGGCAGCGGTGTTATTCCGTAGGGGTCTAACATATAGGGGCCTAATATATAGAGCAAAAAAAGGCTCAGTCGCAGCCATTGCCGGAGAAGGCGTCCATATTGATGGCCATGCGCTGAAGCCAATCGCCGAGGAGCGCCTGTTCAGCAGCGGAGAAGCCGCGCACCAGCTGGGCGTGGAGCCGGATCAGGATTTCGCTCAGCTCGTTGCTCACGGCGCGGCCACGCTCGGTCAGGAACAGCTGCTTGACGCGGGCGTCTTCGGGGCTGAGCCGCCGCTCTACCAGCTCGCGCTCGACCAGGCCGTCGATGATCCCGGTGAGCGTCGCCCCTGTAACGCCCACCCGCTCCTGCAGCTCGCGCTGCTCGATGCCATCCTGCAACCAGACGAAGCGTAGGACGTTCGCCTGCGGGCCGGTGAGTTTGTGGGCCGCGAACGCTTCGTCGTACGCGCGCCGGGTGGCGAGGTGCACCCGCTTGATCAGCGGTACGAGCTGGTTGAAGGTCGGGTCAGTCATCATTGGCCCCTAATCATTAGCTGCCGATAGAATACACCCGCGACGAGGGCTTGTCAAGTCAGAGTCGCAGGTTGGCAGGGCCTGATGCGAGGGCCGGCAACCGGATCGTATCTTGCCGGTATTGGTGTTACGCTCCGGGAGCGACGACAATGGAACACCTGGCCCTGGGATGATGCCAATTAAAAGGAGCACAAGCATGTACGGACTGATCGGGAAGATGATGGCCGTGCCGGGGCAGCGCGAGGCCCTCGTCGCTATCTTGCTGGAGGGTGTGGCCGGCATGCCCGGTTGCCTGAGCTATATCGTCGCCCGCGACCCGGCCGATGCCGATGGGCTCTGGGTCACCGAGGTATGGGAGAGCCAGGAGCAGCACCGGGCGTCGCTCACGCTCCCCGCTGTGCAAGCGGCGATCACGCGGGGTAGGCCCCTCATCGCCGCCTTCGGCGAGAGCGTCGTCACGGAGCCGGTTGGGGGCCACGGACTGACGCCGCCCGAGATCGACATCGGCGAAGAGCCGGCGGCCTGAGACCGTCGGTTGTCCATATCGCTCTGCTCGTCAGGGACTACGTAGCCCAGGGACTCCGCCAGCCACTCGTGCGGCGACCACTCAGCGGGCCTGGTACTGCTCGTCGCTGACGTGCTCCATCCACTCGACGGCCTTGCCGTCAAGCGCCTCCTGAAGAGCGATGTGGGTCATGGCAGTGGTCGCGGTGGCGCCGTGCCAGTGCTTCTCGCCCGGCGCGAACCAGACCACGTCGCCCGGCCGGATCTCCTCGACGGGGCCACCTTCGCGCTGTGCCCAGCCGCAGCCCGCAGTCACAATCAGAGTCTGGCCCAGGGGGTGGGTATGCCAGGCTGTCCTGGCGCCCGGCTCGAAGGTGACGCTGGCGCCCCGCACACGCCCGGGCTCGGGCGCCTCGAACAGCGGGTCGATCCGCACCGCCCCGGTGAAAAACTCCCCTGAGCCTCGACCTGAGGGCCGTGAGCCGTTTCGTGTGACATTCATATTGTTGCCTCCTTTCGTGCCCGCACATGGTAGCACACCAGGGGCGCCACGCGTCGCTGCCGACCCTGCCTCTAGTGCGAGCGCCCCATGACTCGTCGCCAATCCACCTGTCGGCGCCGTCCTCAAGCATGTGGTATCGCTGATTGAACGAGGGGCGGGGCGCTGTGCGTCACTCGGTGATGATCAGCGGCAGGGCCACCCGATAGTCCTCGATGGTGACGCGGCGGGCGTAGATCGCGCCGAGGTCGGCACCCTCGACGACGGCGTCCTGGCCCCACACCACCCAGGCCCCTGTGGCCGTGGGGGCGGCCGCGACGAGGCTGACGGCGTCGGGGCTGCTGCTGGGGAGGCGAGGGTAGAGCTCGTCGGCGGCAGGTGTGCCGGCCGGGTCGAGGGCCCGGGCGACCAGTCCGACGGGGGCGCCGGCCTGGGTGGTCGTGGCGTCGGCCCATGCCGCCAGGGCGCCCCAGGCGCCGAGGGCCAGGGCGGGGGCCGAGCGGGTGGCCGTGGCGGGGGCCGAGAGTGTGACGGCCTGGCCAAGAGGCGCGCCCGCGGCGTCGAATTGGCGCAGGTCGACCCGGCTGGCGGCGGGGAGCCCGTTGGTTAGGGTGGCCCATACAATGCTGGCCGCGCCCGTGGCGGCGAGGGCTACGGCGGGGTCGCGCAGCTCGTCGCTCGCCGAGTCGGCGACGGCGAGGGCCTGGGATTGGGCGGCGCCCGCGGCGTCGTAGCTGGTGAGCCGCACCGTCGAGTTGCCGCTGGTGAGGCTCAGCTCTTCCCAGACGACGGCCAGGGCTCCGCCGGGGGTGGCGGCGAGGGCCGGGTTGGCCTGCACCGCCTGGTCGGCGCCGAGGTAGGGCGAGCTCTCGGCGCCCGCGGCGGCGCCCGTGGGGCCGAAGCGGCGCAGCAGAATGCCGTCGCTGGAGGGCGGCGCGGTGAACTGCCAGGCTACCACGAAGCCGCCGTCGGGCAGGCCGACCACGTCGGGGTCGAAGTCGTCGCCGGCGACCGCGGTAATCGGCAGATCGGCAGGGTCGACGGGCGTCCCGTCTGCGGCGAAGCGACGGGCCGCCAGCGTGCTGGTATTGGTGTCCCAGACGACCACGAAGCCGCCGCCCGCGAGCAGGGCCACGGCGGGTCGGCGCTGCTCGCCCGCGGTCGTGGCGTTGACCCGAAAGGGCTCCCCAACGGGCGCGCCGTCGCGGCTCAGGCGGCGGGCGAAGATATCGCTGCCCAGGGCCTGAGCATTCGTCGCCTGCCAGACGACTACTGCGCCGCCTGTGGCGTCGGCGGCCACATCGGGGGCAGAGTGGTCGAAACTGTCGGCGGGGCTGACCAGCAGCGGCTGACCAACGGGCCGGGCGGGCGCGGCGGGGGCCGGCGTCGGGCCGAGGGCAAAGGTCAGGATCAGGGCCGCCGCGAGCGCCCGGGAGAGCGAGCGTGACATAGTGTATTGTCCAGAGGAGTGAGCGGCGTTCTATCGGGGCCGTACCCTACCATGTGCCCGCCGCCGTGTCAATTTCGGGCACCCTTGCGGCCTGGCGCTCAGATGTGGTATGCTCTCTTACGCACTGCGTCATAGGTTCTAGGGAGAGGTTATCGATGGCGATGCCGACTGGTACGCAAGAGTTGGATTTCTACCACTTCGACGCCCTGCTGAGCGCAGACGAGCGGGCGTTGCGCGATCGGGTGCGGGCCTTCTGCGACGAGGACGTCACGCCGATCATCAACGACTACTGGGAGCGGGCCGAGTTCCCCTTCCAGCTGGTGCCGAAGCTGGCCGAGCTCGGTCTGGCGGGTGGCACGATCAAGGGCTACGGCTGCCCCGGCCTCAGCCATGTGGCGGTGGGCATTGCGGCGGCCGAGCTCTCGCGGGGCGACGGCAGCATCGAGACCTTCCTTGGGGTCACCAGCGGGCTGGCCATGCAGTCGATCTACCTCTGCGGCTCCGAAGAGCAGCGGCAGCGCTGGTTGCCCAGGATGGCCCGGCTCGAGCTGATCGGGGCCTTCGCCCTGACCGAGCCCGAGGTCGGCTCTGATGCCAGCCACGTGCGCACTACCGCGCGCCGAGTGGGCGACCGCTATCTGCTCAACGGCGAGAAGAAGTGGATCGGCAACGCCAGCTTCGCCGATGTGGTGGTGGTCTGGGCCCAAGACGAAGAGACGGGCAAGCTCGGCGGCTTCCTGGTCGAGCGCGGCACGCCCGGCTTCGACGCCAGGGTGATCGGCGGCAAGATCGCCAAGCGGCCGCTGCAGAACGCCCACATCACCCTGACCAACGTCGAGGTGCCCGCGGCCAACCGCCTGCCGGGCGCCCGCTCGTTCCGCGACACCGCCGCCATCCTCAAGGCGACCCGCTTCGGGGTGGCCTGGGAGGGGGTGGGCCACGCCCAGGCGGCCTTCGAGATCGCCAGGGCCTACGCCCTGGGGCGCGAGCAGTTCGGGCGGCCGATCGCCTCGTTCCAGCTCATTCAGCAGAAGCTGGTGACCATGCTGGGCGAGCTGACCGCCGTGCAGCTGATGGCCTGGCGCGTGAGCAAGCTGCTCGACGAGGCCCCCGAGCAGGTGAGCGAGGCCATGGCCTCCCTGGCCAAGCAGCAGTGCTCGGTGCGGGCCCGCCAGGTGGTAGCCCTGGGGCGCGAGCTCATGGGCGGCAACGGCATCCTGCTCGAGCACCACATGGCCCGCCACTTCGCCGACATGGAGGCCGTCTACACCTACGAGGGCACCAACGAGATCAACACCCTCGTAGTCGGCCGCGAGATCACCGGCATCGCCGCCTTCGTCTAGCCTGACCGACCATCGACGAAAGACCATCGACCAAGGACCATCCACCAAGCCGGACGTAGGTTTGGTCTTTGGTCTTTGGTCTT
>CAZKTU010000020.1:0-34426 GCA_964555675.1 uncultured Oscillochloris sp.
CGGCGCTGAACCACTCGGTCTCGTCGTGGGTCTCGCCGTTGCTGTCGCGCCACTGGCGCCCGACCGCCACGCGGAACGTCGTCACCGGACTCCCCGAAGGCGTGTAGCGCATCTCAGGGTCGGTGCCGAGGCGGCCGATGATCATCACCTTATTGAGGTCTCGTGCCATCGTTCCTCGCTCCGCTCGCAGCTGCTCCTACTCCCTAAACGTCAGGCCTCGCTCTTCTCGGCGACCGGCTCGGCGCTCTCGGCGGGCGGCAGGGCGGCGCCCTTCTGCTCGATTAAGGTGATCAGGTGGCGCAGGATGCTGTCGGTCAGCTTGATCGTCCGCTCGAGCTCGGCCACCTTGGCCGCGCCGAGCGAGAAGGTCATTAGGACGTAGTAGCCCTCGCTGAAGTTGCGGCGGCTGGCCTCGCCGCTCACATACTCGCGGATCGGGTAGGCCAACTTGCGCCGGCCCCAGGGCGCACCCTGGTTGGTGCTGGTCACCTCGCCGCCGTTCGTCTCGATCGTCTGGCGAAGGCGGTCCACCGCGGCGGCCACACCCTCCTCGTTGGCGTGCAGGGGGCTGATGATAAAGACCATCTCGTAGTCACGTCGACGTTCGCGCACTGAGTCCTCCTCTGGTGATGTCCCGCTCGTCTGACCTGCCCGGCGGCGCGTTCCGGGGGCGCGGCGGAACCGAAAGAAAAGAGGTGCTGCGGCTGTCTGCGCAGCGCCTGTCTCGTACCAACGCGGGATTATAGCACGGCTGCCGGAACGACGCAACGTAGCTCGTATCCTTTCTCTCTCCTCGGCGGTATATAGCATGAGCTGATCAGCACGCTAGACCGCCGGGCGCCGCGCAGCGCCCGGCCCACTCAAGAAACGAGGATTACGATGAGCCAGGTCAAGGGCACCGTCAACTCCGTCGAGCTGCTGGGCTGGCTGGGCGCCGACCCCGAGATGCGCTTCCTCTCCAGCGGCGCCGCTATCTGCCGCTTCCGCGTCGCCACCAAGCGCCCCGCCGGCCAGGACGCCGGGGGCCGCCGCGAGTACGAGACCGACTGGACCAATGTCGAGGCCTGGGAGCGGCTGGCCGAGCTCTGCAATAGCTACCTCCATAAGGGCAGCCGGGTCCGCGTCAGCGGTACGCTCCGCACCGACTCGTGGACCGACAAGGCCACCAATCAGCCCCGCTTCCGCACCTACGTCCGCGCCGAAGATGTGCTCTTCCTCGACGCCCGCCCCGGCCTGCCCAGCGAGGCTGTCGCCGCCGCCGAGGACGCCGAGGCCCCCGTCGAGGGCGAGGAGGTGCCGTTCTAGGGGGCGCCCCGGACATGGATGAGGGAAGAAGGATGCACCCCGACGCCGCGCCTATGGTATGATCCCGCCTGGACCTGTCAGGTTTGCCGTTGGTGTTCATCCTTCATCCTTCATCCTTCATCCTTCACTCTTATGACGCTTGACGCCCTCAAGACACTAAATGCCGAGCAGCGCAGCGCCGTGACCGCGCCCCTCGGTCCCGTGCTCGTGCGCGCCGGGGCCGGCAGCGGCAAGACCCGTGTGCTCACCCTGCGCATCGCCTACCTGATCGCCAACTACGGCGCGCAGCCCGGCCAGATCCTCGCCCTCACCTTCACCAATAAGGCCGCCAAGGAGATGCGCGAGCGCCTGAGCAAGCAGCTCGGCCGTGGCGCTCGCGGCCTCACCGCCGGCACCTTCCACGCCGTCTGCGCGAAGCTGCTGCGCGAGCATATTACCGGCCGCGTCGCCAGCTACACCGGCGACTTTTCGATCTACGCCGCCGACGAGCAGCTGCAGCTCGCCACCGAGGCCCTCGAGGCCTCGACCGAGCGCCCGCCTATCCTGCTCGAGCCCGACGAGGTCCTGCGCCGCATCTCGCGCGCCAAGAGCCGTATGCTCTCGCCCCGCCTGATGGCCCGCTTCGCCCCCGACCCTGTCGACCGCTTCGTCGCCGGCTGCTACCGCCGCTACCAGCGCTCGCTCGAGGGGGCCAACGCCCTCGATTTCGACGACCTGATTCTGGTCACCCATACGCTGCTCAACGAGCACCACGATGTGCTCGACGCCTGCCAGTCTCGCTGGCGCCATGTCCTCGTCGACGAGTACCAGGACACCGACCCCAGCCAGCACGCCCTGGTCGAGCTGCTCACCAGGCCCTCGGCCCTCAATGGCCAGACCCGCTCGCTCTTCGTGGTCGGCGACGGCATGCAGAGTATCTACGGCTTTCGTAACGCCGACCACAGTATCATCGCCCGCTTCTCCGGCGACTTCCCCGAGGCCCGCGTGATCGAGCTCCAGACGAACTACCGCTCGCGTCAGCCCATCCTCGACGCGGCCTACGCCGTCATTCGCCACAGCAAGACGGTCCCGCCTATGGCCCTGCGCGCTGCTAGCGCCCACCTGCCCAGCGAGCGCTGCATCCTGATCAACGAGGCCAAGGACGGCCGCGAGGAGGCCGAGCAGATCGCCCGCATCGTCGCCGACCTGCAGCGCCAAGGCCGCCGCCTGCGCGAGTTGGCCGTGCTCTATCGCACCCGCCACATGAGCCGGCAGATCGAGCAGGCCCTGCGCCACGGCGGCATCCCCTACAGCGTCCGCGGCAGCGTCGGCTTCTACGACCGCGCCGTGGTGCGCGACGCCCTCGCCTTTCTGCGCGTCACCAACAACCCCGTCGACGCTCTGAGCCTCACCCGTATCGCCAACGTGCCCGCCCGCGGGCTGGGCGCTCAGTCGATGGCCAGCCTGTCCTCCTTCGCCGCCCAGGCCGGTATGCCCCTCTCCGTCGCCCTGAGCCACCCCGAGGCCGTGAAGCTGCTGCCCCCCAAGGCCGCCGAGGGCGCCCGTCGCCTCGCCAGCCTGCTCGCCCGCTGGCGTCGTATGGCCGAGGGCACGACGCCGCCCGACCACATCCTCGCCGATGTGCTCGAGCAGAGCGGCTACATGGCCTCGCTCGAGCAGCGCTTCAGCGTCGAGGATCTGCCCGATACCCGCGCCCACCTGCAAGAGCTGATGGTCGCCGCCGAGGAGCACACCGACCTGCCCTCCTTCCTCCAGGAGATCGCGCTGATCACCTCGGCGGATAAGAAGGAGGACGAGCGCGACCAGATCCAGCTTCTGACCATCCACGCCGCCAAGGGTCTCGAGTGGCCTGTGGTTTTCGTCACCGGCCTCGAGGAGAAGACCCTGCCCCACGAGCGCAGCATGGGCTCGACCGAAGGCATCGAGGAGGAGCGCCGCCTCTGCTACGTCGCCCTCACTCGCGCTGCCGAGCGCCTCTATCTTTCATGGGCGCCAGGCCGCAGCCGCGGCCAGGTGCTCAAGCCCTCGCGCTTCCTCGAAGAGATTCTCGCCTACGGCAAGGAGCGGGCGGCGGCGCGCTAGGCGCGAGCCTACGGCCCTACCCGCACCCGCGCTACCTCGACCATGCCGTCGGCGACAGGCGTGCCGTCGACGCTGACCGGCGGGCGGGCGCCCGTCGCCGGGTCGTACATGCCCACTACCACCCGGTACTCCCCCGGGGCGATGCCCGGAGGTAGGTAGACGTCGTTGGCGTCGACCACCAGTGTGCCAGGCCGCCAGGTCGTGGTCGGGAAGCGCCCCTGCCAGGGCGGCGCGTCGCGCTGGGTCGGCCGCCCGCCGTTGGCGTCCAGCAGGTGCACAAAGATCAGATAGTCCTGGCCGAATGGCTCCTCGACCTGCCAGAAGGTGCGCAGCCCGAGCACCCCGCCGGCCTTCAGCTCGGCGGTGGGCACGAGCATTGGCGGCTCGCCGTCGGCCGAGGGGTCGCCGACGGCCACGCCCAGCAGGCGCGCCCCGCCCACGCGGACCTCCTGTGCGAGCGGCTGCGGCACGTCCGCCGCCGACAGGCCTGTATCGATCACCAGCAGCCGCGGGCCGGTCATCTCCTCGCGGCGCACCCGCGGCCCAAACTCGGCCACTACCCCGTCGAGCAGGTGGTCATAGGCCGCGGGCGGCTCGATCTGGCCCCAGCGCTTCGACGAGGCTACCAGGTAGGCGTAGCCCTGGGCTCGGTACCAGGCCAGGTCGTGGATCGACAGGTCGGGCACGTCGGTCCAGCGGGCCTCGCTCGGGCCGGGGATCGGCTTCATCTCGGCGGCGATGCGCGCCCCCGGCGGCACCTCCTGCTCGATCCAGCTCAGCAGCTCGAGGCGCCCGTCGCCAGCGGCCTGTCGCCCAACGTAGGTCAGCGAGCGAGCCAGGGGCGGCGCCACGAGCGCTACGAGCAGGGCGGCGAGGGCGAGTTGTCTCAGAGCCGGGGCGCGCCTGGTCAAAAGCGCCGGCAGCTCGGTCACGGCCACACCCGCCGGCAGCGCGCAGGCCACCAGCAGCGGCAGCATGTTCTGCATGAAGTGGGTCGGGCGCGACAGGTGCACCAGCAGCGACGGCAGCGCGAAGCCCAGCCACACCGCCAGCACCCGCGGGCGGCGCAGCCCCATGATCACCAGCCCTGCGCCGACCAGCAGGCAGCCGAGCAGGCCCAGCCCGTCGTTGAGGAAGAAGTCGGCGTAGCCGGCTACGTTCCAGGCGCCCCGGTAGTGTCCGTTGGCGCCCCCGTAGTTGTTCCACTGCCGCGCGATGCCGCCGCCCACCTGTCCCCAGCTTAGCACAGCGTACGGCGTGCCCGCGGCGAAACAGGCTATTGCCGCAAGTCCGGCCAGGGCCAGCTTCCATCCTGCCGCGAGGAGCGGCCGCAGACCCGAGTCCGAATCGGCCTCAGGCCGGCTAGGCGCATTGCCCCCTCGGCTCTGGTCGAAGGCGCGCAGGGCCGCCGCGACCACGATCGCGCCTGCCACGGCCCCGGCGTTGTACTTCGCCGATGCCGCCAGCCCCGCGAACGCCCCCGCCACTAGGTAGGCCTGCCAGCGGCCTGTCCGCAGGATCACCAGCGCGGCGCCCAGGCTCAGCGAGACCAGGAAGGCGGCCATGACGTCGGTCGTCGCCCACTGCGAGAAGCGCAGGTGCATCGGCAGCACGGCGACGAACAGCGCCCCAGCCAGCCCCGCGCCCTTGCCCCAGCCTCGCACCCCCAGGGCGTACGCGCTCAGCGTGGTCAGGGCGCCGAACAGCGCCGTGACCAGGCGGGCTGTCATGAAGAAGCCCGGCACCGTCGTGACGGTGTGGGTCGTGACCACCATCTGAGTCAGATCGCCGTACAGCCCCGCCGCCTGCCCCCAGGCGTAATGGGCCTGCAGCGCGGCGAGCAGCATATAGATATAGAGTGAGGGTTTCTGGAAGAACTGCTGGTTGGGGTCGCCCGTTCGCAGCATCCCGATCACATAGTCGATCGGGTTCGGCTCGTCGGGGTGGTCGACGAAGGGCAGCACCTGGCGGATCGTCCAGGCCCGTAGCAGCAGCGCGCCCAGGAACAGGCCGCCCAGGGCGAGCCATAGGAGCCACGGCCGCGTCGCCGTGGCGGCGTGCTCGGCCGGGCGAGTGGCGGGTTGTGGGCTTGTCAACGCCTCTTTCATCGTCAACATACTACCATTCTTTCAGTTCGGGCCCACAGCTGTGGTAGTATGGTGCTCCACGCCAGCGCGAGGCTAGGCCGCCTGCGACCCTGACGAGATGATAGGACCACGGTCATCCCCCACTGGTATGTGCTTCGATCAGACAGCGTGGTAAGATGTTCCGCACTACTGGCAGTGGTGCGGCAAAAGTAACCAGGAGCCGTGCATGTCGTCCCAACGCCTCTCGCGTCGAGTTCGTGGCATCCCCCCCTCTGGCATCCGTCGCTTCTTCGACATCGCGGCCACGATGCCCGACGTCATCTCGCTGGGCGTCGGCGAGCCCGACTTCATTACGCCCGCGGCCATTCGCGAGGCCGGCCAGCGCTCGGTTGACCAGACCACGGCCTACACCTCGAACTCGGGCCTCAAGGAGTTGCGCGTCGCCGTCGCCGCCCACCTGAATATGCTCTATGGCGTCGACTACGACCCCGAGAGCGAGCTGCTCATGGCCGTCGGGGTGAGCGAGGCCATGATGGCCGCCGCCCTCGCCATCCTCGACCCCGGCGACGAGGTGCTCATGCCCGAGCCCTGCTTCGTCGCCTACCCCGCCTGCGTACAGCTGGCTGACGCGAAGCCGGTCTATGTCCCGACCCGCGTCGAGGATGGCTTCCAGGTCACCGGCGCCGCCCTCGAGGCCGCTATCACCCCCCGCACCAAGGCTATCCTGATCGGCTACCCGAACAACCCCACCGGCGCCGTCCTCTCCCCCGAGCGCATGCGCGAGGTGGCCGCCGTGGCCGAGCGCCACGACCTGATTGTGATCTCGGACGAGATCTACGACCGGCTGGTCTATGGCGTCGAGCATACCTGCTTCGCCGCGCTGCCCGGCATGCGCGAGCGCACCATCCTCCTCGGCGGCTTCTCCAAGGCCTACGCCATGACCGGCTGGCGCCTCGGCTGGCTCGCCGCCCCCGAGGAGATCACCGCCGCCGTGCGCAAGGTCCACCAGTACGCGATCATGTCGGCCCCCACCATGAGCCAGTACGCCGGCCTCGAGGCCATTCGCTTCGGCGAGGAGAGTGTTCGCTCGATGGTCGCCGAGTATGACCGCCGCCGCCAGGTGATCGTCCAGGGCTTCAACAGCATCGGCCTCAAGACCTTCGAACCCCAGGGGGCCTTCTACGCCTTCCCCTCTGTGGCTCACCTCGGCCTCTCGAGCGACGCCTTCTGCGACCGCCTGCTCACCGAAGAGCAGGTGGCCGTCATCCCCGGCGACGCCTTCGGGCCCAGCGGCGCCGGCTTCGTGCGCGCCTGCTATGCCACCTCGATGGACAAGATCGAAGAGGCCCTCGAGCGCGTCGAGCGCTTCGTCCGCCGCATCTCTTAGCCCAGATGAGGCCCCGCCTCCGCGCAGAGGCGGGGCCTCAGGCCCGAGCGCAGCGCCGCCCGACGGGTAGCACCACGACGTGAACCACCACGCTACGCAGTAGCACATCTTCGTCAGCTCACGTTAGGAGGAACCAGCCGATGCCTGCTGAACTCACCAGTCATCCCGCGCAGCCGTCGCGTGCCGCCGATCCCGCCGTGGTCAGCGGCGAGCTGCGTTGCGCCCTCACCGGAAGGCCGCTCAGCCCCGAGGAGGCCTACTGGGCCCCGCCGGTGATCACCACCCGCCAGCTCGTTACCACGATCTGCCAGACCATGATCACCGCCCCGGGGAACCTCGGCCAGATCCTCCTCGGCGAGCTGCCTAATGTGCCCTATGCCCCCGAGGCCCGCCAGCAGCTAGCCGGCCGCCGCTCCGCCGAGCAGCTCAAGCTGCTGCTCGTGCTCCTCCTCGTCGCCGCCCTCCTGATTATCCCGATTGTGATGCTGGTCTCGTAAAGGCCGCGCACGCGCAAAAAGCCCCTCCCATACTGTGGGAGGGGCTTTTTTGGGGATCAAAAAAGCCCACATTGCTGTGAGCTTTTCTGCCGCCATACTGGCGGGCCCGACGGGATTCGAACCCGCGATCTGATCCTTGACAGGGATCCATGTTAGGCCACTACACCACAGGCCCGAACTGGTGACCCCAGCGGGATTCGAACCCGCGATCTTCACCTTGAGAGGGTGACGTCCTAGGCCGCTAGACGATGGGGCCACGCCCTCACGACTTGGGGGAGTATAGCATACCATTTCGAATCATGCAAATCACCCGTGAGGCCAGGTCTGGATGGCGTCAGGAAGGGATGTACCCTCCCTGACGCCCGGGTGCGGGCTTAGCGACTTGCCGCCGTCGAGGCCAGCTCGAGGGCCCGCACCAGCTGTACGTCGGGGCTCTCGCGCAGCTCGCCGGCGCCAAGCTCGACGGCCTCGGCGGGCGAGAGCGGCGCAACCTCGTCGGGCAGGGCTACCCGCTCGTCGGGCTCGATGCCCTGGCCGCGGATCTGCCGCCCGTCGGGCGTGAGCCACTGCTGCGTCCCCAGCAGCAGCCGGCTCCCGTCACTCAGGCGATAGGGCGTCAGCACCGTCCCCGTCCCGAAGGTCGTCTCGCCGACTAGGGTCGCCCGCCCTGCCGCCTGTAGGGCGCCCGAGACGATTTCGGCCGAGCTGGCCGAGCCCTCGTTGACCAGCACCACCAGGGGCAGCTCGAGGGCTACGCCGCCGTCGCGGGCCCCCGTCGTCTCGCGCTGGCCGTCGCGGTCCTCCTCGAGCAGCACGGTCGTGCCCTCGGGCAGGAACTGGCTGGCCACCTCGATCGCTTGGTCGAGCAGGCCGCCCGGGTTGTTGCGCAGGTCGAGGACGATCGCCTGGGCCCCCTGCTCGCGGGCGTCGCGCAGGGCCGCCTTCAGCTCGCGGCCGGCGTCGTCGTCGAACGAGGCGAGCCGCACAAGGGCGATGTTGTCGGGCAGCATACGCCAGCTGACGCTCGGCACCACCACCTCGGCCCTGGTGATTGTCACGTCGACGGGCTCCTCGGCGTCGGGGTGCAGGATGGTCAGGGTCACGTCAGTGCCCTCGGGGCCCTTCACCTTGCTCTGGAGGTCGCTCACGCTCCACCCGTTGGTCGACACGCCGTCGACCGCAATGATCTTGTCGCCGGCCCGTAGCCCGGCCTTCTCGGCGGGCGAGCCCTCGATCGGCGCGACGATCATTGTCTGCCCATCGCGCACGTCGATATAGGCCCCGATGCCCTCGAACGAGCCCCGTAGCTGGGCGTCCCACTCGCGGGCCTCGTCGGCCGTCATGAAGCGGGTATGGCCGTTGTCGCCCAGGGTGTCGAGCATGCCGTTGACCGCGCCCGCCGTCATCGAGTCGGTGTCGCTCGCCTCGGGCTCGACATAACGCTCGCGGGCCAGATCCCAGGCCTCCCAGAATACGGCAAACTCTTTACATACCTCTTCGCTCTCGGGGCAGGCGGCCACAGGGCGGTTGAGCAGCATTCCGCCAAGAAAGCCGGCGCCGATGCCGCCGACGAGGGTCATGCCAAGCAGCGCAGTAACCGCCCACAGGGGCATCCGCGCGCGAAATATGTCAAAGGGAGAGTTGTTCATCGTCAGGCTAACCTTACGTTCCTGTTTATGCGAATGTTAAACCTGAAAAGTAGTATAGCACCCGCTTATGTCTGGCGATATTAGAGCCCGGTAAATCTCGCTCGGCCGAATGGAGGATTGACCGGGACCTTCGCTGTGGTATAGTGTCGCTGCCGCGCCCGGGCAAGTGCCCGCTGCCGGCTGTCTATCCTCTCGAGCAAGGAGCCTGAAGTGGAAGTCACCCTCGCCGCTATGGTCGTCCGTTTCTAGCGCGGGGGCGCACTGACGCCTCCGCCCAGGAGGCCCTCTTATGCTTCAGGTCCAGGGGCTGCGCAAAGACTACGGCGCCGCCACAGTCCTCTCCTCAGTTAGCTTCACCCTGAACGACGGCGAGCACGTCGGCTTGATCGGCCCGAACGGCGCCGGCAAATCGACCCTGCTGCGCATAATCACCGGCCGCGAGACGGCCGACGCCGGGAGCGTGACCCTCGCGCCCGGCGCGACGATCGGCTACCTCGCCCAGGCCTTCGACGAGACCCTCGGCGCGACGGTGGGCGCGGCGGTCAGCGCCGCCCTCGGCCCCTACGCGGCCGCCGAGGCCGAGCTCGCGCGCGCCTCCGATGCCCTTGCCGCAGCCACGGGCGAGGATCTGCTCGCCGCCATGGCCCGCTACGAGCTCGCCGCGGCGCGCTACGATGCTCTCGGCGGCTACGAGCGCGAGCACCGCGCCGAGGCTGTGCTGTCGGGGTTGGGCCTTGGCTCTGTGGCCAACGATACGCCCGTCGCCCAGCTCAGCGGCGGCCAGAAGACCCGCCTCGGGCTGGCCACCTTGCTGCTGAGCGAGCCCGACCTGTTGCTGCTCGACGAGCCGACCAACCACCTCGATGTCGCCGCCCTCGAGTGGCTCGAGGCCTTCGTCAGCGCCTACCCGCGCGCCGCCCTGATCGTCTCGCACGACCGGGCCTTCCTCGACCGCACTGTCCAGCGGGTCCTCTACCTCGACCCCGTGAGCCGGACTCTGCGCGCCTACCCCGGCGGCTACAGCGCCTTTGCCGCGGCCCGCGCCCAGGAGCGCGAGCAGCAACTGGCGACCTGGAAGGACCAGCAGGACTATGTCGGCCGCGTGCGTGCCGACATCGCCCGCATGAAGGGGCGGGCCGCCAGCCTCGAGGGCGCCTCGACGCCCGTCGGCGACCACGATATGAAGTTTGTGACGGGCGGCTCGGCAACAATCGCCGCCAAGCAGGCCAAACAGGCTAAAGCCCGCGAGCGCAAGCTCGAGCGTTACCTCGCCTCGGACGAGCGCGTGGAGCGCCCGCGCCAGAGTTGGGGCCTTAAGCTCGACTTCGGCGAGCCGCCGCCGGGCGGCCGCGCGGTCCTCGCGATCGAGGATCTACGCTTCGCCTACCCCGGCCGCCCCGAGCTGTTCGGCGGTCTCGACCTCGAGCTCTGGCACGGCGAGCGAGTGGCCCTGGTCGGGCCAAACGGCGCCGGCAAGAGCACACTCCTCCGCCTGATCGCCGGCGAGCTCTTGCCCCAGGCCGGCAAGGTTCGCGTCGGCGCCAACGTACGCCTCGGCGTCCTCTCGCAGGAGCACGAGCTGCTCGACCTCGAGCGCAGCGTTCTCGACCACGTGCTGCGCGCCAGACCAATGAGCCAGACCGAGGCCCGCAACTACCTGCACTTCTTCCTCTTCGGCGGCGACGCGGTCTTTCGCAAGGCGGGCGAGTGCTCGCTCGGCGAGCGCTCGCGGCTGCAGTTAGCCATCCTGGTGCTCCAAGGGTGCAACCTGCTGCTGCTCGACGAGCCCCTCAACCACCTCGATATCGAGGCTCGCGAGCACTTCGAGCAGGCCCTGGCCGGCTTCGAGGGCGCCGTGCTGGTCGTGGCCCACGACCGCGCCTTCGTCAGCTCTTACGCCGAGCGTCAGATCGAGCTAGGCGCGCCGCCCGCCCCGTGATGGGGCGGCGCCTTGCTTTACCGTCATCCACTCGTTAACTCGGTTACGAACCTTGTCTTAGCTCTTTAGCTGGCGCACTGTCTCGGCGTCGAGCCGCTTCACCAGGGCTACCAACAGCTGGGCGGCCTGCTCGAAGTCGCGCCGGTGCATGATCGCCGTATGGGTGTGGATGTAGCGCACGGCGACGCCGAGCACCACGGTGGGCACGCCGTTGCCGAAGACGTGCATTCGGCCGCCGTCGGTGCCGCCCGCGGGCATCTTGTCGAACTGCAGCGGCAGGCCCTCGGCCGCGGCGACGTCGATCACCAGGTTGCGCAGGCCGGTGTGGGCGATCATCGAGCCGTCGTAGAGCAGTATCACCGGCCCGCCGCCCAGCTTCCCGGCCGCGTCGTCGACGTTCACCCCGGGCATGTCGCCCGCCACGCCCGTGTCCAGGGCGATCCCGATGTCGGGCTGGATGAGGTGTGTGGTCGTGGTGGCGCCCCGCAGGCCGACCTCTTCCTGCACCGTGCCCACGCCAAAGACCGTGTTCGGGTGTTCCTGGCCCTGCAGGCGCCGCAGCAGCTCGATCGCCAGGGCACAGCCGAAGCGATTGTCCCAGGCCTTCGCCATGAGCAGGTCGGGGTTGCGCATCTGCCCGAAGGGGCCTACAGGCACCACGGGGTCGCCCGGCCGCACGCCCCAGCTCTCGGCCTCGGCCTTCGAGGAGGCCCCGATGTCGATGAACATGGTCTTCTTGTCGACCACTTTGTTGCGTTCGCTCGCCTCGAGGATGTGGGGGGGCTTCGAGCCGATCACCCCGATCACGGGTCCCTCGCGCGTGAAGACCTCGACCCTGTGGGCCATCATCACCTGGTCCCACCAGCCGCCGAGGGTCTGGAACTTCAGGTAGCCCTCGTCGGTGATGCGGGTGACCATAAAGCCGATCTCGTCGAGGTGGCCGGCGACCATGATCTTCGGCCCGCCCGCGGGGCCTTCTTTGCGACCGACCACGCTGCCCAGATTATCGGTCAGAATCTCGCCAAGGGGCTCGAGGTGTCGGCGCATCACGCGGCGCACGGCCTCTTCCTGTCCGGGGACGCCCGGGGCTTCGGCGAGTTCCTTCAACAGCTGCAGCGTCTCGTCCATTGCTCGCTCCTTAACATGATCGTGGGGCACGCCAGTTTGTGCCGCGGGGCGCCGGATCGGTTCAGTGGGCGCGCAGTTTGCCTAGGGCTCGCCGTCCATCCGGGCGCGCACCCAGGCCTCGGCCTCGGGGCGCGAGCCGACCGCGCCGTCCAGGGCGGCCGCGCGCAGCTCGTCTAGTAAGCGGCCCATGCCCGGCCCGGGCGCAACCCCCAGGCGTCGCAGGTCGTTGCCGTCGAGGGGCGCACGGGCCTGGCGTAGCGTCTTCAGGTAGAGCGCCGTCACGCCCGCCACCGTTGGTTCCGCGTAGTGTAGCACACCGATTGCCACGCTGCTGTACGGTCGCAGCAGGGCGTCGATCACGCTGTTAGGCGCGTGCTCCCCCAGGCGCGGGGCCAGGGCGCGCAGGGGCGCGATCTGGCGCAGCAGCGTCGCCGCCTCGCTCGGCAGCGGGTAGCGCGCCGCCAGAGCCTCCAGCTCAGCCTCGTCGAGGTCGTAGAGCAGCAGGCCGGCCCAGAGCAGCGGCTCGCCGCCGCCGGCAGCCAGCCGATCGCTGCGCGCCGTCAGGGCCGGGCTCGCCTTCAGCCCCGCCACGATCTGCGGTGCGGCGCCCCACGCCTCGGCGACGTGCAAGACCGCATCGGGTCGCGGCTCCTCCAGGGTCAGGCAGAGCTCCGCCAGGACCCGCTCGGGGGTCAGCAGGCCCAGGTAGCCCCGGCCGACGGCCGCGGCGATCTGCTCGGCCGTAGCCGGCTCGGGGGTCAGCCCCAGGCGCGCCGCAAGCCTGGCGCCCCGCAGCAGGCGCGTTGGGTCATCGTGCAGGCTCGCCTCGTGCAGCAGCCGCAGCCTGCGGGCGGCGAGATCATCCTGGCCCCCATAGAGGTCGAGCAGCCGACCGGCGCGTAGGGCGCCTTCAGCCAGCCCCAGTTCGAGAGCCATGGCGTTGATGCTGAAGTCGCGCCGGATCAGATCGGCCTCGATCGGCGCCGGCGTTACCTCGGGCAGGGCCGCTGGGCGTGCGTAGCGTTCGACCCGCGTGCGCGCCAGGTCGATCACCAGGGGCCCGCGCCCGGCTCCGCCCGGAGCCTCGATGGTCGCCGTCCCGAAAGGCGCGTGGGCCGCCACGACACGGCCGCCAGTCGCCGCCGCAAGCCCGCTCGCCAGGGCGCCCACTTCGCCCTCGACCGCCAGGTCCACGTCGCGACTCAGGGGTCGCCCGAGCAGCAGGTCGCGCACCACGCCGCCCACAAGCCAGAGGCGTGCGCCATGGGCCTCTGCCTGGGCTGCCGCCGCCGTCAGTACGGCCCGCAGTTCGTCTGGTATCTGCTCGAGCATCGCTCTCCCGGCATGCCTTGGCTTGACAGGGTTCCTGTTCAATGGTAGCATAACCGCCGTGCGGGCGATTAGCTCAGTTGGTTAGAGCGCCACGTTGACATCGTGGAGGTCAGTGGTTCGAATCCACTATCGCCCACCATCCGTTTTTCGACACAGCCGCGACCCGGCTCTTTCCCTGGGCATTATTTGAACAAGCGCGCAAACATTTTACTCGCGCTGATCGCCGCCCTTGTTGGCGGTGTTTTGTTGTTTTCGCCGCCCTTGCGGGCAGCCGACCCCATCCCGCTTCCCTGCCCCAACGGCCAGACGGTCTTCCTCGAGGGCCAGTCCGCACCCCGCGAGGCGCTGCTCGTCTTCTTGCGCGGGCGGGCCGTGGGCGGTGGTCTCTCGGGGGCCGATGGGCGTTTCCGGCTGCCCTTGCGCGCCCAAGAGCGAGCGGGCGTCTATCCGGTCGAGGTGCGCCTGCGCTCGAGTCGCGCGCTCGTCGCGAACTTCACCTGCTTCGTCGACGTCAGCCTCGAAGGGGGCCTGACCCCGACGGCCACCCTCGGCGCACCATCGGCCGCCCCCCCCGTCGGGCGCGTGACGCCGACTGCGCCCACGGCCAGGGTCGCCCCAACTACAGGCGCAGCTACGCCCACCGCCACCGTCACGGCCACGGTCGCTAGTGGCGGCGGCGGCTCGAACCCGGTGGCCACCAATACCAGCGTCGCCACCGTCACGGCGACCACTTCGGTCACCACGACGGCCACCGTCACTACGACCACCACGACAGTCCCGGCCAATAGCGTCGAGATCAACGATATCGTGCTGAGGGACCCCGCTTTCCCCAACGAGAGCGAAGAGTACGTCCAGATCCGCAACGCGGGCGAGACCCCGGTCAACCTCGCCGGCTGGCGTTTGCTCAACGCTACTCGCCCGGGCCAAGTCCAGGCGTACACCTTCCCGAGCTTCAACCTGGGCGTCGA
Organism: uncultured Oscillochloris sp.; assembly: GCA_964555675.1. Taxonomy (GTDB): domain Bacteria; phylum Chloroflexota; class Chloroflexia; order Chloroflexales; family Chloroflexaceae; genus CAIWXH01. The sequence goes on from CAZKTU010000020.1 coordinate 14,375, forward strand.
CGTCACCGTGGCCGTCTTCTCGGCGGTCGGCGACGACGAGCTCGATGTGGGCGACTTCTACTGGGATCAGACGGTCACGATCTGGCAGGTCGGCGACCGGGCAGAGCTGCGCGATCCCCAGAATAATCTGGTCGCCACCCTGATTGTGCCCAACCAGTAGCCTCGCCCCGGCCTGTGGTATCATGGCGGCCAGTGTGGCCATCCCTGTCACGGAGGCACTGTGCGCGTCCTGATCACCGGCCTCACCGGCCCTGTCGGGAGCTTCCTCGCCGACCATCTGCTGACCATCCCCGGCCTCGAGCTCCACGCCTTCAAGCGCTGGCGCAGCGATCCGCGCCCGATCGCCCACCTGCGCGGCCGCGTCACCCTCCACGAGGGCGATATCGAGGACCCCTTCGCGGTCGACCGGGCGGTGGCCGCCGCCCGCCCCGATCGAATCTTCCACCTCGCCGCCCAGAGCTACCCCAGCGCCTCGTGGGAGGCGCCGATCCATACGATGCGCACCAACGTCGAGGGCACCCTCAACCTGCTCGAGGCAGTGCGCCGCCACGTTCCCCAGGCCCGCGTCCATATCGCCGGCACCAGCGCCGAGTACGGCATGGTGCGCCCCGACGAGGTCCCGATCGGCGAGGGCCACCCGCTGCGCCCCGCCAGCCCCTACGGCGTCAGCAAGGTCGCCGCCGAGCTCAGCGGCCTCCAGTATCACGACAACTTTGGCCTCCACGTCGTGGTCACCCGCTCGTTCAACCACGTCGGCCCGCGCCAGGGCGACCGCTGCTCTATTCAGACGTTCTGCCAGCAGGCTGCCGCAATCGAGGCTGGCCGCCAGGAGCCTGTGCTCTTCGTCGGCAACCTCGAGCCCCGCCGCGACTTCACCCACACCCGCGATGTCGCCAGGGCCCTCTGGTTGCTGATCGAGCGCGGCCAGCCCGGCGAGGTCTATAACCTCTGCTCGGGGACGGCGACCCGCATCGGAGATATTGTCGACATGGTGGTGGCCCAGGCCCGCGTGCCGATCGAGGTGCGCGTCGACCCCGCTCGGCTCCGCCCCAGCGACGAGCCGATCCTCATGGGCGACAACGCGAAGCTGCGGGCCGCGACGGGCTGGGAGCCGACGATCGGCGTCGAGGCTATCGTCGCGGAGCTGCTGGAGTACTGGCGGGGGCAGTCGTAAGGTGGGAACCCTCTTCCTCGTCGCGACCCCGATCGGCAACCTCGAGGATATTACGCTGCGCGCGATCCGCGTGCTGCGCGAGGCGCGCCTGATCGCCGCCGAGGATACGCGCCACACCCGCACCCTGCTCGACCATTACCAGATCACCACCCCGAGCATCTCGTACCACGAGCATAACAAGCTGGCCCGCCTCGGCGACATCCTGAGCGCCCTGGCCGAGGGCGATGTGGCCCTGGTCTCAGACGCGGGGACCCCGGCCCTCTCCGACCCCGGCTTCGAGCTCGTGAGCGCCTGTATCGCCGCCGGCTTTGCGGTCTCGCCCGTGCCCGGCCCCAACGCCCCCGTGTCGGCCCTCGTGGCCTCCGGGCTGTCCACCGAGCGCTTCGCCTATGTCGGCTTCCTACCCCGTCGCAGCGCCGAGCGGCGCGCGCTGATGGCCGACATGGACGACCTGGCCCTGACCCTGATCTGCTTCGAGGCGCCCCATCGGCTGCTCGACGCCCTCAGCGATCTGCTCGCCGTCCTGGGCGACCGGCGCATCGTGGCGGCCAACGACCTCACCAAGCGCTTCGAGGAGCTGCGGCGCGGCACGATCTCTGAGCTGATCGCCCACTTCAGCCTGCAGCGCCCGCGCGGCGAGTATACGCTCGTGATCGAGGGCCGCCTCGGCGGAGGCGAGCGCAAACGTGACCGCAACCGTATCCAGGTGCCGCTCGCGGCGTTCGAGCCCCCCAGCGAGGCCGAGATCGCCCGCCGACTGCGCCTGCTGCGCGGCCAGGGCCACAACGGAAGCGCCGCCGCCCGCGCCGTCGCCCGCGAGCTTGGCCTGCAGAAGAGTGTCGTCTACAACGTCTGGCTCAGTCTCGGCGACGAAGAATAGGGGCGCAGCACCTGGCTACGCCCCCCTGCTCGGCCTGCGCGCAAGCCGTTAGCCCATCAGTTTCTCGTACTCGGTGCGCAGCTTGGTCGCCTCGTCGTTCGAGAGCGAGGTCAGGGGCAGACGCACCTGGGTCTCGGGCAGGTTGCTCGTCCAGGCCAGGGCCGCCTTGAGGGCGGGCGGCGTGTTGGCGGGGTCGACGAGATTGCGCAGGGCTGTGAGGCGAGTCTGGGCCGCCGCTACGTCGCCGCCCTCGTGGTGGGCATCGTAGACGGCGCGCGGCACCCGCGGGAAGGCGCTCGAGAGGGCGGTGATCGCGCCGGCTGCGCCCCCGGCCAGGGCCGAGGCGATCAGCTTGTCGCTGCCCGTGAAGATCTTGAGCCGCGGGTAGCGGTCGATCAACATCTTCGAGTTATCCCAGTTTCCGCTGCTGTCCTTCACGCCGAAGAGCTGCCCGCTGTGGCTCTCGAGCAGCCCGTCGATGATCCCGGGCGTGATCGGCACGCCGGTGACCTGCGGGATGTTATAGAGCATCACTTTGGCATCGCCGGGGAGCGCGTCGCACAGCGCCCGGTAGTAGCTGAGGATGCCTGACTCGCTCGGGCCCTTGATGTAAAAGGGCGGCATCACCAGCACGGCGTCCACGCCGCGGTCGAGGGCATAGTTACTCAGGGCGATGGTCTCGGTCAGGGCCGCGCAGCCTGTGCCGGCGATCACCGCCAGGCCGCCCTTGCTGGCCACCACAATATCGAGGACGCGCTCTCGCTCGGCCATGCTCATCGACGGGCCCTCGCCGGTCGTGCCGAGAGTCAGCACACCGTGGAGCCCGCCCTGCTCAAGGAAGCGCAGATAATCTGGCAGCCACTCGTAGTCTACAGGACCGACATCACTCGTGAACGGCGTCAGCATCGCGCTGATGATGCCTCGGATCTCCGCCATTGCTCGCTCCTCACTGTCGTCCAGGGGCCTAGGTGCCTGACTCTACCACACTTCCCAGGCCTCGATAAGACGATTCGATGACGAAAACGTCACGCCTTCCCCACCGATTGCACAAACAGCCGAGCGGTTTGGCCATGGGAGGGCCGAGCCATGCTCGAAACCCCGCCCCGCAAACCCAACCGGGCAGAATGGAATTGCACTATGTGTCCTGCAGGCCGTAGCGGATCGCCGAGGCCGTCTCGGCCCGCGCCAGCTCGAGCCTGATCAGCCACTGCCGCGGGTCGGCGTCGAAGCGCTCGAGCCAGGCCTGCGCGCCGCCGAGGGCGGCAACCTCGTCCCCGTAGCGGTCCATGGTCTCGAACTCCATTCCCTCTGTCTCCAGGTAGCTCAAACTCAGCCCGGCAGCCCGGCAGATCAATGGCCAGCTGCAGTCGCTGCCTACCGTATCGTCGTCGCAGCGCTCGACAATCAGGGCTGCGGCCCGGTGCGAGAGGCCCCGGCAGGCCGTCATAACGTCCCAGGGCAGTCCGCTGGCAAGGGCGAAGCCGTGGTTGGCGATCGCCTCGGTGTCGCGCTGGGCGCGCGGATGGCTGGCGAAGGCCCGCGCCGTGCGCCCAAACACAGTACAATCGTAGGCGGCGGCGTTGCCCAGGGCCTCGCGCATCTCCTGCGGGTAGAACTCGGCCCAATGCAGGGCGCGATCGAGGTCGCAGAAGAGGTATTGCTCGCCTTCTGGCCACGCCTCGACGGCCGCGCCCAGGGCGGCACGTCGCCAGAGACCGAGGTGCATGTGTCCGACCGGCAGAGCCGGGTCGCCGCGTCGCGCCGTCGCCCCGTAGCGCGCGAGGAGGCCCTCTGTCGTCTGGACCGTCTGTGCGGTCAGGAAGACCGCTACACCGTCGAACAGCCCCGCCAGGGCCGGCAGTATGCGCGCCAGCTGCTCGAGCTGGCGTCCGTCCGGGTCGTGGTGAGTCGAGGCCAGCACCGTCCGCATGGTTCTCCTCCAGCTGAGCGAGGCACAATGACAGAGCCCCGGCATTGCCGGGGCTCTGTCCACTGTTGGTTGGGGCGGTCGGAGCACTTGCGTAGCAACGTACTGGTTTTTTGGGTCAAGTAGTGCGTCTGACTCGCCGGTGCAGCCGGGCTTGCTAGGATGTGGCTGCGATGTTGGGCTAGGATGCTGGTGCGACGTCGTGCTGCGATGCTGGTGCGATGTCGTGTTGCGATGCTGGTGCGTCGTTGGGGCTGCGGTGGTGGAATGACGTTGTGCTGAGACGGTGCTGCGATGTTCTGCTGCGATGCTGGTGCGATGTCGTGCTAGAACGGTGCTGCGGTGTGGCTGCGTCTCCCGAAAAGTCAGTCCGGCCATCCCATTGAACAGTGGTGAGCGGTTGGTCTGGGGTGTTAGGAAGGTGTGTCGCTCACGTGAGTAGCATAGCATTCGCCCGAGGGGGATACAATGACGCATGGGTATGCCCATGAGCGTTCCGTGGGTACTATGCCAGTCACCCCTTAAAGTACCAGCGGTCACACCTGGCCGCGCGCCGCCGCCACAAAGCGCCTCACTCTGGCGACATCGACGGGGTTGGCGATCTCGCCATCCTCTTTGATGCTGCTGCCCACGATCACGCCGTCTGCTACCTCCATAAAGGCTCCGATGTTCGCCTCCGAGGTGCCCGAGCCGAGCAGGATCGGCGTGTCGCCCGCCATGCGTTTGGCCTGGCGGACTTTCTCCAGGTCGGGCGCGTCGCCGGTCATCCGTCCGGAGATGATCATGGCGTCGGCGCCGAAGAAGCGCGTCCACTCGATGTGTGTCTCCAGGTCGATTCCGGGGAAGCGCACGGAGTGCTTCTTGTCGACATCGGCAAAGATCTTGATGTGCCCGGCGTGGAGCTCTTGCCGACGGCGCATGAGGTCTGCGGCGCAGCCCTCGTCCCAGCTGCCCGCGTCCCAGACCCCTGCGCCGGTGAACATGCAGACCCGAATAAAGCTTGCCCCAGCGGCGATGGCGATGCCGAGCAGGGCGACGCCCCCGTTATGCACCAGATTGATGCCGAGGGGTAGTTCGGGCACGGCCTCGCGCACTGCTCGGGCTACGACGGCGTGGGCTGCGATGCTCTCGGGCTGCACGTGGGGGCCCGCCCTGAAGGGCACATCCCACATATTCTCGACGATTAGCCCATGGCACCCGCCCTGGGCCAGGGCGGTCGCGTCGCGGCGAGCCTGCTCGATAATCGTCTCCATGCCGTAGCCTGTGTAGCCGGGCGCGCCGGGCAGGGGCCAGCAGTGGACCATGCCGATCACCGGCTTGTTGACCCCGAAGATAGCGCGCAGGTCTTTGATCCGCAACCCGTCAAGATATTCCTTCCAGGCAGGGGCCATGGAAATTGCTCCGTTCCAGCGCATCTTTTTTGCGCGATCCTGCGTTTGTATCTGCAGAGTCCGTACGCCACAATACAGTCAGGCTGGTGCGATCAGGTGGTGCAGCCTCACGTCCAGACGCGCGGCGAGCTCCGAGCGGGTCGGCAGCGCATCGGCGGCGCCCGCTCGGGTTGCCGTCAGGGCGCCGATCAGGTTTGCCAGAGCCGCCCGCGACGACAGCTCGGCGCCGCGCAGCAGCGCCCACGCGTAGCCCGCGGCGAAGGCATCGCCGCAGCCGTTGGTGTCTACGACAGACACGGCCGGCGGCAGTACGTCGAGGCGGGCGGCGCCCTCGGCCACACTACAGCCCTGGGCGCCCCGCTTGACGGCTACGTGGCGGGTCCCCGCCGCGATCAGGCGGTCGATTCCCTGGTGGATGCTCATTTCCGGCAGCAGGGCGCGCAGCTCGTCCTCGTTCATCGTCAGCAGCCAGAGCCGCGGCGCGAGACCGAGCAGCAGCTGATGGGCCGCCCTGATCGTCGGAAGACAGAGGTCGAGGGCCACCGGCACGCCCTGCGCGGCGGCCAAGTCAATCGCCCGCAGGGCCGCCTGCTGCTGCGGCCCCTCGAGTAGCGCATGCCCACACACGAACAGCAACCGACACTCCTGCAGAAGCAGCCCGCTGATCGCCGCAGGGTCGCAGCGCACATTGGCTCCCCGAAAGCTGACGAAGGTGCGCTGGCCGCCCCCGCTCACCATCACCCCACAGAGCCCCGTCGCCGTTGTCGGGTCGCTCTGGATGTGGCTCAGGTCGACCCCGGCCCGGCGGGCCGCGCGCAGCGCCACCTCGGCGGCAGGGTCCTTGCCCACTCGTCCCGCCAGGCGGGCCTGGGCCCCGAGGCGAGACAGGGCGACGGCTGTGTTGACGCCCGCCCCGCCACTATTCCAGCGCAGCTCTTGCACCGCCACATCATCCCCCTCGCGCGGGAAGCCGGTCATCGCAAAGGTCAGATCCGCGTTCAGGTCGCCAATCACCGTAATGACGCGAGGCTGCTCTGGCTCCATTGGATTGCTTGCTTATCGCTGGGGTGAGCGCCCGAGGTTGCCACAAGTGACCTTGCCAGCGCCCACGGCGTCAGTGTACAATTGACGACTATAATCGGCAAATTTGCGCTCTCATCGACGCGCGCCGCCCCTCCTATGGAAGAGATCCTGATTATTGACGATAGTGAGCAGATCACGGGCCTTCTGGCTAACTACGTGCTGCCCGAGCTTGGCTATGTTCCCGTCGTCGCTCACACTGGCCGCCAGGGTCTCCAGCGCCTACGCTCCAAGCTCCCCGACCTGATCCTGCTCGATCTGCAGCTGCCCGATATCAGCGGGCTCGACCTGTTGCGCCTGCTCGCCCAGGAGGGGTACGACGTCCCGGTGATTCTGATGACGGCCCACGGCTCAGAGAATATCGCCGTCGAGGCCTTCAGGCTGGGGGCGCGCAACTACCTGATCAAACCCTTCTCGGACACCGAGGCGCGCGGGGTGATCGACCAGGCCCTGCGCGAGCGCCGCCTCCGCCGCGATAAGGAGCGCCTGACTAGTACGCTCCAGCAGCGCGTGCAAGAGCTGACGGTGCTCTACCGGATCGGCAAGTCGGTCACCGGCCTGATGGACCAGGAGCAGCTGCTCGAACGGATCGTCGAGGCGAGCGTCTATATCACCCAGGCCGAGGAGGGCTTCCTGCTGCTGCACGACTTCGAGCAGAGCGAGCTCTATCTGCGCGCCGCCAAGAATCTCGGCGAGCAGCGCGCCCAGAGCCTGCGCATCCCCGTCGACGATACGCTCGCCGGCCAGGTGGTGCGCACCGGCAAGCCCATTCGCCTCGATCAGGTCAGGGCCGGGACTGCCCTCAAGGTCAAAACCGACTTCCTGGTGCGGGCGATCCTCCAGGTGCCCCTGATGGTGGGCGACCAGGTGATCGGCGTACTCGCCGTCGATAATCGCCAGTCAGACCGCCCGTTCTCGGAGAATGACCAGTACCTGCTCGCCACCCTCGCCGACTATGCGGCGATTGCGATCGAGAACGCCCGGCTCTACGAGCAGGTCAAGCAGTCGGAGCAGCGCTACAGGGATCTGTTCGCCAACGCCTACGACCTGATCTTCATGCTCGACCGCGAGCTGAAGATCACGAGCATCAACAATGTCGGCCAGCAGCTGACCGGCTACCCCGTCGAAGAGCTGACCGGCCGCCCGCTCTGGGCCCTCTGCTCGCCCGAGTCGTGGAAGACCGCCGAGCCGGTGCTGCGCGAGCTGCTCCAGGGCCGCGGGGTTCAGCCCTTCGAGCTCGAGCTCTTGCGGCGCGACCAGGAGCAAGTCTTCCTCGAGGTCTCGGCCCAGGTGATGCTCAACGGCAGCGGGGTGAAGGGTGTACACTGCATTGCCCGCAACCTGACGGACCGCCGGCGCCTCGAGCAGCAGCTCATCCAGTCCGAGAAGCTCTCGGCGATTGGCCAGTTGGTGGCCGGCGTGGCGCACGAGCTGAACAACCCGCTCACCAGCGTCAGCGGCTACGCCCAGCTGCTGCTGCGCGACCAGCGCCTGCCCGAAGAGCCGCGGCAGGATATCGAGCAGATCCACGCCCAGTCCGAGCGGGCCGCCAAGATCGTCCAGAACCTGCTGATCTTTGCGCGCGAGCATAAGCCCGAGCGGCGCATGGTGGTGATCAACGACGCCCTGCGCAGTGCCCTGGCGCTCCAGAGTTACCAGCTCAAGGTCGACAATATCGGGGTCGCCCTCGACCTCGAGCCCAACCTGCCGGCCACGACGGCCGACCCGCACCAGCTGCAGCAGGTCTTCCTGAACCTGATCACCAATGCTCGCCACGCCATGGTCGAGAAGGGCGGGCGCGGCATGCTCACCCTGCGCACGAGCGTCGCCCCCGCCCCCGACGGTAGTGAAGCGATCCGAGTGGAGATTGGCGACAGCGGCGTCGGCATCCCCGAGTGGAATTTGAAGAAGATCTTCAACCCGTTCTTCACAACCAAGCCGGTCGGCCAGGGCACCGGGCTGGGCCTCTCGATCTGCTTCGGCATCGTGAGGGAGCACGAAGGCCAGATCTGGGCCGAGAGCCAGCAGGGCCTGGGCACCAGGGTCTATCTCTCGCTGCCCCTGCGCGTCCAGGGGGATACCGAGACGAGCCTGCCCGCCCCCAGCCGCGGCGCGTCTGAGGAGCCTGAGAGCGCGCTGAACGTGCTGGTGGTGGACGACGAGGAGCCTGTGGTGCGCCTGATGGCCCGGCTGCTGCGCGACCTCGGCCATCGCTCGACGGTGGTGACCAGTGGCGAGGCCGCCCTCCAGGCCCTGGGCCGCGAGCCGTTCGACCTCATCCTGTGTGATGTGAAGATGCCGGGGCTCAACGGCTTCGAGCTGGCCTCGGCTATCCGCGAGCGCGACCCCGACCTGGCTGACAGGCTGATCTTCATCACGGGCGACACCCTCAGCCACACCACGCGCACCTCGCTCGAGCAGAGCGGGAACCTCTTCTTGGCGAAGCCCTTCTCGATCGAGCAGCTCGAGGGCGCCCTGCAGAGCATCACCAGACGCCGCTCGATCGGCTCCAACAAACCATAGCCCAACTTATGGTATGGTAGAGGGTAAGCCATCCGGCCGTCCTGGCCTGGGATGTGAACGTGCTTACCCCAGGGAAGGCTCTGTGGATAGGTTTACCGCACAGGCGGTCGCGGCAATCGCTGAGGATAGCGTCTCGGGCGCCGTCGAGATTGCCGAGAAGAGCGCCGAGGTCCTACAACGCCTTGTCCGCACCGACCAGTCAGACCAGATCGACGAGCTGCGGCAGCGCCTGCTTGAGCTGAGTTGGGCGCTGATCCGCGCCCACCCGACCATGGCGCCCCTGGTCAACCTGGTGAATGGCGTCCTCTGGACGCTTGATGAAGCTCACGATCCCGAGGCGGCTCGCCGCGCTGTGGCCGAGGCCACGGGCGACTTCAAGCGCCGGTTGCGGGTCCACGAGGCGGCCATCGCCGAGACCGCGTTGCGCCTGATCCCGGACGACGGCCAGGTCTTGACCAATGGGCGCAGCACGACGGTGCGGGCGGCCCTGCGCCACGCCCAGCGGGCCGGCAGGCGCTTCCGGGTGGTCTGTGCCGAGGGGCGCCCGGCCTGCGAGGGGCGGACTCTGGCCGCCGAGTTGGCCGCCGGAGGAATCGTCGTAACCCTGGTGATCGACGCTCTCGCGGTCGCCCTGGCCGGCGAGTCGCAGCTCGTCCTGGTCGGCGCCGACCATCTCGGCGGCTACGGCCTGGTGAACAAGGTCGGCACCTACGGCATCGCCCTCGCGGCCCAGGCCAGCGGCGTGCCCATGTACGCCCTCTGTGGCAGCGAGAAGTTCTTGCCCCCGGGCTTCGTGCCGCCCGGGCAGGCCCGCTGGCCTGCCGAGCAGGTCTGGCCCGAGGCGCCGGCCGACGTGGCGATCACCAATCTCTACTTCGACAGCACGCCCCTGGCTGCCCTGGCGGGCATCGTCACCGAGCAGGGTGTGCAGCCGACGGTCGGGATCGAGGCCTGGCTGGCGGCCACCAAGCTACATCCGGGGCTCCGGCAGGGCGTGTGAGCGGGGCGGCATGATCAGCGCTCGCGGCCGAGCCGGCGGTAGATCGCGAGGGTTTCGCGCGCGGCGCGGCGCCACGAGAACTGAGCGGCGCGCTCGGGGCCCCGGCGCGACAGATCGGCGCGGGCGGGCTCGTCATCCCAGAGCCGCTTGATGGTCGAGGCCCAGGCCGACACATCGTGTGTTGGGACCACGACTGCGGCGTCGCCGACCACCTCGGGCAGGCTGCTCGTGTCGGCCACGACCGTGGGCGCGCCGCAGGCCAGGGCCTCGAGGGCGGGCAGGCCGAAGCCCTCGTAGAGCGAGGGGTTGAGGTAGAGGCGGCAGGCGTTGTAGAGCCACAGCAGGTCATCGGAGGCGACGGCGCCGAGAAAGACGACGGCCTCGTCGAGGCGCAGCTCGCGGGCCAGGGCGTAGATCGGCTCGTCGAGCCAGCCGCGCCCGCCGGCGGCCACAAGTGTGAGCGGGGCTGCGGGCCGCCGGTCGAGGCAAACCCGCAGGGCGCGCAGGAGAGTCGCGAGGTTCTTGCGCGGCTCGATCGTGCTCATGAAAAGCAGAAAGTTGCCGGCCGTGAGCTCGCGCCCGTTGATCGTGCGCTGCTCGCCCGGGGCGAGGGCGAGGGGCGCGAAGCGGGGGTCGGCCGCCTCGTAGACGACGTCGACGCGCTCGGGCGCCAGGTCGAGCAGCTCGGCGATATCGCGGCGGGTGGCCTCTGAGACGGCGATGACCGCATCGGCGTCGTGGGCGGCCGCGCGCACCTGGCCGTAGAAGCGGCGGGCGTCGTCGTCGAGGATTTCGGGGAAGTGGATGAAGGCCAGATCGTGGATGGTGATCACCGCGGGGCAGGGCCGGCGGCGCGGGGCGACGAAGTCGGGGCAGTGAAGCAGGTCGAGGCGGCGGGGCCACAGCTCAACGGGGAGGCTCAGCTGCTCGTAGCGATTGTGGGGCGGGGTGAGCAGGGCGGCGCGGCGCACATTGGGGGCCACGACAAGGGGCCGGCCCTGGCTATGGTGCTGGAGGGCCACGAAGTCGTCTTCGGGGGCCAGGGGCGCCATAGCGCCCAGGAGCTGACGGGTGTACTGGGCGATGCCGCCCTGCCTGTAGGCGTTGAGCCGCGCGTCAATACCGATCCGCATCAGGCCTCGACTATTACTTCGAGTCCGTCGTAGGCGAACTCGACCCCCGGGGGGAGCTGCGAGCTGGCGGCGGCGTGCTCGATGGCGTGGGTCATGTGGACGAAGTAGGCACGCTTGGGGCGCAGGGCTGCAACAATCTCGAGGGCCTGGTCGACAGTATAGTGGGTGGGGTGAGGCTCGTAGCGCAGGGCGTTCAGCACCAAGACGTCGAGACCGCCGAGGAGGGCCCACGAGGCGGGCGGGATGTGGCTGGCATCGGTGACGTAGCCGAGCCCGCCGACCCTGTAGCCCGTGATCGTCCAGGTGCCGTGCTGGACCTCGAAGGGGCTGATGGGGGTGGGCCCGACGCTGAAGGGGGCCTCGATGGGGCGCAGGTCGAGGCTGGGGCGGGTCGAGCCAGTGGACGACTGGTCGAAGGCGTAGGCGAAGCGCTCGCGCACGTCTGAGAGGGTGCGGGGGCTGCCGTAGACGGGCACGCAGCCGCCAGCGTGACAGAGCGGGCGCAGGTCGTCGAGACCGGCAGTATGGTCGAAGTGCGAGTGGGTCAGCAGCACTGCGTCGATGCTGCGCAGGCCCGCCGCGAGGGCTTGGACGCGAAAATCGGGGCCGGCATCGATCAGGATGCTCTGCGCATCGGTCTGCAACAGGGCTGAGGTGCGGGTGCGATGGTTGCGCGGGTCGGCCGACGTGCAGACCGTGCAATCACAGCCGATCACCGGGACGCCCATCGAGGTTCCGGTGCCCAAAAAGCGTAGCCGCATAGCGCACTCGGGGGTAAACTCAGCCGGCGCGCCTGCCGCGCCCGGCGAGATTATAGCATACTCGTGTCGAGCGGTCCGGGGCTTGCAAAAAGGTCTTGTAGGGCATCGTATTGCCCTTTGTCATAATTTACAAAACTGTTAGCTAGTTATGACCAAAGGTACCTTGCTAAGGTTCTTTGTGAAACCTATACTCATGACATACCGCTTGGCAAAGGCTTTTTCGTGGCATAACATTCGGTTTTGCTGCGCCCGGGTCGGCAAGCCAGGCTGAGGATGGCAATGATGGGCCGGCTGTGGAAGGGGCTGAACTCTCAGCTCCGCTATCAGATCATCTTTCCTTTCTTGCTGCTTACGCTCGTCGTAGCGGTGGCGGGTGCGCTTGTTGTCTTTTTTTTCCTCGGCCAGTCGCTGCGCAGCAACTTTGACGACCAGCTTGCCAGCTTCACTCGTAATGTCAATAATGCGCTGATCGACCAGGAGCAGGCCAACCTTGAGTTTCTTGCCGAGGTGGCTTTCGCGCAGCAGAATAGCGATACAGGCGCGCCAGGTGTGGCCGAGGCCCTCGCCGCGGGCGACACCGCGGGGCTCGCCCAGGCCCTGGATATCTACTTTCGCGCCGGCGTCAATCGTACCGGCGTGCAGCTCGACCGACTGATTGCCTTCGATACTACAGGGCAGACGGTCGTCGACTTCGAGCGCCCGACCGACGTAGGCTCTGCGCCGTACATCACACATCCTTCCCTCGACCTGAGCGACGTCTGGTTTACCGAGAAGGTGCTGACCGGCACGTCGGACATACGAGGCGATAAGTACGCTGGCCTGATCCAGGTCGGCGATACGCTCTATTTTGGCACGATCGCCCCGGTGCGCCAGGGTGATGAGGTTGTCGGCGGCCTGATCGTCGCGATGCGGGTCGACAGCCTGCTCAATAGGATGGTCGGCGAGGCCGAGAATGCCGGGGTCATTTTGTATGACCAGAGCGGGCGCGTGATCGGCTCGACCTTCCCCGGCGACCAGGTCGACTCGATGAGCCTCGATCTGATGGCCGAGTTCGAGGCGAACGACGACCCCTTCAACCAGGTGCTGTTCAGCCGACAACAGGTTGGCGGCCAAGAGTACCAGTTCGCCTACATCCCCCTGATCATCCGCGGCTCGACGGTCGGCATCCTCGCGCCCGCGCAGACCACCAACTTCGTCAACACCTGGAACAGCACGCTCTTGCCGATTGCGGCCCTGATCGTGTCCTTGTCACTGGTGATCTTCGTCGTCGGCATCTTCATTGCGCGGCGCATCACGATGCCCCTGGAGGAGCTGGCGCGCACCTCGACCGATGTCGCCGCGGGCAAGCTCGACCGGCGCGCCCGTGTGGCTTCTGAGAACGAGATCGGGCAGCTGGCGGTCAGCTTCAACCAGATGACTGAGTACCTGATCCGGCTGTACGGCCAGGTGCAGTCTGAGGCCAGCCAGCGCGCGGCGATCGTCGAGAGCATCACCGACGGGATTGTCGTGGTCGACGACCAGGGCTACGTCAAGCTGATCAACCGGGCGACGCGGCGGCTGATGAGCATCGGCGACGACGCCCCCATGCCCGAGAAGCTCAGCGACATCCCGATGCAGAAGCTGGTCGAGGGCGTGCCGGGCTTCGGCACCCAGCGAGCGGCCGATCTGTATACCCTGGGCGAGTATATCGTGCGCGCCTCGATCGCCCCGGTGATCGGGGCCGACAGCGCGCGCTCGGGCTATGTCTGTCTGCTGCAGGATATGACCGCCGAGGTGGCGGTCGACCGGGCGAAGACCAACTTCATCGGCACGATCTCGCACGAGCTGCGCACGCCGCTGACGGTGATTGGCCTGAATGCCGACCTGCTGCTGCGCGGCCTGGCCGGGCGTTTAGAGGATGAGCAGGCCAACTCGATCGAGACGATCAGGCAGCACGCCAATAATATGACCGGCCTGCTGCAGAACGTGATTACGGTAGCAAACCTCGATGCGGGCGCCACCTCGACCGATCTGAGCCCGATCGAGCTGGCCCGCCCGATTGATGAGGCAAACTGGCGCGTCCAGAGCCAGATCAAGGCCAAGGGCATCACCCTGAGCATCCACGTCCCCGCGGATCTGCGGCCGGTGCTGGCTGACTTCGACCACGTGCGCCAGGTGGTCTATCAGCTGCTCGACAATGCGCGCCGCTACACCGACGAGGGCAGCATCACCGTGCGGGCCCTTGATTGTGGCGACCACGTACGGGTCGAGGTCCAGGACACAGGGCGCGGCATCGCGCCGGATATGCAGGATCAGATCTTCCACCGCTTCATCAGGGGCGATGGGGCCAGCGAGGGCATCAACTCGGCTGAGCGCGGGATCGGGCTAGGGCTTGCGATCTGCAAGCAGCTTGTCGAGCGACAGGGTGGCGAAATCGGGGTGAGCAGCGTACCGAGCCAGGGCAGTACGTTCTACTTCACACTACGTTACGCAGATGATACTCCCAGCCCCGAAAAGAAGGCCCCGCTGGCTGCGGCTGCCTGATCGTGACGTCTTGCGACGTCCGCTCCCATGGCTGATTGCCCTCGCCCTGCTCACCATCCTGGTGGGTGTATCGGTCGTTGCGCGGCTCGCCTTTGAGCTGGCATCACCCGCCGTTTCGCGCTATATGGGCGACGTAGCCGGCCGCGGTCGCGCAGACTATAGCTTCTGGCCTTTCGGGCCGGTCGGCTCGCTGCTGCCGCCAATCAACCCCGACGCCGTCGAGGCCGCCGAGGCGCCCGTTCCGCCGGCCGACGCGGGGCTGCCGCCCGGCTCCTCCAATCCTGTGCCGGTGGCTGTGGTCGAGGCCCCGACGGCGACGGCCACGCCAACGGCGACCCCGCCCCTGGTCACCGCCGAGCCGCTGCCGACGGCCAGCGAGACGGCGGTTGCGGTGATCGAGCCGACCCTGACGGCGACGCCGACGCGCACCAGCCAGCCGCAGCAAGCGCCGACGCAGCCGCCCGCGACCAGTACGCGCCCGCCGGCGACGGCGACGGCGGTGCTGCCCACGGCGACCCCGGTGACCAGGCCCGAGGACCAGCCGCCGACGACCCCGCCGACGATTACGCCGACGCGACCGCCGGCGACGGCGACGCGCGTCCCAATTCGGCCGTCGAGCACACCAGTGCCGGCGCTGCCCACGGCCACGCCCAGGCCGACCAATACGTCGCCGCCGGTGGCCACGCCAACCAGCGGCCCCTCGCCGACGCCGATGCCGACGCTCACGCCGATGCCGCCCACCATCGGGTTCGCCGACGTGGACGTGGCGGCCAGCGAGGATCAGCTCGAGGCGACCCTGACGGTGCGCCTGAGCACCACATATCACCTGCCGATCACGGTGGACTATCGGGTCAAGATTGAAGACAGCACGGCCACGCGCGGCCGCGACTACATTCTGGCGGATGGCACGCTCACCTTTGCGGCTTCGACAAACGGCGTTGGCGGTGACCTCGAGCAACCGTTGTACATCCAACTGCTCGTCGACGCCTTGAACGAGGACAGCGAGCGGGTCGTGATCGAGCTGAGCGAGTTCAAAAATGCGCGCAGCGACGGTCAGGATCAGGCCACCCTAACCATCACCGACAGCAACGCGCCGCCCACGGTGCGCTTCGCGGGCGCCGGGCGCACCGTCGCCGAGAGCGGCGGCACGGCCGTCTTTACGGTCGAGCTGAACGAGGTGAGCGCCCTGCCCGTGGCCGTGCCCTATACGGTGGGCGGGACGGCGAGCTATGGCGAGGCGAGCTTCGGCACGGGCGACCATAACCTGCGCGACGGCGTCGTGATCATCCCGGCCGGCGCGACCAGCGCCAGGCTGCGCTTCGCGATCTTCAATGATCGGGTCGACGAGGATAGCGAGAGTATCCTGATCAGCCTCGGCACGCCGACCAATGCCGATCTAGCCAGCCCCAGCATCTATGTGGTCACGATCACCGACGATGATAGGGCCGGGATCGTGCGTGGCCCTACCAGCTTCAATCTGGCCGAGGGGCAGCGTGCGACCTATAGCATGGTGCTCGAGAGCGAGCCGACCCAGCTGGTCAGGGTGCGCCTGCAGCCCGACGCGCAGCTGCTGGTCAGCCAGCCCGAACTGACCTTCACCCCGCTGAACTGGTCGACGCCGCAGACGGTGACGCTGACCGCCTTCGACGACGCGATCGACGAGCTTACGCCGCATACGGGCACACTCACCAATACCGTCAGCAGCGCCGACCCGAAGTACGACCGCTTTGCGCTCGCCAATGTGCAGGCGACGATCACGGACAACGACACGGCGGGCGTGCTGATCGGCGCGACCAACCCGCTGACGGTGAGCGAAAGCCTTGGCCCCATGCATACGGCGACCTACACGGTCGTGCTGCAGAGTCAGCCGACGACGCCGGTGACGATTACGCTGGGGCCTGATGCCCAGGTGACCACCACCCTCTCGGCCCTCGTCTTCGACAAAACAAACTGGAACACGGCGCAGACGGTGACGGTGCGGGCGGTGGACGATGCCTA
The DNA here is from genome assembly GCA_964555675.1 of uncultured Oscillochloris sp. Taxonomy (GTDB): domain Bacteria; phylum Chloroflexota; class Chloroflexia; order Chloroflexales; family Chloroflexaceae; genus CAIWXH01. Next base: position 30,765 of record CAZKTU010000020.1, read on the forward strand.
TGTCGAGGACCCCATCCACGATGGGGTGATTACACATACGGTCACGAGTGCAGACCCCTTCTATCAACCGCCAGCTCCAGGGCAACCGCCGAACGTGCAGGTGCGCATCATCGACAACGACACGGCCGGCATCGCGGTGAGCCCGGGGGCGCTGGCCCTCGCCGAGGGCTTGCCCGGACCCAGTGTCGGCACGTACACGGTCACGCTCACCAGCAGGCCCACGGAGCCGGTTGTGGTGACGCTGAGCGTCACCGACACAGATCAGTTGAGCTTCGCGCCGGCGACCCTGGTCTTCGATAGCGACGAGACGAGCTGGAGCACGCCTCAGACCGTGACGGTGACGGCGACCCAGGATCTGATCGACGAGGGCGACAACACCATCGCCCACACGCGGGTGATCAGCCACACTGCGGCCAGCCTGGACGAGAACTACGACCTGCTGAACGGCCCCGGCAAGCCGGTCGCGATCACCGACGATGACACGGCGGGCGTGCAGATTAGCGCGGGCGCCACGGCGATCAGCGAGGGCGGCGCGTTGACCTATACGCTCAGCTTACGGTCGCAACCTGTGAGCGACGTCACGCTGAACCTGAGCGCTCTTTCGGCGGTTACGACCGACGCGATCACGCTGAGCCCGTCGAGCCTGAGCTTTACGCCTGCAGACTGGAATATTCCGGTCACGGTGACGGTCGGGGCGGGCGATAACCTGGTGATCGAGGGCGACAGGCCGGTGACGGTCACGCACAGCATCACCTCGACGAGCGACCCGGTGTATGCCAGGCTGGACCCCGCAGCGCTCGTGCTAACCGTGCTCGACGACGATCCTAGCCTGAGCTTCTCGGCGCCGATCAGTATTACCGAGGGTCTCGGCGGGGTGTACGAGCTGGCTCTGTCGGCCGCGCCGACGGCGAATGTCACGGTCACGCTCAATTTCTCGCCTACGATCGCGGTCGACCAGCCCTTCCTGGTCTTTACTCCCGCGAACTGGAATCAGGCCCGGCAAATTGCGGTCACTGCCACAGACGATCTAGTGGTTACAGGCGATAGAATTGAGGCGATTAGCCACGTCTTTAGTAGCAGCGACCCGAACTTCAATGGCGCGGGACCGTTCAACTTTGACCTAACAGTGCTCGAGGATGACATCTCCGGCGTGGCCGTCTCGGCGCCGTCGAGCGCGATCACCTCCGAGGGGGGCGCCGCGATCACCTTCGCAGTCTGGCTGACCAGCGAGCCGACGGCGCCGGTGACGATTAGCGTGACGACCAGCGACCCAAGCGAGGCTCTGCTCAGCGTCGATGCGCCGCAGACGCTGCCGCTCGTCTTTACGGCGAGCAACTGGAATATCCCGGTCACGGTGACGGTGCAGGGCGTCAACGATAGCGAGTACGACGGGCAGCAGCGCTTCGAGATCCTGATCGGCAACGCCGAGAGCCAGGACGCCGTCTATGGCGGCAGGGCGCCCGACCTGCCGATCATCGAGCTGCGCAATGACGACGATGAGCCGGCCCTGGCCTCGATTGGCGATGCAATGGGCCAGCCGGAGGGCGACCAATCCGTCCTGAGCTTCCCGGTCTCGCTAGGGCGGGCGTCGCAGGTCACGACGACGATTAGCTACGCGACCTACGACCTGACGGCCAGGGCCGGCGACGACTATGTGGCGACGAGCGGGGTGATCACTTTTGCGCCAGGGATCACCGGCAGCTTGATCGCAGTGCCGCTGCTCGGCGACGAGACCTACGAGCCAGACGAGCAACTGGGCGTGCGCCTGACGGGGGCGAGTGTGACGGGCGATGTGGCGGGGCTCGCCGACGCCGACGCCGTGGGCCTGATTGAGAATGATGACGCGGCGGGCGTGCGCTTCGACCTGCCAGAGACGATCGTCAGGGAAGACGGCGGCCCCGCGGCGCTGCTGGTCCGGCTGGACAAAGCCATGACCACGACGGTCACCGTCGACTATAGCACCGTGCTCTCGGGGCCAGGCGCGGGCAGCGCAACCGCCGGGACGGACTTCGCGGAGCAGAGCGGCAGCCTGAGTTTTGGGCCCGGCGAGCTGACCCAGACGATCGTGCTGCCGATCAGCGACGATGCACTGAGCGAGGATCTCTACGAGACCGTGACGCTCGCGCTGTCCAACCCCGGCGGCGCGCAGACGAGCAGTCCGCAGACTACCACGGTGACAATTGTCGATGACGACGGTGCGATGCCGCCGGCGACGCCGTACTTTCTTGTCACAGGCGGGCCTGATGCCCCGGCCGCGAACGGCTACTACTACACCGGCGGCCCGACCGGCTACGGCTATCTGCTGTTCAGCGTCCCGTGTAGCTGGCCGAGCACGCGCCCCCTGACCTTCGAGCTATGGAGCCCTGCGATGCATGGGCCGGGCAGCCGCGATCTCGGCGGCGGTGATGGTCTGCGCGGCAGCACCGAGTTCGAGCTGTATGACCTCGGGCCGGCGGGCAACGGGGCCGAGCTGACCCCGGCGGCCGGGGCGAGCGGCGCAGGGGCGACGGTGTACGGCGAGTCATCGCTCGAGGAAGGGTGGCTGGTCTTCAGGACCGTGAGCTCGCCGACGCCTTGCGGGCAGTACGCGCTGCGTGTCGCGGCCACGGGCGACGACGAGAACTACTGGGCTGTGCGCGCCGGCTATGCGGGAGACGCCGATGTGACGACGGCCCTGGACGTCACGGTTCCCGGAAGCGACGAGCGGCTGACCCTGGCTTCGCTGCGCACCACCGTCGAGCATCAGCTGGCCGGCGCGGCGACGACGAGCTGGTTCTACGTGGCGCCCGGAACGGAGACTCTGCTGCTGCGGACGTTCGACCTGGACAAGGGCCTGAGCGGCACGCCGCCTGACCTTGGGGCCACGGTGCGCTACTACGAGCCGGGGGCGGCTTACGACCCCATGGGGTCGACGGGCGGTATCGAGGGGACGCCCTCGGTCGGCGGGTGGAGCGACGACACCATCGCTGCGCCGAGCCCTGGCTGGTGGCGGGCGGTGGTGCGTACGGGTAATGCGAAGAACGCCTATATCCTCGAGGCTGAGGCTGACGGGGCTGTGCTGCCGCAGCAGTATGAGCCGCCCGTGGAGCCCGCTATGCTCACGGCCGTGTCTGCGAGCAGCCCGACGGCGTTGCCGAATGATCAGCTGAGGCTAACCCTGGCTTACCAGAGCCTCGGGCGGTCGGCAGCGTACAGCACCACCCTGAGCATTACCCTGCCGGGCGACCTGACCTTTGTCGGGAACCCGTGCAGCTCTGCGCCGGTGAACTGTAGCTGGAGCGCAGGCGGGACGCTGAGCCTGGAGGCGGGCGCGCTGGAGCCCGGCCTCGCGGGGGCCTACAGCTTCGACGTCGTGGTCGGCTCTGACGCAGCTGGGGCGGCAGGGGTAAGCCTGGAGGCGCGCTTCAGCGATGCTGCCGGCAACGGCTACCGCGACACGACGGGGCTGGTCATCGGCGTGCCGTAGGTTGGGCTGATGCAAGGTCCAGCTAGCCTCCCACGCCGAGACCGTACACGGCCCGGCTACGGGTACGAAGGCCGCCTACGTGGCCAATCGAGCCCGGGCAGGCGGGCTTCGTAGCGCTATAGCCACGAGTCTCCGCTATAGCTGCCGCTTGAGCGGTCGGGCGCGAGGCGGCGCTCAGCTGTGTCTACTCCACTTC
>CAZKTU010000020.1:34526-42939 GCA_964555675.1 uncultured Oscillochloris sp.
CTGCCGCTTGAGCGGTCGGGCGCGAGGCGGCGCTCAGCTGTGTCTACTCCACTTCGAGTATGATAGAGCCATGCGACGCGTGCGTGACAAGTTGCCTCTCATCGCGATCCTGCTGCTGGCGTTGGGCTGGCGTCTGCTGCTGTGGGCCCAGCCTGCGCACCAGCCGGCCAACGACGAGGTCGAGTATGTGCAGGTGGCGCGCGACCTGCTGGCCGGGCGCGGCTGGGTGTTTTACGAGAGTTGGCGCTGGCTGCGGGCGCCCCTCTATCCGCTGTGGCTGGCGGGCTCGCTGTGGCTGGCAAACGCCGACCCGGCGCTGAGCGCCGTCGAGGCTCTGCATCGCGCCGCTTTGCCGAACCTGTTGCTGAGCGTCGGGCTGGTCTACCTGATCTACAGGCTGACCCGCGAGCTGAGCGCCGACGCTCGCGAGGGGCCGGCCCTGCTCGCCGCGGGCATCGCCGCCCTGCTGCAGACCTACGCAACCTTCGCCAGCCTCTACATGAGCGAGACGCTCTTCGCGGCGCTCTTCACGGGGGGCCTGCTGATGATTGCGGGCTGGTGGCGGAGGGGCGGGCTGTGGCGGGCGGCCCTGGCGGGCGCGCTGCTGGGGCTGGCCTGTCTGACGCGTTCGGCCGCCCTGGTCTTTGTGCCGGTGGCGGGGCTGTGGATGCTGGGCGTCGTGCTCAGGCGGGCCGAGCGCGGTTGGTTGCAGGCCCTGGTCGCGCCCCTGGCCCTGGCGGCGGGGGCGGGCGCCGTGATCGCGCCGTGGACTGTGCGGAACTGCCTGGCCTATGAGGAGTGCATCCTGATCGAGACGGGCGGCGCGTACAACCTGTGGGCCTTCTACGAGCCGCGCGAGAGCCTGGACGAGATCAACAGGGCGCTCGAGGCGATCCCCAGCCCGGTGGCGCGCGCAGACGAAGCCACGCGACGAGGCCTGGAGCGGCTGCGCGAGGACCCGGCGATCCTGCTGCGCAAAATCCCGGCGGAGTGGACTAGGCTGTGGGTGGTGAAGCCGATCCAGGACCGCTTTCTGCTGCCGAGCGCGTATAGCGACCCGCCGCCCGCGATCTTCCTGGCGGCGCTGCTGCTCGACGACTTGCTCTATGTGCTGGTGCTGTGCGGCGCGCCGTTCGGGCTCGCCCTGGCCCTGAGGCGCCGCGACGCGCTTGCGCTGCTGCTGGGGCTGTGGGTGGTTGTGTTCGTCGGGGCGACGATGTTCACCCACGCCGAGGGGCGCTACAGGCACTTCCTCTTTATGGTCCTGATCCCCCTCGCGGCCCTTGGCTGGGGAGGGCTGCTGCGGCGCGAGCCGCTCGGACGCGGGCTGGCCCTGGCGGCGGGTGCGCCGCTGGCACTGGCGCTGCTGCCATTGGCGCTGTACTACCCCTGGGAGTGGGCGAGCAGCGGCGCGGCGCGCAGCATCTACAGAGGCGCGGGCGACGCACTGGCGGCCTGGGGGCGCGACGAGGCGGCGGCCGGGGCCTATAGGGCTGCGCTGGCCGCCGACAGGACGCCCGACGGCTGGATCGTCCTCGGCGATCTGCGGCGGCGCGCCGGCGATGTCGAGGGGGCCGCCGCGGCCTATGCCGAGGCCCACGAGGCCGAGCGCACCTACGTGGGCGCGAGCGCCGTGTGGGGCGACCTGCTGCGCGAGGAGGAGCGGCCCGAGGAGGCGCGGTCGGCCTTTCGCGGGCGCTACCTCGACCAGCAGCGCCTGGCCGACTGGAGCTACCAGATGCTCGGGCCGGCCCCACGGGACGCCATCGCCGTGGGTGATGGGCTCGACTTCGGCTATGTGGGCGGGGTCTATCAGGCCGAGGAGCTGCAGGGCGCCCGTGCGCGCTGGACCGACGGACGGGGCCGGCTGCGGCTCGCGCCTGGGCCTGGGGCAGAGCAAATGCTGGTGACCCTGCGGGCCGCCGCGCCGCGTCCCGGCGGGGCGCCTATCGCGCTGGAGCTGTGCGCCGCGGGGGCCTGCCAGACGGTGAGCCTGGGGCCCGGGTGGCGCACGGTGCGCGTGCTGCTGCCCGCCACTATGGCGCCTCTGGAGCTGCGCAGCCCGACCTTCTTCGGGCCTGATGGGCGCGAGCTAGGCGTGTTGGTGGACTGGGCGCGGGTGAAGGGGCTGGGCGGGATGGGGCGGTAGGGCCACGTCGAGGCCCACGCGCCGTGGCTCGCCAGGGCCGTCAACGGCCCGGCAACGGGTACGAAGGCCGCCCGCGTGGCCTGCCGGAGCCCGCGCAGGCGGGCTTGGCAGCCCTAGCCCGCCGGTTTACCGGCCGGGCAAGGTGACGGCGGGTGAGCGACCTGGCCCTGCTGGACCATGGTACAATCGTTCGGCGGCCGCGCGCCGCCCTGCGTAACCGCTCTATCCCACTCGAGGCATGAGATACCCCACTCGACGCGTCCCCCTGCTTGTCCTGATCGTGCTGCTCACCACCTTGCTTCCTCCTATAGTGCCGGCGCCCGCGCTGGCGGCAGGGCGCCAGCCTGGCGTGCCGCCCTCACTATTCGGGCTGAACATGTACATCACCGGGCGCGAGCGCTCGGAGCCCGAGGCGGCGGCCCTGGTCGGCATCGCCGGCCCGATCGGGGCCCGCTGGACGCGCGAGGAGATCTGCTGGGCATGCTGGGGGCAGGAGGAAGAGAACCGCTTCTATGATCGGCGCCTGGGCATGATCGCCGACGCCGGCATCGGCATCATCGGCATGCTGCTGACTACGCCGAAAGAGTATCGCGACCCCAGCTGCGTGGCTCATGCCCGCGCGACCAACCAGCCCGAGTACTGGTGCCAGCCGACTGACATGGACGCCTACGCCCGCTGGGCGGCCCGGGTGGTCGAGCGTTATGACGGCGACGGCAACCGCGATGCGCCGGGCTCGCCGCGGGTCGCGGCCTGGGAGATCTGGAACGAGCCCGACATGGACGGCACCTGGCTGCCGCGGGCCAACCCGGGGGCCTACGCCCAGATGCTGCGCAAGGCGTACGACGCGATCAAGGCGGCCGATCCCTCGGCCCTGGTGCTGAATGGCGGCGTCTATGTCTTCGACGGGGTGGGCCAGGGCGGCTTTATGGACCGCGTGGTCGAGCTGGCGGGCTGGGACAGCTTCGATGTGCTCTCGATCCACCCCTGGCTGATCGATCACGCGCCCGACGACCCGAGCCTGATCAACCCGATCGAGCGCTTCGACGTGACGGTGCCGGGGCGGATCAACCTAGCGAAGGGCTGGGCGGCGGCGCGCGGCGGCGGCAAGCCGGTGTGGGTCACCGAGGTTGGCTGGAGCACCTGCGGCACGGCCTGTGCGCCCCAGTTCGCCAAGAACGAGGAGCAGCAGGCGGACTACATGGTGCGGACCTTCGTGCTGGCGGCGGCGGCCGGCGTCGAGCACGTCAGCTACTTTCAGCTGGAGGATAAGTTTGCGGGGGCGCAGCAGCCCTGGGGCCCTGCGGCGATCCTGTACGAGAACCTGAGCCCCAAGCCGGCCTACCTCGCCTACGGCGCGATGGTGGCGCAGCTGCAGTTCGCGAGCTACCAGGGCACGGGGCCGGCGCACCGGCAGGGCGTGATCGCCAACCACCGCTTCGCCCTGGCCAACGGGGGCACGGTCGATGTTTTGTGGACAATCAGTGGACAGCGGAGCGTGGACTTCGCGCTGACGGCGGGGCAGAGCGCCACGTTGGTCGAGCGGGACGGGGCGGAGCGGGCCCTGGGCGGCGGCAGTGCGCGGCTGGCCCTGGGCGAGCGGCCGGTGTATGTGCGGCAGGTCGCGGGCGGGGCGCGCTCGTTCGGCGAGACCGGTCAGACGGTGCGCGGCGCCTTCTTGCGGGCGTGGGAGCGCGGCGGTGGACTGGCGATCTATGGGTTGCCGCTCACGCCCGAGCGGATTGAGCCGGGCAGCGACGGGCGCGACCGCAAAGTGCAATGGTTTGAGCGGGCCCGTTTCGAGGAGCACCCCGAGAACCGGGCGCCGAATGATGTGCTGATCGGGCTGTTGGGGGTCGAGTACCTGGCGCGGCGGGGCGTCGACTGGCGCGCGCTACCGAAGGTCGGCGGGTCGCCGGCCCAGGGGTGTCGCTACTTCCCCGAGACCGGGCACAGCCTCTGCCCGCCGTTCCGGGCGTACTGGGAGCGCAACGGGGGTCTGGCGAGCTTCGGCTTCCCGATCAGCGAGCCGGCGAGCGAGCCGGTGGAGGGGGGGCGGGCCCTGACGGTGCAGTACTTCGAGCGGGCGCGCTTCGAGGAGCACCCCGAGCAGCCGGCGGCGCGGCGGGTGCAGCTAAGCCGGCTAGGCGCCGAGCTGAGGCCGTAAGGGGCTGAGTATGGCGAGGGGGGGTGGGGCGCGCTTGCGCCTCACCCCCTTTTTGCGTTAGAGCCTGGTGGTCTCGCCGGTGTTGGCCCGCGGGGCCTCGGGCTGCGCCTCATCGCTGCGCGGCTCGGGGCGAGGGGCGGACCTGGGATGGCAGCCGCCGCGGGCCTCGGGGCCGTAGTAGGGCCGGCCGCGCCAGTAGCCGCGCGGACCGCCGTAGGGGAAGCTCGCCCCGTGGCCGTGGCCGCGCCAGGGACCGCGGCGCCCGAAGAAGCCGAAGAAGAGCATGCCGAGCAGCAGCGGGAGCAGCAGGAAGCCCGGCAGCAGCTTGACCAGCAGTAGGGTGACCCCGATCCCCAGCAGTAAACGTCCGGCCATAAACATCGTCGCGTCCTTTCTGTAGTGATGGGGCGCTGTGGGCAGCCCGCATCTGATATACAGACTCTAGCGAACGATTGTGGATAGAATGTGAAGAATTGGCGCGCTGATCTAGGATTACATGATTACAGCGTCAGCGCACCAGCTTCTTATAGACGACGCGGTGGGGCTGATCGGCGGCCGAGCCCTTGCGGCGGTGGTAGTCGGCCTCGTACTCGGAGTACGAGCCGGGGAACCAGAAGGCCTGGCTATCGTTCTCGAAGGCGAGGATGTGGGTGGCGACGCGGTCGAGGAACCAGCGGTCGTGGGAGATGATCACGGCGCAGCCGGCGAAGCTCTCGAGGCCCTCTTCGAGGGCGCGCAGGGTGTGGACGTCGAGGTCGTTGGTGGGCTCGTCGAGCAGCAGCACATTGGCGCCCGACTTGAGGATCTTGGCCAGATGGACGCGGTTGCGCTCGCCGCCCGAGAGGCTCCCGACGAGCTTCTGCTGATCGGCGCCGGTGAAGTTGAAGCGAGCGCAGTAGGCGCGCGAGTTGAGCTGGCGGTTGCCGAGGACGATGATGTCGTTACCCTCGGAGATCTCCTCCCAGACCGTCTTCTTGGGGTCAAGGGCGTCGCGGCTCTGGTCGACGTAGCCGAGCTTGACGGTCGAGCCGACGGTGAGCGCGCCACTATCGGGCTGCTCCTGGCCGACGACCATGCGGAAGAGGGTGGTCTTACCGGCGCCGTTGGGGCCGACGATGCCGATGATACCGCCGGGGGGGAGATCGAATGAGAGATTGTCGTAGAGCAGGCGGTCGCCGTAGGCTTTGGCGACGCCGTCGGCCTTGATCACTACATCGCCGAGGCGGGGGCCCGGGGGCACGAAGATCTCGAGCTCGCGGTCCTTCTGCTCCTGGCTCTCGTCGAGCAGCTTCTCGTAGGCGGTGATGCGGGCCTTGGACTTGGCGTGGCGGCCCTTGGGGGCCATATTGACCCAGTCGAGCTCGCGCTGGAGAGCCTTCTGGCGCTGGCTCTCATTCTTCTCGTCGCTGGCCAGCTTCTGCTTCTTCTGGTCGAGCCAGCTGGCGTAGTTGCCGCGCCAGGGGATGCCGTGGCCGCGCTCGAGCTCGAGGATCCACTCGGCCACATTATTGAGGAAGTGGCGGTCGTGGGTCACCGCGATGACCGTGCCCTTATACTCCTGGAGGTGGCGCTCGAGCCAGGCCACCGACTCGGCGTCGAGGTGGTTGGTGGGCTCGTCGAGCAGCAGGATGTCGGGGGTCTGCAGCAGCAGGCGGCAGAGGGCCACGCGCCGGCGCTCGCCGCCGGAGAGCACGGCGATCGAGGTGTCGCCGGGGGGGCAGCGCAGGGCGTCCATAGCCAGGTCGAGCTTGCTATCGAGGTCCCAGGCGTCGCGGTGGTCGATCTGCTCCTGGAGCTCGGCCTGCTCGGCGAGCAAGGCGTCGTAGTCGGCGTCGGGGTCGGCGAACTTCTCGTTAATCGCGTCGAAGCGCTTGAGCAGCGAGGCAGTCTCGGCGACGCCCTCCTCGACGATGTCGCGCACGGTCTTGCTATCGTCGAGCCGGGGCTCTTGCTCGAGGAAGCCGATCGTATGGCCGGGGGCGAGCACGGTCTCGCCGTTGAAGTCTTTGTCGATGCCGGCGAGAATGCGCAGCAGGGAGCTCTTGCCGGAGCCATTGGCGCCGATCACGCCGATCTTGGCGCCGTAGAAGTAGGAGAGGTTGATGTTCTTCAGGACTTCTTTGTTGGGCGGGTGAATCTTGCTCACCCGGATCATCGAGTAGATGACTTTCGTGTCGCTCACGCAGCTATACCTCTTCTATGGCTTTCTGATGCCGAAAAAGCAGTGTTTGATCGCAAAACTCAGGTGTACCCCTGCTGGATCACCAGTGTAGCACAAGAATGACGCAGGTCGTGAAAGCGCGTCGTCTCGGGCGCTGATGGCGCGCAGGCGGCTGGCACGGCGCGGCCTACGCATCGGGGCCGAGGTCGGGGGGCCGGGGCGCAAGGCCGCGCTCTGGCGTGGCGCGCTCGCCGGCGGAGTCGTCGTAGCGCTGCTGCGCCCGCTCGACCTCGGCGATATGGGTCTCGGCCCAGACTGTGATTGCGCTCATCACACCCGTCAGCGTCTGCCCAAGTGGGGTCAGCGCGTACTCGACGCGCGGCGGCACCTCGGCATAGACTGTCCGGGTGACCAGCCCGTCGCGCTCGAGCTCGCGCAGCGACTGGGTGAGCATCTTCTGCGAGATACCCTCGATCTCGCGCTGGATGGCCGAGAAGCGCCGCGGCCCGGGGCTCAGCACCCCGATCACCAGCGTCGTCCACTTGTCGGCTAGCCGGTGGAGCACCCGCCGCGTCGGGCAGTTCTGCCGGTAGACATTGGGGGCAAACTCTTTCGTTTCCATGAGGTAAGTATACAACAAAAAAGTGCCTGCTTGCAAAAAGTTTGCCTGTTACCTATAGTGACTATTGTCGCTTCGTGGCCGCTAGCATAACGAGGGAAACTATGAACATCGCACTTCTTGGCGCTACAGGGATGATCGGGAGCCGCCTGGCGGCCGAGGCTCTGGGGCGCGGCCATACGGTCACCGCGATCGTGCGCGACCCGTCGCGCGTGGCGATCGCTCACGCCGGCCTTACAGTTGTGACCGGGGATGCCCAGGATAGTGTGCGGCTCGTCGAGCAGATCGCCGGCCATGACGCCGTGATCGGCGCGTTGGCCGCCCGCCGCGAGGGCGACGCGTCGCTGATCGTATCGGCGGCGCGCTCGCTGGTCGCGGCCGCCACTCAGAGCGGCGTGCGGCTGGCGTGGGTGGGCGGCGCGGGCAGCCTGGAGGTCGCGCCGGGCGTGCGTCTGCTCGACTCGGCGGAGTTCCCGGAGGCCTACAGGCCTGAGGCGCAGGCCGGCGCCGATGTGCTGGCGCTGCTGCGCGGCAGCACGGGCCTGGAGTGGACTTACCTCAGCCCGCCGCTGATGATCGCCCCTGGTGAGCGCACCGGCCAGTACCAGCTCGGCGGCGACCAGTTGCTCAGTAACGCCGCGGGCCAGAGCACGATCTCGGCCGAGGACTACGCCGTCGCGCTGATCGATGAGCTGGAGCGAATCGGCCACCGCCAGCGGCGCTTCACCGTAGTGAGCCAGGCCTGACGCTTCGGAGATCGCGCGGGCCGGCGTCACGGTGTTGATGGCGGCGCTTCAGGTGGCGGCGTCGCCTGGCGCAAAACGACCCTGACGGAAGGTCAGGGTCGTGGAGGGAGGCCGGCTGAATTGGAAGTGTCTAGAGGCGGCGCGTCTCGCCGGTGTAGGGCTCTTGCGGGTCGCTGGCGGCGGGGGTGGGGGGTGTGGTCGCCTGGCCCTGGATGGTGGGGCCGCCGTTGAGCCAGCGCTGGAACTCGGGATGGGCGATCAGCGTGCGTAGCTGGGGGTTGGCGGCGAGGCGCTGCGCGGTGGGGCTGTTCAGCAGGCGCTGGGCCTGGGGGGTGCGCAGGGCCTGGTCGACCTGCTCGCTCTTCAGGATCTCGCGGATGCGGTCGCGGTTATGCCACACCCAGAGGCCGCCGGCCGCAAGCAGAGCTCCGAGATTACCGTTTTTTGGCTTCGCCACGCTGTTGCTCCTTACTCAGTTACTGCACGTGCCCTGCAATACGCAGATCATGGGCCCGCGTTTGATTGTCTGTCCACTATGACGACGATGGGGCGGTCGGTGTTGCAGCGGGGCGCA
>CAZKTU010000020.1:43039-45134 GCA_964555675.1 uncultured Oscillochloris sp.
GGGCGCACAGATGGGCGGTGGGCGCACAGATGGGCGGTGGGCGCACACATGGGTGCGCCCGTACGGGGTGGGTGGGCGCACAGATGGGTGCGCCCCTACTGCTACGGGCGTGCGAAGAGTGCGGCGTACTCGCCGTAGCCCTCGGCCTCGAGCTGGTCGGCGGGGATGAAGCGCAGGGAGGCGGAGTTCATGCAGTAGCGCTGGCCGGTGGGGGCGGGGCCGTCGTCGAAGACGTGGCCGAGGTGCGAGTCGCCGTGGCGCGAGCGGACCTCGTTGCGCACCATCCAGAGCTTGCGGTCGGTGCGGGTGACGACGTTGGCCGGCTCGAGGGGGCGGGTGAAGCTGGGCCAGCCCGTGCCCGAGTCGAACTTGTCGAGGGAGCTAAAGAGGGGCTCGCCCGAGACGATGTCGACATAGATGCCGGGCTGCTTGTTGTCCCAGTACTCGTTGCGGAAGGGCGGCTCGGTGCCCTCGTGCTGGGTCACCTTATACTGCATCGGCGAGAGGCTCTGGCGCAGCTCGGCGTCGGACGGCTTGCTGAAGGTCTTCATGGGGCGTTCCTCCTGAGGACTATGCTTACATAAGTATTGTACCCTGAGGGCACCCCGCGTTACGTTAGCGTTTCGCTGGAGGCTACTATTCACCCGCCCGTTGAGCTACCACAGCCCCAATTGCACCGCCGAGCGCCGCCCGTCGAGCAGGACATAGGGAGCGGCCCAGCCGACGGTGACGCCGAGGGCCTTGAGCTGGTTGGGGTCGCGCAGGGTGGCCTGGCGGCGGGCGACGATGATCTTGTCGGCGCTCTTGGGGCCGATGCCGGGCACGCGTAGCAGCTGGGCCCGGCTGGCGCGGTTGAGCTCGAGGGGCTCGTGCAGGTGGCGTTCGGCCCAGGCCTGCTTGGGCGTGCGGTCGCGGGGCAGCAGGCCCGCCTCGTCGAAGGGCAGCTCGTCGGCGGCGAAGCCGTAGTCGCGCAGCAGGAACTCGGCCTGGTAGAGCCGGGCGGCGCGCATGGGGTCTTCGGCGGGCATGTCGCCGAAGGGCGAGCGCTCGATGGGGTGGAAGGCGCTGAAGTAGGAGCGGCCGAGCCCGATCTCGCCGCGGGCGCGGGCGATCGTTGTCATCAGCTCGCGGTCGCTCTCGCCCGCAGCGCCGACCACGAACTGGGTGGTGATCGAGCGGGCGGCGGGCAGGCCCACGGCGCGGCGGCGCTCGATCGCCTGGCGGGCCCAGAGCAAGCGGCGCCACATCGACTCGTGGAACTCTTTGTCGGGGGCCAGGGTCGCTAACCGCTCGGCGTTCGGCGCCTCGAGGTTCAGGCTCACCCGGTCGGCCAATTCGACGGCGCGCTCGATCAGGTCGTAGGCGGCGCCGGGGATCAGCTTGAGGTGGATATAGCCCGTGTAGCCTTCTTTGAGCCGCAGCCGCTCGACCGTCCCGAGCATCTTCTCCATGGTCGTGTCGGCGTCGGGGACGATGCCCGAGGAGAGGAAGAGGCCATCTACTCGCTTCTGCTGCTGGAGCGAAACAAAAGTAGTTGACAGCTCATCGGGCTTAAAAGTCGTCCGCTTGCGGCGAATGGCGCATGAGGTGAAACAGTATTTGCAGGCGAAGCGGCAGGCATTGGTCTGTAGCACCTTGAAGAGGCGCGTCGTGCCGCCGCCCTCGCGCTTTGCGTCGTAGAGGAAGCCCGTGGCGTGGGCGATGCCGGCGCTGATGCTGGCGCTGGCCGGCACATCCGTCACGTCATCAGACGCCTCGTCGCCGAGGATCGCCAGCTTCTGCCGCACATCTGGCTCTATGATGATGGTCGTGGCCATGGCACCCCCACGCCGCTTGAAACATTCGTGCTTTAATTATAGCACGGGTGTGCAAGGCCCGGCCAGCGATAGCTCGCTAGGGGCGCGGGGAGGCCAGGCCTCTTGACCGCTTCAGGAGGGGCGCGGGGAGGCCGAGCCTCCCCGAATTGAGGAAGACGCGAGAGGCATGAGTAGGCTCGGCCTCCCCGAATTGAGGCTCAAGCGAGGGGCATGGGGAAACTCGGCCTCCCCGAATTGAGGCTCACGCGAGGGGCGCGGGGAGGCTTGGCCTCCCCGAA
>CAZKTU010000020.1:45234-49835 GCA_964555675.1 uncultured Oscillochloris sp.
GCCTCCCCGAATTGAGGCTCACGCGAGGGGCGCGGGGAGGCTTGGCCTCCCCGAATTGAGGCTCACGCGAGGGGCGCGGGGAGGCTTGGCCTCCCCGAACCAACCCTCACTCCCCGTCAGAGTAGCTCGGACGGGAGCCTACTCGCCGACGGGAGTGCGCTGGCGCATGCGCTCGTAGCGGTCGCGGGCGCGGCGGGCGAGGGAGAGGGCGCGCTTCTCGCCGTGCTTGGCGATCGAGTAGGAGGTGCGCCTGATGCGGCCGTCCTCGCGCCAGGTGGCCTCGTAGACCTCGCGCCCGTCCTTGACGGTGCGGCGCACGCCGACGATGCCGGTGCTGGTGCGCGAGACGCCGATCACCTGGCGCTCGGTGCGGGGCTTGCCCAGCTCGCGCTCGGCGAGGTTGCGCCACTCGAGGGCGGCGCTGAGGGCGGCCAGGCGGTCGCCGTAGACCGAGTCGGAGAAGAACTTGCTGCGGCGCTGCTTATTCCAGGTGACCCGCACGAAGTAGCCGAAGGTGCGCTTGGCCGGGTGGTCGATGCGGGTGATACCCTTGTGCTTGGTGGTCTTGGGGCGCAGGCGCGGGGGCAGCTTGCGGGTGTCGGGCTCGGCCACGCCGCGCAGGGCGGCGAGGGCCTCGGCGCGACTCGCGGTCTTCTGCTCGGCCCGCAGGCCGGCGATCAGGGCCTCTTCGATCTCGGGCGGCGGCGCGTAGCGCAGGGACGCCATCGGGTCGGCCTGGGCAGGCCCGCCTACGGCGGCCTCGAGCAGAACGGTGCCCTCGTCGGCCGTGGCATTGGCTGTCGATGCAAGTCGGCGAGGCATCGGTGTATCGCTCCTTAATCACGAGATTCTATCTATGCTCTCACGGTCGTCCATGATCAGCATACCAGAATTCCGCATTTGTGGAGCGCAGGCCCAGACGTTTTTTGTGCTACGAGAGCGACTCAGGGGCGGCCGGCAGCCACACGCTCACGCTGGTGCCGACCGCCGGGGTGCTCTCGACCCTGAGGGCGCCATCGTGGGCGCGCACAATGCCTTCGACCGCCGCGAGCCCCAGGCCGCGGCCGGGGCCTCGGGTGCTGAAGAAGGGGGTCAGGGCCCGCGCCAGGATGTCGGGAGGCATGCCCTCGCCGGCGTCGCCGACCGTCAGTCGCACATAGAGCCCGGCGGGCAGCCCATCGCCCAGGCGTAGCTGCTCGAGGGACGCGCGCTCGAGGCGCTCGGCCGCAGTGCTCAGCAGCACGGGGCCGGCGTGCTCGGCGAGGGCCTCGGCTGCGTTCAGCACGAGGTTGCGCACCAGCTGCCGGATCTGGCCGGCATCGGCGGTGACCCTGGGGAGGTCGGGGGCGAGGCTCAGGCTGCACGGGCGCGGCAGCGAGGTCCGCAGCAGCTCGCTCACCTCGCTGACGATCTGGTTGATGGCGACGGGCTCGAGCACAAAGCGGCCGCGCCCGGCATAAGCGAGGAGCTGGCTGGTCAGGTGGGCGGCGCTGCGGACGCTCTTGATCACCGCGGTCAGACTCTCGCCGGCCGGCGAGGCGGGGTCGACCTCGAGCGAGGCGAGCTCGGCGTGGCCGAGGATGGTGGTGAGGATGTTGTTGAAGTCGTGGGCGACGCCGCCGGCCAGCAGGCCGATGCTCTCCAGGCGCTGGGCCTCTTGCAGGCGGCGCTCGAGCTCGAGGCGTTCGGCCTCGGCGGTGATGCGGGCGCTGACGTCGCGGAGCGACACGGCCACGCCGTCGCCCAGCCGGATCACCTGCATCTCGTACGCGCCCGCCGCCGAGCGGCCGCGGGGCACATCGACGTGGCGCTGCACGGGCTTGCCGGTGACGGCCACCTGGAGAAAGAGCGCGAGGTAGGCGGCGCCCGTCGTGTGGCTCAGGTCCGCCCCCAGACAGCGGCCGAGCAGGTCGCTGCGCGAGCGCTTGAGAATGTGCTCCATCCGATGGTTGAGGCCGACGATACGCAGGTCGGTCGGGGCATGAGAGCCGGCGCGCACACATTCGAGCATGATCAGGCCGTCGAGGCTGGTCTCGACTACGGTGCGAAAACGAACCTCGCTCTCGCGCAGCGAGGCCTCGGCCTCGCGCCGCTCGTGGACCTCGCCCTCGAGCTCGGCGACGGCGGCCCTGAGCTGGGCCGTGCGGAGGGCGACCAGCTCTTCGAGGCGCAGATTGACCCGCTGGAGCTCGGCTTCGTTTGGCTGGCGCCTGGTGATGTCGAGCAGGCAGGCGACGACGGCGCAGACGCCCCCGGCGTGGTCGCGAATGGGGAAGAGCCAGTAGTCGCAGCCCAGGCTGTCGCGCCTGCTAGGCCAGTGGCTCGCGCTATAGCCGAGTGAGCTGGGGAGCTCGGGCAGCTGCACGATCTCGCCCGCCAGGGCCCGCAGGAAGGCCTGGTCGACGCCGGTCATCTGGGCGAAGGGGTCTGCCAGCAGGTTATAGATGCCGTCGGCGGCGCTGACGTGGGGGAGGCCGAGGAGGAGGCGGTTGGCCTCGTTCATGCGCACGGCGGTGCCGTCGAGGGCGAAGATCTGCAGGCCGACGGGCGCGTGGGTGAAGAGGCTCTCGATGAGGCTGGCTGCGGTGAGGGGGGCGGTCAGGGACTGCGGGGCGCGCCTTCGTCGGAGCAGCCTGTGGGCTGCCGCCCGCGCCCGGCCCCTGATTGGGTGCGAGTGTGCCATAGATCATCGGCCGCGGCCGCCTCATGGTCGGCGCGGCGTGGCTCGTATTGTAGCATGCGGCCCGGACAAAAGCAGACCTCCCCGGCTGCCGGGGAGGTCTGCGGGAGCGTCGGGCGAAGGGGGCGAGCTAGTCGGCGGCCGCGGTGGTGCCGCCGGGGATGGTGCGAGGGGCGCCCGCCTCGGGGATGTAGGCGCCGTCGCCGTGGTAGCCGGGCACGCCCATCTCGGGCATGTCGAGGCCGGCGAGCTCGTGCTCGGGGGCGACGCGCAGCAGGTTGGCGCCGTTGAGGGCGCGGAAGAAGACGTAGGAGAGGCCGAAGACCACGACGCCGATGCTCACCGCCTCGAGGGCCTGGGCGGCGAACTGGCCGAAGTTGCCGTAGAGCAGGCCCGAGACCGGGCTGTCGATGCCATTCCAGGCGGCGGTGTCGGGGTTGCCGTTGGCGAAGATGCCCACGGCCAGCACGCCCCACATACCATTGACGAAGTGGACGGGCACGGCGCCCACGGGGTCGTCAATCTTGGCCTTCTCGAGGGCGAAGGTGGCCAGGCAAACCAGGACGCCGGCGACCAGGCCGATCACGACGGCGGCCCACATATCGATGAAGGCGCAGGGCGCGGTGACCGCCACCAGGCCGGCCAGCACGCCGTTGACGCTCATGCCGGGGTCGGGCTTCTTGCTGGGGCCGACGAGCCACATGTAGGCCATCGCGGACACGCCGCCCGCAGCGCCGGCGAGCAGGGTGTTGATCGCGGCGAGGGCGACCAGGTTGACGAAGGCGCCCTGGATGCCGAGGGCCGAGCCGGGGTTGAAGCCGAACCAGCCAAAGAAGAGGATAATCGTGCCGAGCACACCCATGGGGATGTTGTGGCCGTGGATGGTGTTGGCCGAGCCGTCCTTGTTGAACTTGCCGAGGCGCGGGCCGATCGCGATGGCGCCGGCGAGGGCGATCGCGCCGCCGGTCATATGCACCACGCCCGAGCCGGCGAAGTCGACCGCGCCGTTGCCGAGGCCGGCCGTGCGACCGAGGTTGGCCAGCCAGCCGCCGCCCCAGACCCAGTTGCCGGCCAGGGGGTAGATGAACATCGAGACCCAGAGCGACATGGCCACGAAGCCGATGAACTTGATGCGCTCGGCCATCGAGCCGGTCGGGATGGTGGCCGCGGTGTCCATGAAGACCATCTGGAAGAGGAAGAAGGTCAGGATGCCCGCGGCGCTCTGGCCGATGCCGCTGAGGAAGAAGCCGCTGAGGCCGAGGAAGCCGCTGCCGCCGATCAGGAGCGGGCTGGCGAGCAGAGCGTTGCCGGCGGCGTCGCTCCACGAGCCGAGGGTGATGGGCGAGAAGGCCCACTCGGGGCTGGCCTGGGCGCTGCTGATCGCGGTGGCCGGGTAGGTATAGTTGACGCCGCCGAACTGGAAGGCGAAGCCGCAGATCCAGTAGCCCAGGGCCCCGATGCAGAACACCATCATGTTCATCAGCATCGTGTGGGCGACATTCTTGGCCCGTGTGAAGCCTGTCTCGACCAGGGCGAACCCGGCCTGCATAAAGAAGACGAAGAACCCGGCCACAAGGACGAAGAGGATGTTTGTGTTGACGGTCAGGGTGTTGACGTTCGCGGTCAGCTCTTCCATGGACGATGCCTCCTACTGCGACGATCGCGCCGGTACGCTACCGGCGTACTGCCTGGCATCTTCGCCGAGAGTCGCCAACGCTGGCAGCGGAGCCTGGTCAGAGCGTGTGAGACGGACATGGTCCCACGGGTGACAACAGGACGATCCACTTCGATGACACCTGATAATTATAATGTTAGATGAGGGAAAAACTTCCCCATATCACTGAAATAGTATCTAGAATATTAATGGGCTGTTGTGCTAGTTGAAGCGGTTTGACGAGAAGCCTCCGACGTGGTATGGCAG
>CAZKTU010000021.1:0-5387 GCA_964555675.1 uncultured Oscillochloris sp.
AACAGCATCCGCCAGCAGGGCAAAGAGGTCTATATCATCGGCATCGGCGGGGCCGCCAGCACCCACCTCGCCCAGAGCGCCGACGAGTTCGTCTTCTACGAGCAACTGGTCGGCAAGCAGACTGGCGGTTCCGCCGCCGCCACTGCCATCGCCAACCGCGCCACCGAGCTGAACCGCGGCCTCGAGCCCGCCACCGAGGCGCCGCCCCAGCCCCGCGAGCGTGAGCGCGACCGCGACCGCGACCGCGAGGTCCCCCCGCCGCGCGAGACCCCGCAGCCCGCCCCGCCGCCCGCCAGCGAGGCCGAGCCCCAGCGCGCGCCCGCCCAGCCCGCCGAGGCCGATATCTACGCGACCCTCGTCGAGGCCATCCACCTGGTGCGCAAGCGCGGCTATGTCTCGACCCTCGGCTCGATCAAGCTGGTGATGAAAGAGCTGCTCGGCGGCGACTTCAAGGAGAGCCGCTACCGCGACCTCAATGGCCGCCCCTTCGCCAAGTTTAAAGACTTCGTGATGGACGCCGAGAAGCGCGGTAAGGTGCAGATCTTCACCAACGGCACGGTCAACGAGGTCTTCCTCCCCGGCGAGGACCCCTATAAGCTCTCGCAGTTCGCCGCCGCCCTCAGCGAAGAGACGCCCGCCGTCGACCCCGTCCTCGATACGACCGTGCTCACCAACGGCCGCAAAGAGCGCGAGAGCGCCCGCGCCGAGGTGGCCTCGGCCGAGACGGCCGCCTCGCCCACGGGCCGTCGCCGCCGCCGTCGCTCGCGCCGCGGTCAGGGCGGCGCCCAGACCCCCGCCGAAGGCGGCGAGCTCTCGCCCGAGGAGACTGAGTTCGATGAGCCGGACTACACGCCGCCCGTCGACGACGCCCCCATGCTCGCCGAGGACGAGCTGAGCGCCCTCGACTTGCTCGAGGATAGCGGCGACACCGGCGCCTTCTTCGACGAGCTGCCCTTCGAGCTCGACGCCACCGGCCTGCCCGCCGACCTGCTCGCCGAGTCGGGCGCCCTCGAGGAGACCGCTGCGGCCTTCGGCCTGATCGATATCCCCGACCTGCCGCCCCTCGACGAGCCCGACGACCAGGCCTGGGACGCCGCGGCCAGCGCCGTGGCCGCCCAGAGCGCCCCGCCCGCCGATGAGGCCTGGGACGCCGCGGCCGCGGGGTCCGCCCCGCCCGCCGATGAGGCCTGGGACGCCGCCGTCAGCGCGGTGGCCGCCGCCGACGCCCCCGTCGTCGACACCACCCCGATCACCCCCGAGGAGGCCGTCGCCAGCATGCCTGAGGCCCCCGCTCAGGAGGGCGATGAGCCCGAGGAGGGCGATGAGGCCTATGTCGAGCCGATCGACTTCTCCGAGCAGGAGTGGGCGATCTTCACCACGATGATGCGCGTCTTCACCAAGCCCGCCTCGTTCCAGCAGATCTTCGACACCCTGCGCGGCCAGCGTAAGGAGCACGGCCTCACCCGCACCAACGAGCAGCTGCGCACCATGGTCAAGCAGGCGATCAACAGCGGGCTCCTCGAGCGCAGCGGCCGCGGCAAGCGTGTCTACTACACGCTGCGCGCCGAGTAGGCTCCCGGACGCCGGGCTATGCTGGTCAAGATCTGTGGGCTACGCACCCCCGAGCACGCCCTCGCCGCAACAGCGGCGGGGGCGGACTTGATCGGCCTGGTCTTCGCCCCCAGCAAACGGCGCGTCACCCCCGAGCAGGCCGCGACGATTGCCCGGGCCGTGCGGGCCGCGCCGGGGCCACGCCCGCGCCTCGTCGGCCTGTTCGTCAACGAGGACCCGGCGACCATTAGCGCCGTCGCCGCCCACGTCGGCCTCGAGCTCATCCAGCTCAGCGGCGACGAGCCCGCCAGCTACGCCGACCGGATCGCGCTCCCGCTCATTAAGGCTTTCAGGATGGACGGCTCCGCCAACGAGGCGGCCTGGCTGGCGCGCCTCGACGAAGGACCAACGACCCAATTGGTCTTTGGTCCTTCGTCTTTGGTCTTGCTGGTCGATGCCCACGTCCCCGGCAGCTACGGCGGCACGGGCGTGACCGCAGATTGGGCCCGGGCGGCCGAGCTGGCCACGCGGGCGCCAATCTTGCTGGCGGGGGGCCTGCACCCGGGCAACGTGGCCGCCGCAATCGCCGCCGTGAGGCCCCTCGGCGTCGATGTCAGCAGCGGCGTCGAGAGCGATGGGGTCAAGGACCCGCGCAAGATCGAGGCCTTTCTTGGCGCAGCACGGGCAGCCCACTAACCAGCGCTGGCTCGGACACATCTTGCGGGCCTGCCGCGTGATCGCCTGGCTGGCCGCGGCGGCCTTCGTCGCCCGCTGGGCCTTCCTGCGCCTACGGCGGATCGTGCTCAACCCGACCCCCTACACCACGCCGCCCCTTGGCCCCGCGCAGATCGACCCTGAGCGGCGGCGTATCGTGCTCAGCGACATCCATCTGGGCGGCGGCGACCGGCTCGACGACTTCGACGAAGACGCGGCCCTGATCGACTTCATCGACCGCTACGTCGCCGCGAGCGAGCCAACCGAGCTCATCCTCGCCGGCGATACGATCGAGTTTCTGCAGGTGCGCCTGCCTGGCCTCGACGACGACGCCTATACCAACGAAGCGGCGGCCACGCGCCTCGAGGCCGTCGTCGCCGCGCACCCTGGCGTCTTCGCCGCCCTGGCCCGCTTCATCGGCGAGCCGCGCCACCAGCTGACCGTGCTGATCGGCAACCACGACTTCGAGCTGCACTTCCCCGCCGCCAAGGCCGGCTTCGCCCACGCCCTCGGCGTGGGTCTCGACGAAGGGCGGCTGCGCTTTGGGGTGAGCTACCACGGCGGCGGAGTCTACATCGTACACGGCAACCAGTTCGACGGCTGGAACCGCTTCGTCAACTTCGACGGAGTGAGTCAGCCCTTCGAGGTAGTGCGCGGCACCCAGCTGGTCAAAGAGGTGATCAACGAGCTCGAGGACGACCCGCTGCCGATCGCGCCGCTGATCGACAACGTCAAGCCCACCTCGGCCTTCTTCTACTACCTCGTGGCCCTGCCCCGGCTGCGTAGCGCGCCCTCGCGCCGCTTCCTGGCCCGCGGCGTGGCCGGCTTCCTCCAGGTGGTGGCCTGGCCCACCCCCCACCAGATGCCGATCACCGGACGCGGTCCCGGCGGTCTGCTCAGCGCGCCGCCCACCCTGGGGCTCTGGCGCCTCGTGGCGCGCTTTCGGCGCGGGCGCGTGGCCCGCCAGCGCGAGGTGGCCCGCCAGGTCGGCGAGGTGGCCAGCGTCGTGACCCCCCCCGACGACGTGCTCGACCAGGTGCAGATCGAGGCGACCCGACAGATCGAGCGCGAGCAGCGCGCCTTTAACGACCGCTACGTCCGCGAGATGGCGGCCATTGCCGCGCGCCCCGAGCACCGCGACGACAGCCTCTTCATCTGCGGCCACACCCACCTGGCCCGCGTCGTGCCCCTGGGGCCGGAGCAGACCTACATCAACACCGGCACCTGGACTGAGATCATCTACGATGTCGCCAGCATGCGCCGGCAAGAGCAGCGCTTCCCCTTCCTCGAGATCACCTACCCGGCGGGCAGGCGGCCCGTCGGGCGCCTGCTGGTCTGGGTCGACCCCGACGAGGCGCCCCTCGGCTGGCACGCCGGCCACGAGCTGCGGAGGCGCGGCGCAATGGGCGCCCGCGGCCGATCCACGGCGCGCCGCGCTTAAGGTATAATTGGGCGGCGCCGGCCGCCGGCGCGCTATAGGGACACCCTTGCGCGACATCAGCGCCCCTATCTTGCAGGAGGAGTGACTATGAAGATCCTGGTTCGTCTCCTTGGGCTCGCGGCCCTGATCGGCCTGGGCGTGGTGATCTTCCGAGCTGTACGCCAGTACCGCGCAGACAGCGCCTTCGACCTGGCCCCGACCACGGCGGGCGCGGGCAGCCAGCGGCGCAGCATCAGCCCCGAGCTGCTCAGCATCCTGGCCGACCCGGGCGACAAGGGCCCGGTCGAGCTGCTGACCGACGGCACCGGCAAAGAGTGGCTGATCAACCGCCGCAACGGCTTCCGCTACCCCGTCGAGGACGGCATCCCGATCATGCTGCTCGAAGAGGGCGAGAAGAACAAGGATGAGGCGCTGATCCAGCGCTAGTCAAGCGGAGAGAGGGGGGGCTCGCCCCCCCTAGCACCCTTTCAATCGTAGCTAGAGAGCGCCCCCCCATGCTGCAGACGCCTGAAGGGATTGGAACGGGTAGATTCGGCCCCTACGGCGGGCGCTACGTTCCCGAGACCCTCATGCCCGCGGTCACCGCCCTCGAGGCGGCCTACAGCCAGGCCTGCGCCGACCCGGCCTTCTGGGACGAGCTCGGCCACCTCCACCGCACCTACACCGGGCGGCCCACGCCCCTGAGCTTCGCCGCCCGCCTCACCGAGCAGTGCGGCGGCGCAAAGATCTATTTCAAACGCGAGGACCTGGCCCACACCGGCGCCCACAAGATCAACAATGCCCTCGGCCAGGGCCTGCTGGCCCGCCGCATGGGCAAACGCCGCATCATCGCCGAGACCGGCGCCGGCCAGCACGGCGTGGCCACGGCCACCGTCTGCGCCCTGCTCGGCCTCGAGTGCGTGGTCTACATGGGCACCGAGGACATGGCCCGCCAGCGGCCCAATGTCTTCCGCATGCGCCTGCTCGGCGCCGAGGTGCGCGGGGTCGACAGTGGCTCGCGCACGCTCAAAGACGCCATCAACGAGGCGATGCGCGACTGGGTGACCAACCCCGAGAGCTACTACCTGCTCGGCTCGGCCCTTGGCCCCCACCCCTACCCGACCATGGTGCGCGACTTCCAGAGTGTGATCGGCCGCGAGGCCCGCGAGCAGATGCTCGCCGCCGAGGGCCGCCTGCCCGACGTGGTGGTCGCCTGTGTGGGCGGCGGCTCCAACGCCATCGGCATCTTCCACGCCTTCCTCGCCGACGCGGGCGTCGCCCTGCGCGGGGTCGAGGCCGGCGGCCGCGGCCAGATTCTCGGCGACCACGCCGCGCGGTTCCTCGCCGCCAGCCCGGGCGTGCTCCAGGGCACCTACTCGTATGTGCTCCAGGACGACGCGGGCCAGATCGCCCTGACCCACTCGGTCTCGGCCGGCCTCGACTACGCCAGCGTCGGCCCCGAGCACGCCTGGCTCCACGATACGGGCCGGGCCACCTACACCTTCGCCGACGACGAAGAGGCCCTCGACGCCTTCGAGACCTGCGCCCGCATGGAGGGGATCATCCCCGCCCTCGAGAGCGCCCACGGCGTCGCCGAGGCCCTCAAGCTGGCCCCCACCCTCGGCCGCGACCAGATCATCCTGGTGAATATGTCCGGCCGCGGCGACAAGGATATCTTCACGGTCGCCGACGCGCTGGGCGT
>CAZKTU010000021.1:5487-29791 GCA_964555675.1 uncultured Oscillochloris sp.
GGGCCCTCCCTGCTCGCCCCTCGCAGAGATGGGGTTAGCAGGGCCCTCCCTGCTCAAAGCAGGAGAAGCGTAGCACTATGAAAACCTGCGTCATCCTCAACCCGGCGGCGGGGCGCGGCGCGGCCGGCCAGCGTCGAGGCGAGCTCGAGGCCGCCCTGAGCGCGTCGGGGCTGGACTATAGCCTGGTGGCGACCCACGGGCGCGGCGGGGCCATCGAGCTGACCTACCAGGCCATCGAGCGCGGCTTCACCTGCGTGGCCGCGGTCGGCGGCGACGGCACGATCAACGAGGTGGTCAACGGCATCGTCGGCAGCCGCCGGCGCGGCGTGGGCGACGCCACCCTCGGGATCATTCCCCTCGGCACCGGCAGCGACTTCGTCAAGGCCCTCGACGGATTCGCGGGCGGCGACCTCCACGGGGCGGTCCGTCGCCTCGTCGCCGGCAAGGTTCGCCCGGTCGACGTGGGCCAGATCGCCGTCACGGCGGGCGCCCAAGAGCTCGAGCGGGTCTTCATCAACGGCCTCGGCGCGGGCATCGACGCCCAGGTGGCGGTCGAAGTGGGCAAGATCACCTGGCTCACCGGCATCGCCGCCTACATGGTCGCCTCGATGCGCGCCCTCGCCAGCTACAAGCCAGGCCTCATGACCGTGCGCTACGACGGCAACGAGCTGCGCCGCAAGCTCTACTTCGCCACCCTCGGCAACGGGCGCTTCCAGGGCGGCGGCTTCCTGCTCACCCCCGCCGGCAAGATCGACGATGGCCTGCTCGACCTCTGCGCCGTCCAGAGCCTGCGCCCCGACCAGGTG
This sequence comes from uncultured Oscillochloris sp., assembly GCA_964555675.1. Classification (GTDB taxonomy): domain Bacteria; phylum Chloroflexota; class Chloroflexia; order Chloroflexales; family Chloroflexaceae; genus CAIWXH01. Next base: position 6,294 of record CAZKTU010000021.1, read on the forward strand.
CTGCGCTACTACCCCAAGCTGCTCGACGGCACCCATGTCGAGCTGCCCGTCGTCACCACCGCCCAGGCCCGCCAGATCGAGATCAGCTCGCCCGTGCCCTTCCCCGTCGCCACCGACGGCGAGGTCGTGGCAACCGACGCCACCCGCGTCCTGGTCGAGACCCTGCCCGGCGCAATCAGTCTGGTGGTCTGAGCAGGGCCAGGGCCGCCTCGCCCGCCCGCTCGGCCGAGATCGCCCGCCCCGCAGCCCACGCCGCGCTGAAGGCGACCTCGCCCAGCGCCGCTCGGCAGGCCGCCACTGCCGCCGCGTAGGCCCGTCCCTCGGCCGGAGTAGCCGGCGTGCCGATCTGCGCGCGCCCCGCGTCTGCGGCCCCGCAGAGCTCGGCCGCCTCGGCGTGCCGCCCGCGGGCCGCCAGCAGCAGCGCCACTGCGTCGAGGGTCAGGGTCAGCTCGCGCCGGCTCGGCGAGCGCAGCATCAGCGCGAGGCCCTCGGCCAGGGGGTCGGCCGCCCCCTCGGGGTCGGCCCGGGCCAGGGCGACGAGCCCCAGGCCGCGCAGAGCCAGGGCGGCGCCCCGCGTGTCGCCCTCGCCGCGCTGGATCGCCAGGGCTTCGCCGTAGGCCGCCAGGGCCCTCGTCAGCTCGCCCGCCGCCAGGGACGCGTCGCCCATATTGCCCAGCAGCGCGGCCGTGAGCACGCTGTAGCCGAGCGATCGCGCCGCCGCCAGCCCCTCGGCGAAGCGGGCCATGGCCTCGGGCGCGTCGCCGACGGCCTGGGCCACGGTGCCCAAATTGTTCAGGCTGCTCGCTGCGCCGTACGCGTTGCCCAGCTCGCGGCTCAGGTGCAGGCAGACCTCAAAACAGATCCTGGCCTCGTCGTAGTCGCCCCTGGTGTTGTGCAGCACGCCCAGGCTGTTGGTGACGATGCGCACGCCGTTCTTGTCGCCCAGGCGCCCGAAGATCGCCAGGGCCTCGTCGTAGCGCGCCGCGGCGCCGGCGTAGTCGCCGTCCTCGTCGGCCAGCACCCCGGCGCCCTGCAGCAGCCGCGCCAGCAGCGCCGGCGCCACCCCGCCGCCGCGGGCCTGCTCTACGCAGGCCTCGATGCGACGCCGCCCCTCGCCGATGTAGCCTCTGATGTACCAGAGCCAGCGCAGCACCACGCAGAGGCGCGCGGCGGCCGCGGCCTCGCCGTGGCCGAGGGCCCAGTCGAGGGCCGCGCACAGGCCGGGATGCTCGGCGACCAGCCGGTCGAGCCAGGCGGCCTCGTCGGCAGTCCTCAGGTGCGCCTCGGCCCGCTCGGCCAGATCCACCGCGTAGGCCAGCAACCGCCCGTAGGCCTCGGCCTCCTCGCCGGCCTCGCGCAGGCGCTCGGCGCCGTACTGCCTGATGAAGGCGTGGGCGGCGTAGCGCCCCTCGCCCTCGCGGCCCAGCAGGGCCCGGTTCATCAGGGCGGCCAGGGCGGCGATGGTGGCCATCGGCGCGGCGGGCTGTGCCCCGAGAACTGCGGCGGCCGCCTCGCGCCCGAAGCTCGCGGGGAAGACCGCCAGCAGCCTGAGGGCGCGCCGCTCGCCCGCCGGCAGCCTGTCCCACGTCGCGTCGAGCACCGCCGCCAGGGTGCGGTGGCGCTCTGGTCGATCCTGGTTATCGCCCGCCAGCAGGGCCAGGCTCCGGGCTAGCTCGCCCTCGATCTCGCCGCAGCTCAGCACGTGGGCCCAGGCGGCCGCCAGCTCGAGCGCCAGGGGGTGTCCGCCCAGGCGGGCGCAGATCCGCGCAATCGCGCCGCGCTCGCCCGCGTCGGGCGCGAAGTCGCCGCGGGCGCGCCGGGCCGCCTCGAGGAAGAGCGCGCCCGCGCCGCTGCCCGCCAGCTCGGCGCGGGAGTCGCCGGCGGGCAGCGTCAGGCCGCCCAGGTCGAGCACGCGCTCGCCCCGCAGGCCCAGGCGTTCGCGCGAGGTGGCCAGGATAGTCAGCCGGGGCGCCCCCTCGAGCAGGGCGGCCAGCTCGGCGGCGGCGGGGCGCAGCTGCTCGAGGTTGTCGAGCACCAGCAGCTGCTCGCGCCCGCGCAGGTGGCCGACGAGCTGCGCGCCGACCTCGTCGCCGCCGCCGGGGGTCAGCCCCAGGGCGCGTGCCAGGGCCGGCAGCAGCTCCTCGGGCCGGCCCACAGCGGCCAAGGGCACGACCGTTACCCCGTCGGCGAAGCCCTCGGCCCGCGCGGCGGCCTCGAGGGCCAGCCGGGTCTTGCCGCTGCCCCCCAGGCCCACGATGCTCAGCAGGCGGCAGGCCGGGTCGCCCAGTTCGTCGGCGAGGCGCGCCAGCTCCTCCTCGCGGCCGACGAACGGCGTGGCGGGGAGGGGAGCGAGGGGGAGCGGAGGGGCGGGGGGGCGGGCGGCGCGCTCCTGCGGCCTGGCCGCTCGATCCCCCTCGCGCCCGAGCGGCGGCCCCGCCAAAATGGCCCGCCGCAGCTCCTCGGTCGCCTCGTCGGGCTCGGCCCCGAGCTCGGCGGCGAGGGCCTCGCGGCAGCGCTCGTACTGGGCGAGGGCGGCGCTGCGCTGGCCGTCGCGCCAGAGCAGCGCCATCACCTGGCGGTGGGTCTCCTCGCGCCAGGGCTCGAGCTCGAGCAGACGGTGGCTCGCCGCGAGGGCCTCGTAGTAGTCGGCGCGGCCCTCGTGGTAGGCGGCCAGATCGGCCAGGGCCTCGAGCATGCGCCGATGGAGGCGCTCGCGCACCACCAGGGCCCACTCCTCGAACGGCAGGCAGTCGCGCGGCGTCACGCTCTCGAGGAAGGGGCCGCCGTAGAGGGCCACAGCCCGGGCGCGCCGGGCGGCGCAGGGACCGCACGCCAGGGGGCTGCGGTGGGCGTGAGTCGCGCAGGCGTCGAGCAGCGCGCCGAAGGCGGCCACATCGAGCGCGAGGGCGGCGGCCGGGTTGAGCTGCACGCTCTCGCGCGCGCTCAGGATGAGCGGCGTGTCGGCCTCGCGGTCGCCCACGACCCGGCGCAGGTTGGCGAGGGCCTGGTTGAGGTTCAGCAGCGCAGCCCGCTCGGGGCGCTCGGGCCAGAGCAGGGCGGCTAGGGCGCCGCGCCTGTGGGGGCGCCCCGCCTCGACGGCCAGGTAGCTGAGCAGGGCGCGCACCTTATCCGACTCGAAGCCGGCCAGCGGGACGCCGCCGCGCTCGGCCTTGAACGGGCCGAGCAAGGTGAGGGAGAACTGGGGCACGGGCTGCTCCTCCTCTGGGGACCCCGGGTCCACGGCCAGGGTACACCAACGGGCCCGCCGGCGCAACCTTATAGCTGGCTTATAGCGAGCGGCTAGAGTGGCCCTGTGTCGAACCGAGCTAGCCATGCCAGGAGCCACCTGTGAGCATACACGCCACCAGCCGCTGCGCCGGCCTGCTGCGCCTCGCCCTCGCCCTAGGGGTCACCGTCGTCGCTCTCGCCGCCCTGCGCCCGTCCGCGGGCGCGCAGGCGCCCGCCGCCGAGGAGATCTTCAAGAGCTACCTGCCCGCCATCGCCGCGACCGGGAGGGCCGCGCCGCCGAGCGGCCCCGGCACTCCGCCCCCTGGCGCCCCGGGCAACCCGCCGCCCGCCGGCCCCGGCCAACCCGCACGCAGCGGGGCCTACTTCTTTGCCACGGACGTCAAGACCAACGACGCCGCCATCGCCGTCGATCCGCGCGGCGGCCTCCACGTGGCCTTCAAGACCTTCGTGGCCGAGGTCGAGCAGCCCGCGGCCTTCTACGGCTACTGCCCCGGCGCGCCCCTGGCCGACTGCGCCGCGGCGGCCGGCTGGAAGTACACCAGCTTCGGCAGCAAAGTCGACGAGGTGCAGCTGGCCCTCACCGCGGACGGCCGCCCGCGTATCCTCTTCCGCGAGCGCAAAGAGGGCACCCTGTTCTACAACTACGCCTACGTCGCCTGCGAGGCCAACTGCACCGCCGAGGGCGCCTGGGCGGGCCTGTACGTCGCCGAGGCGGCGGGCAACGGCGTCTTCGACAAAGATAACCCGCAGCGCTCATTCGCCATCGACCCCCAGGGCAACCCGCGCTTCATCTACGTCAACCCCTGGGGCAACGGCAAACCCCAGGGCGTCTTCTACGTCCAGTGCGACGGCGACTGCGCCAACCCCGACGCCGCCCAGTGGACCCAGACCAACATCGTGCCCGAGGTGCAGTACAGTTCGCCCGGCATGGACTACCCTAGCCTGGCCTTCACCGCCGACGGGCGGCCCCGCGTAGTCGGCGTCAGCACCTACAGCGGCGAGGGCGTCGGCCTCCAGTACTTCGCCTGCGACGAGGCCTGCGACGACCCGGCCTCATGGTCGATCACCGCCCTGGGCGAGCGCGGCGGCGGCCCCTACGCCGGCTGGGACCTCGAGCTGGACACCCAGGGCCGGCCGCGCGTGGTGCAGTTCCAGGGCGCCCTGAGCGAGGGCGAGCTGGGGCGGCTGCTCTATCTGACCTGCGACGAGGGCTGCGAGCGCGCCGACGGCTGGCGCAGTGTGGCCATCGGGCAGCCGGGCGAGGGCATCAACCCAGACCTCGAGCTGGACAGCCTCGGGCGGCCGCGCCTGGCCTACGGCTTCCGCCCCGCGGCCGGCGGCTTCCTCGGCTACGCCTGGTGCGACGGCGTCAACTGCGCCGCCGACCCCGGCCAGTGGCGCCGCCAGGCGGTGGAGACCAACGCGACGCTCAATGCAAGCTTCACCCCGGCCATCCCCTTCGGCTGCGACCAGCAGACCTGGGCCGAGCCCATCCCGTCCCTGGCCCTCGACCCCGCGGGCCACCCGCGCATCGCCTACGACGCCCTGAACTCGGCCATGTGCTACTACGACCTGGGCCCCGGCAACGGCACCGGCTACAGGGCCGAGAAGATCTGGCGCGCCGCCCGCGTCGTCTTCTTCGAGCAGCCGTAGGCGCCAGGCGCGAGGCGTACCTTGCGCCTCGCGCCCCGGTTGCCCGGGGCCGCAGCTTCTGCTATACTCTCCGCTGGCACAAATGTTTCTGATCAGCGGAGTGGATATGCAGCTTCTCTACCTCGACCCGCGGCAGCTCGAGGCCGACCCCGAAGGCGTGCGCGAGGACCCGGGCGATGTCGCCGGACTCGCGGCCACCATCGCCGAGCGCGGCCTGCTTCAGCCCCTGGGCGTCATCGCGGTCGGCGGCGATCGGTACCGGGTGGTCTACGGCGGGCGCAGGCGGGCGGCGGCCGTGCAGCTCGGGCTCGAGCGGGTGCCCTGCATCGTGCTCGACGGCGACGACCCCGACCTGCTGCTGCGCCAGCTGATCGAGAATGTGCAGCGCCAGGATCTCAACGACGTCGAGCAGGGCCGCGCCTACGCCCGCCTGCGCGCCCAGCTCGTCGAAGAGCGCGGCAAGCAGCCCGAGGGCGACCTCGACGACGCTGTCGGCCAGGCCGTCGGCCTGAGCGGGCGCACCGTGCGCCGCTACCTCGGCCTGCTCGAGCTGCCCGACGAGGTCCAGCTGATGATCCGCCGCGGCGAGCTGAACGTCACCCAGGCCCAGCACCTGCGCCGCGTGCCCAGCCCGAAGACCCAGCTCGAGCTGGCCCGCTTCGCCGCCGACGAGGGTATGTCGGCCTCAGAGCTGAGCCGCCTGGTGGCCTACTTCGCCGCCAACCCCAACCTGACCCTCGAGACGGCCCTGCAGGCCCTCGAGGCCGGCGAGCAGCTGCGCACCACCCCCTCGGGCCCCGAGGTGAGCATCTCGGGCGGCCCCCTCGCCAAAACCAGCGCCAGCGCCGTCGACCGCGAGGAGAGCGAGGCCGGCTTCTGGGACGACGAGGCCGAGCCCGCCGAGGACGGTCGCTACCTCACGGTCGAAGACGAGACCCTCGAGAACCAGCCCAAGAATAAGGCCCGCGTCTTCCGCATCAGGTCCCTCGACCAGATGGTCGATGAGACTGACCGGCTTTCGCGGGCCTACGCCGAGGGCGATCTGGTCAAATGGGTCGCGAGCGACGAGGGCGCGCCCTTCAAGCTGCGCCTGCTGCTCAAGCAGCTCGAGAGCCTCGCGAAGGGCCTGCGCGACCTGGCGCGTCAGCAGGGGTGGGAAGGCGAGGAGTAGGCCCTACTTGCTGCCCTGGAACAGGTCGATCAGCTCGGCGATCGTGCGGTCTGTGGGCTGCTCGGCGTCGCCGAGACAGTTGGAGGCGTAGCACTGCAGCACCTGGCTATTCACACTGGCCAGGGCCGACTTGATCGCCGCCACCTGGGTGACAATCTCGCGGCAGTCGCGGCCCTCCTCGATCATGCGCTGCACGCCGCGCACCTGGCCCTCGATACGCCGCAGCCTGAGCATCACCTCGTCGCGGCGCTGCGGTGAAAGCGTACGCACCTGATCGGACATAGGGCCCTCCCTCTCTCAGGCGACAGGGCAGCGGGCGGGGCAGGGGTTGACCCCTTGCCCCGCCGCATCCCGTCGGTGGACTACGCAAGCACCGGGTCCGCGAGCACTTTGTCGAAGATCTCGCGGTACTGACCCTCGGGGCGCGAGCCGACCAGGCGCGCGACCTCTTTGCCGCCCTTGAAGACGATCAGGGTCGGGATGCCCTGAATGCCCAGGCTGCTGGCGTTGACCACATCCTCGTCGGTGTTGACCTTGGCGATCGTCAGGCGGCCCTCGTACTCGCCGGCCAGCTTGTCGAGGATCGGGGCGATCGCGCGGCAGGGGCCGCACCAGGGCGCCCAGAAGTCGACCACCACCGGCTTATCCGCCTGCAGGACCTTCTGCGAGAACTCGGCGTCCGTCACAGCGATTGGCTTTGCCATCTCAAACCTCCCTTACGTGCCCCACGGGCCCGCCACACACGCATAAGCCAGGGGAAAGTACCCCCCCGGGGTATCATTATAGACGCACTCTCCACCCGCTGTCAACCCCAACCGGGCCCCTCGCCGCCTTGTGCTATACTAAATTCCACCGCATGGGCCCGAAGATGAGCACCGCACGCGGAGCAGCAGGAGGCGCAGAGTGACCACGCTCGGCAAAGACGTCACGATCACCTGGGTCGGCCACGGCACCTTCCACATCACCACCCCCGAGGGCAAGGGTATCCTGATCGACCCCTGGATTGACGGCAACCCGGCCTGCCCCGAGCCCCTCAAGGCGCGGGTGCGCGAGAATCTGGCCGCGATCTTTGTCACCCACGGCCACTTCGACCACATCGGCGACCTCGTCGCGATCGCCACGGCGACTGGGGCCACGGTGGCCTGTCAGTACGACCTGGTGGGCTACCTTCAGGCCCAGGGCCTCCCCGAGGGGCAGCTGCTCGGCTTCAACAAGGGCGGTAGCGTCAGCGTGGCCGATCTGCGCGCCACCATGACCAACGCCCACCACTCCAGCAGCGCGTATGAGAATGGCCAGTCGATCACCCTCGGCACGGCCGCCGGCTACGTGCTGCGCTTCTCAAACGGCTTCACGATCTACCACACCGGTGACACCAGCGTCACGATGGATATGCAGATCATCGGCGATCTGTACCGCCCCGACCTGACCATCCTGCCGATCGGCGACCATTTCACCATGGACCCGCGGCAGGCTGGCTACGCCCTCAAGCTTATCCGCTCACCGTACGCCATCCCCGGCCACTACGGCACCTTCCCCATCCTCACCGGCACCCCCGAGGCTCTCGCCGCGGCCTGCCAGGAGTTTGGGGCCACCACCCAGGTGATCGCCCTCAAGCCCGGGGAGAGCGTCAACTAAGGCCAGATGAAAATCATTGCCCCCGCCCAGATCCGCGACCTGCTGGCCCCACAGCTCCCCGACGATGTGGCGACTGCCTGGGTGAATCCCGAGACCGGCTTCGAGGGCGACCCCTCGGACGCCGTGGCCTACTTCCGCTGGTGGGGCGAGCAGCAGCTCTACGATCAGGTGCTGCGCGCCGCCCCCCAGCTGCGCTGGATCCACACCCCGAGCGCCGGGGTCGAGCACCTGCTCACCCCGACCATGCTCGAGCGCGATCTCACCCTGACCAACAGCGCCGGGGTCCACGCCATCCCGATCGCCGAGTTCGTCATGGCCTTCCTGCTCAGCAGCGCCAAGCTCATGCCCGAGTACCGCGCCGCCCAGGCCGAGTCGCGCTGGGCTAAGTGGCTCGAGACTCGCGAGCTCTATGAGAAGACCATGCTCATCCTCGGCATCGGCGGCATCGGCCAGGCTATCGCCGAGCGGGCCGCCGCCTTCGGCATGCGCGTCTGGGGCAGCCGGCGCAGCCCGCGCCCCACCCCCCACGCCGAGCGTGTGGTCACCGGCGACGACTGGCGCCCCCTGCTGCCCGAGGCCGACTACGTCGTCATCGCCGCCCCCCTCACCCCCGAGACCAAGGGCATGTTCGACGCCGCCGCCATCGCCAGCATGAAGCCCAGCGCCTACCTGGTCAATATCGCCCGCGGCCAGCTGCTCGACGAGGCCGCCCTGATCGCCGCCCTGCAGGCCGGGCGCATCGCCGGCGCAGCCCTCGATACCTTCAACGAGGAGCCCCTGCCCGCCGAGAGTCGCCTCTGGGGCCTGCCCAACGTTACGATCACGCCCCACGCGACGGCTAACTCCCCCCGCATGCGCGAGCGCCAGATCGCCCTCTTCGTCGAGAACCTGGGCCGCTTCCGGAACGGGCAGCCCCTGCTCAACGTCGTAGATAAGGCGGCGGGCTACTGACCGTGTGAGCCTGCCGGGCGCCGGCTGTAACCGCCGGCCCCCCGGCACGGTCCATCTTATGCACGTGCCGTCCCGCCAGGGGCCGCCGCCGTGGCCGGCCCCACGGACCCGTTGCTCAAGGAGGACACCGATGCGGCGCCTCATCGCCCTGACCTTGCTTGCCCTGACGGCCCTGGCCTCTCTGCCGGCCCATAACCTCCTGGCCCAGGCCGACACCCGCTGCTTCCCCGAGACCGGCTACTGCATCTCGGGCCCCATCCGCCAGTACTGGGAGCGCAACGGCGGCCTGCCCGTCTTCGGCTTCCCGATCACCCCCCTGCAGACCGAGACCGTCGAGGGCTGGACCGGCCCCGTCCAGTGGTTCGAGCGCGACCGCCTCGAGGACCACAGCGGCCAGGGCCAGGGCGTGCTCGCCGGCCGCCTCGGCGTCGAGCGCCTGGCCCAGCAGGGCCGCCCCTGGCAGTTCCGCCCCCTCGGCGCGCCCCCGCAGCCCGGCTGCCGCGGCTTCCCCGAGACCGGCTACTACATGTGCGGCGGCTTCCTGACCTTCTGGGAGCGCAACGGCGGCCTGGCCCGCTTCGGCTTCCCCGTCACCGACCAGATCGTCGAGCGCCTGAACGGCCGCGACTATACCGTCCAGTATTTCGAGCGCCGGCGCATGGAGTTCCACCCCGAGAACGCCCCGCCCTTCGATATCCTGCTCGGTCTGCTCGGCTCAGAGGTGCGCACCAGCACCGGCCCCGTGGTGCAGCCCACGCCCGTGCCGCCCACGCCCACCCCCGCCCCGGTCAGCCAGCAGATCACGATCAGCGAGCCGGGCGACAACGCGGTGATCAGCAGCCCCATCCGCGTCAGCGGCACCACCACGCGCCTTCCCGCCGGCGGCACCCTGCGCTACCGCTTCTTCGAGCCGAACGCCCGCGAGCTGGGCCGCGGCACGATCAATGTGAGCGGCCAGCCCGGCCAAGCCGGCAGCTTCAGCAGCGTCCTCGCCTACATCGCCCCCGCCGGCGAGCGCGTCCTGCTCGAGCTGGCCGAGGTCGACCCCAACACCGGCGCGGTGATCGCCCGCACCGAGCGCTCGGTGCGCTACGCGCCCACCACCGCCCAGCAGATCTTCATCGACGCGCCCTCGAGCGGCTCGCGCATCGGCACCCGCCTCACGGTCCGCGGCCGCACGGCGATCTTCCCCTCAGAGGGCGACCTGACCATGAATGTGATCGACGGCACCGGCCGCATCATCGCCAACTTCTTCTTCGGGGCCGGCGGCTCGCCCGGCCAGCAGGGCAGCTTCTCGGTCGAGTATACGATCGCCGACCAGGGCGGGCGCCTTGTCACCGTCGAGGTGCTCGACGTCAACAACCGCGGGGATGTGCTCGCCCGGGCCCAGATCAACGTCTTCGCCGGCACACCCGGGCCCTATCCCGTGCCCTAGGCGGGCGGAGGTGGAGGGCCAGGCCCTTCACGCCTCCCCGCGACCTTCACCCACAAGCGACGGGGGGCCAGGCCCTCCCGTCGCTTTTTCCGTTACAATAGCGCCGGCTTGACCAGCGTAACAAGGAGATGCAGGAATGCTCGATAATCTTCGCCAGACCGATCCGCAGATCGCCGCCGCTATCGAGAGCGAGGCCCGCCGCCAGCGCGACGGGCTCGAGCTGATCGCCAGCGAAAACTACACCAGCCTCGCCGTGATGGAGGCCCAGGGCTCGGTGCTGACCAACAAGTACGCCGAGGGCCTGCCCGGCAAGCGCTACTACGGCGGCTGCGAGTTCGTCGACGTGGTCGAGCAGCTGGCCATCGACCGGGCCCTGCAGCTCTTCGGGGCCGACGCCGCCAATGTGCAGCCCCACAGCGGCGCCCAGGCCAACATCGCCGTCTTCAACGCCCTATTGCAGCCCGGCGACACCATCCTCGGCATGCGCCTCGACCACGGCGGCCACCTCACCCACGGCAGCCCGGTCAACTTCTCGGGGCGCTGGTACAACATCCAGTTCTATGGCGTCGACCTGGCCAGCGGCCAGATCGACTACGACGACCTGCTGAGCAAGGCCAAGACGGCCCGCCCCAAGCTGATCACCTCGGGCGCCAGCGCCTACCCGCGCATCATCGACTTCGCCCGCATGCGCCAGATCGCCGACGAGGTCGGCGCCCTGCTCATGGCCGATATCGCCCATATCGCCGGCCTGGTCGCCGGCGGCGAGCACCCCTCGCCCGTCGGCCACGCCCAGATCGTCACTACCACCACTCACAAGACCCTGCGCGGCCCCCGCGGCGGCCTGATCATGATGGACGAGGCCCACGCCAAGGCCCTCAACTCCAGCGTCTTCCCCGGCACCCAGGGCGGCCCGCTCATGCACGTGATCGCCGGCAAGGCCGTGGCCTTCGGCGAGGCCCTGCGCCCCGAGTTCAAGGCCTACGCGGCCCAGATCCGCAGCAACGCCAAAGCCCTGGCCGCCGGCCTCACCGCCAACGGCATCACGCTGATCAGCGGCGGCACCGACAACCACCTCATGCTGGCCGACCTCTCGGCCCTCGGCATCACCGGGGCCCAGGCCCAGAAGGCCCTCGACCGGGCCCACATCACCGTCAACAAGAACGCCATCCCCGACGACCCCCAGCCGCCCGTCCGCACCAGCGGCGTGCGCATCGGCACCCCCGCCGTCACCACCCGCGGCATGCGCGAGGCCGAGATGACCCGCATCGCCGGCTGGATCGCCCAGGTGCTCCACGCCGTCGACGACACCGAGCTCCAGGCCCGTATCGCCGGCGAGGTCGTCGAGCTCTGCGCCGGCTTCCCCGTGCCGTCAGACGCCGTCAAGGTCTCCTGACACCACAAGGGGCGCGGGGGAACCTGGTTCCCCCGCGCCCCTCTGCTCGCCCGCCCCCGCCACTCACATCAGCTTGCCCAGCGGGCCCAGGTCGAGGTTCAGGTCTTCGTCGCTCAGCTCGAAGATCGCCTTCAGCTCCTCCATGCGCTCGTCGAGCCGCATGAAGGCCATCCCCAGCCGCTCGATCGCCTCGTCGTCGAGCGTCCCCCGCTCGACCCGCCGCAGGGCCTGCCGCTCCATCAGCTGGCGCAGCAGCTCGATCACCGTCATCACCAGCTGGGCCAGGCCCTTCTCGAGCTTCTCGGGGTCGAGGCTGACCCGGCTGCGCCCGCTCAGGTCGGTCGCCCCCAGGGCCGACACGAGCTGCGCCGTCTCCTCGGGGGCCAGCAGCAGCTTCTCGCCAATCGCCGCCACCTGGCGCTCACTCAGCTCGAGCCGGGCCGTCTGTTGCACTTCGCTCATCGCCGCTCTCCCTCTCCTTGCCCCAGGCCCCGCTCGATCCCCGTGAAGCTGTAGGCCGGCCAGGGGCCCGTGGCCAGGAAGGCCAGCCCCGGGTGGGCCGCGCGCTGCGCATCGATCCCGCGCCGCAGGGCCTCGAGACCCTCGCGACGCACCAGGTAGGCCGCCTTCAGCAGCTGCCGCCCCTCAGGGCCGCTCTGGGTCGCGCCCTCGGCCAGGGGCGCCAGGGCGGCGCTAATCTGCGCGGCGACCCCGTCCATCGCCGCGCGCAGGCGCGCCTGCTGCCGCTCGGCCTCGAGCAGCGCCTGCATATAGCCCCGCCCATCGCCCACCTCGGCCCGCGAGGGGCGCGCCGGCGGCCGCTCGCTCGCCGCGGGGTCGATCACCCGCAGGGCCAGCTCGACCCGCCCGCGCACCCGCTCGAGGCTCAGGGCCAGCTCGGCCCCGTGGCATCCGAGGGCCGCCAGCAGGTCGGCCTCGCTCGCCGTCGTCCCGAAGCGGGCCGGCAGCACGCCCCGCTCGGCCATCAGGGCCTCGACCACGGCTTCGTGCCGCAGCAGGTTCGCCCGCGTCAAAGGGATCTCGCCCCGTGGCGCCTCGCTCACCACCGCCATAAGCCCGCCGGCCGCGATGCCCCCCAGGGGCGCGTCGCCGTGGCCCGCCAGCGCGGGCAATTCACCGCCCCCCTGGTCCACAATCGCATAGAGGTAGAGACAGCTCATCGGCGTACCCTCAGCTTTGCGGGGCCTCGAGCAGGCGCTGCCAGGCGAATTCGCGCATCCGGTCGGCCGTATCCACCGAGCAGAGCATCGCCTTGAGGCCTACATAGACTAGTTCGATATCGGCCACGGTCAGCACCAGCTCGCCCCAGACAAAGACGCCCTTGTCCAGCGCCCGGTCCAGCAGGTCGAGGATAGTCACGTCGCTGGCGTCCCACTCGCTGCTCTCCATCACGCCTCCCCCGGCTCGAGCTGCCCGCTGAAGCTGTAGGCCGGCCAGGGGCCGGTCAGGACGACACTGTAACCGCGCGGCCCGTACTCGGCGGCCAGGCCGTCGAGGGTCGCCCGAAAGCGCTCCAGCTCGCCATCGCTCACCAGGTAGGCCCCGTTCAGCACCATGTCGTCGAGGCGGCCGTGAAGCTGGGCGGGCTGAGGCACGCCGCGCTGGGCGGCCCATGGGCCCGAGGCCAGGGCCGTGGCGAGCTCCTCGGTGTGCTGGCGCCGCAGGTCGTCCGTCGCCAGCTGAGCCGCTCGCTGCAGGCGCTTCTCGAGCATGTAGCGGGCCCCCGGCGAGGCCGCGCCGACGCTCTCGGCCAGGGGGCGCAGCTCGGGGGCGGCCTTCGCGGCCCACGCGCTGAGCGTCGAGCGCGCACAGAAGACCTTGACGCCCCACTCGCGCGCCCCGGCGATCCGGCCGAGGGCCGAGCGGAACCATGCCCCGCTGCCCTCCAGCAGCTCGCGCGCCCGCGCCTCGTCGGTGTAGAGTGTGCAGAGCTTCAGCGGCAGCAGGGTGTAGCGCTCGAGCAGGGCCGCCATCACCCGCTGGTGACCGCGGGCCAGGAGCTCGAGCCAGACGCTGTTCTGCAGCCGCTCCCTGAGCGTCCCCAGGTCGTACTCGGCCAGCGAGACGTCGCTGATCAGCACCATCAGGTCGCCCACGACGATCGAGCGCACGGGGTAGCGCGGGTCGACGCCGGGGATGGGCTCGCCGGAAAGCTCGGGCTCGGCCCGCGCGATCGCGTAGGCGTAGTGGGCGACCCCCTCGAGGACCGCCTGGATTGTGGCCGAGTCGGGGGCCACCAGCCCGTCGAGCATCGCGGTCTGCATCGCTGCTACCCCTCGTCGCGCCCGGGCGCGACCTCCTGGCGTCTGAGGGCGATCATCAGGGTGCCCTCGACGGACTCGCGGTCGAAACGACAAGGCCAGTCGCCCGCGGTCTGCTCGGGGGCCTGAGCCTGAGCGATGGCGACGAGCAGCTTGTAGGCTCCGGTCAGGGCCTCCATCTCGGCCCCGGCCCCGGCCTGGTCGGGGTTGTGGTCGGGATGGGCCTTGGCCGCCAGCCGGCGGTAGGCGCCCTTGAGCGCCGCGAAGCTGGTGGCCTCGGGCAGCCCCAGTCCCTCGAGGGCCGTAGCCACCGCGTCGGCCTGGGGCCGGGCCACCTCCAGGGTGGTGAAGCTGTAGGGCGGCAGCGGGCCCACGCAGCGGATCTGCAGCTCGCCCCCGAAGCGCTCGTCGAGGGCGCTCAGGCGCTCGTCGAGGGCGGCGGTCGCGCTCTGCGGGATCAGCAGCGCCGTATTGCTGACCATCGAATCGTCCATCACCGGGTTCTCGACCATGTCCAGGGCCAGGTCGCGCAGGGCCTCGGTCACCACCGCAGCCACCGCCCTGCGCCGCGCCTGCAGCGCGCCATGGACCAACTGGCCCAGCAGGACCTTGCCGGCCATGGCCTCCTCGGCGGGCAGGGCCGAGAGCTGCCGCTTCACGGCGACAATCTGCTCGTCGGCGGCGATCAGCTGGAAGATCTGCGCGACGTCCCAGAGCACCACGATCTCGTACTGGTCCTTGCCGGCGCAGGCCTCGAGGGTCCCCCCGATCAGGTCTGCGCCGCGCCGCAGCAGGGCCCGCAGCTGGGCCTCGTCGGCCAGCACGGTGCCGAACTTAACCGGCAGCACCGGGTAGTCCTGCTGCACCATTTCGAGCACGCGCTGGTGAGCTGCCAGGTAGCGCACGGCGTCGGAGCGGTCGAGGCCCTTGAAGTTGTCGTGGGCGATGGGGCTCGTCACCACGGCCAGGTCGCCCTCGCCGACGGTGTAGACCTCGTGCTGCCCGTCGACGCCGGGCACCTCGAACAGCACCGGGTCATCAGTACGAATGATCCCGTAGACGTAGCGCGGTCTCGGCGAAGGCAGCGGCGAAATGGCGACGGGCGATATGTAGTTCTGTAAAGTCATGGCTCCCCTCTTTCTGACCCGGCGCGACGTCGCGCTGCGTCCCCTCCAGATACTCACGGATGGCGAGCATCGCGGCCTTGTGGCACATCCCCTCGAGGTCTGCGCCCACCCAGCCCTCGCTCTCGAGCGACAGAGCCCCGAGGTCTACGTCGGCGTCCAGGGGCATCTTGCGCGTCTGCACGCCGAGGATGGCCCGGCGGGCCGTCGTGTCGGGGCGCGGCATCTCGACCAGGAAGTCGAAGCGCCCGGGCCGCTGCAGGGCCGAGTCGACCCGGTCGAGCCTGTTGGTCGCCCCGAGCACCACCACCCCCTTAAGGGCCTCGATTCCGTCGAGTTCGGTGAGCAGCTGGCTAACCACCCGCTCGGTCACGGCGTTGTCGCCGCCGCCGCGGGGCGGGGCGATCGCGTCGATCTCGTCGAAGAAGATGATGCACGGCGCCGCCTGGCGCGCCTTGCGGAAGATCTCGCGCACGCCCCGCTCGGACTCGCCGACCCAGCGGTTGAGCAGCTCGGGCCCCTTCACCGAGATGAAGTTGGCCTCGCTCTCGCGGGCCAGGGCTTTGGCCAGCAGCGTCTTGCCGGTGCCGGGCACGCCGTGGAGCAAGATGCCCTTGGGCGGGCGCACGCCCACATAGTCGAAGGCCTTGGCGTGGCGCAGGGGCCACTCGACCGCCTCGACCAGCAGCCGGCGCACGTCCTCGAGGCCGCCCACGTCGCTCCAGCTCACGTCGGGGATCTCGGTGAAGACCTCGCGGATGGCCGAGGGCTCGATATCGGCCAGGGCTGCCGCGAAGTCGTCGGCGGTGACCTCGAGGGCCGCCAGTTTGTCGTAGGGGATCTGGGCCTGGCTGAAGTCGATGTCGGGCAGCAGACGGCGCAGGGCCACCATGGCCGCCTCGCGGCTGAAGGCCTGCAGGTCGGCGCCGACGAAGCCATGGGTGATCGCCGCCAACCGCTCCAGGTCGACGTCCTCGGCCAGGGGCATGCCGCGGGTATGGATCTCGAGGATCTCGCGACGCCCGTCCTTGTCGGGCACGCTAATCACGATCTCGCGGTCGAAGCGGCCGGGCCGCCGCAGGGCCGGGTCGAGGCTGTTGGGCAGATTGGTCGCGGCGATCACGATCACATTGCCGCGCGACTCGAGGCCGTCCATCAGGGCCAGCAGCTGGGCCACCACGCGCCGCTCGACCTGCCGGTCGCCGCTCAGGTCCTCGCGCTTGGGCGCGATCGCGTCGATCTCGTCGATGAAGATGATCGTCGGGGCCTTCTTGCGGGCCTCCTCGAAGATCCCGCGCAGGTTGGCCTCTGAGGCGCCGTAGAGCTTGTCGATAATCTCGGGGCCGTTGATCGTCACGAAGTGGGCGCTGGTCTCATTCGCCACCGCGCGGGCGATCAGGGTCTTGCCGGCCCCGGGCGGGCCGTAGAGCAGCACGCCCTTGGGCGCGTCGATGCCCAGGCGCTCGAAGACCTCGGGGTAGCGCAGGGGCAGCTCGATCATCTCGCGGATGCGCCGCGTCTCGCGCCGCAGGCCGCCAATATCCTCGTAGGTGACGGTGCCGCGCTCGCGCCCGCCCGTCTCGCCCGAGACCTTGATCCCCGTCGTCGGGGCGATCATCACCGGCCCCGCCGGCGTCGTCTCGACCACGCTGAAGGTCTGGGCCCGCGTGCCGAACAGGGTCACGCGCACCCGGTCGCCGGCGACGACCGGGATGCCGTCGAGCAGCTTCGAGAGGTAGCGGGCGTGGCTACTGAGCTGGGCGCTGCCGGCGCCCTCGGCGGGGGCCAGGACCACGGCGCGGGCCGGCTGGGCCTTGGCCCGCGTCAGGGTCACCCGCTCGTCCAGGCCGGTGCCCGCGTTCAGCCTGAGGATGCCGTCCATCTGCACGAGGCCCTGGCCGCGCTGCTCGGCGTAGGCGGGCATGGCCCGCGCCACCGTCGAGCGCTTGCCGCTGATCTGGATCACGTCGCCGATGCGCACGCCGAGCCGCTCGAGCTCCTGGGGGTCGAGGCGCACCAGACCGCGGCCCACATCCTTCGGCAGGGCCTCGGCGACACGCAGGGTGGTGGTTCGTTCGTCTGCCATGGTAGCTTCCTGTCGCCGTCAGGGGCGTGACTCAATCTGCGCCTCGAGCCGCTCGACGCGCGCCTGTAGGGCATGGTTCTCGTCGGTCAACTGGCGGGCCCGCGTGGTCAGGTACGGGTCGTGCTCCCACCAGTTGATGCCCATCTCCATCGCCTTATCCACCGACGCGACGAGCAGCCGTAGCTTGATCGACAGCAGCTCGACGCCCACCAGCGAGATCGTGATATCGCCGGCGATGACCACTCCTTTGTCGAGCACGCGCTCCAGGATGTCGGCGAGGTTCGTCGACTGGACAGAGTGCTGTAGTGAGCTGGACATTGAGAGTTCCGTTTCCGGCCGCTCGGGGCGGCCTTATTCCATGATGTCGCCGCGGGCATAGCGCCGCGTGCGCTCGTAGCTCAGCAGGTTGCCCTTCTCGTCGAGCCGCATCTCGTAGGTGGCGAGGATGTCCGCCGAGTCGGGGATGCGCTTCAGCTCGATCATGTCGGCGACGATACGCCAGCCGTCGCTGTCGTGGTGCAGGCTCGAGACCGTCCCGGCCTTGAGCCCGGTGAGCATAGACAGCTGGTCTTTGGCCTTCGTGGCGATCTCAGGAACGCTCATTGCCATCGTGGTGCCCCTTTCCCTTGCCTTCGGTACATGCCGGCGCAGCTCACTGCTGCGCCCGCTCGGCCTTGTAGATGCGGATCTCGCGCAGCCGCTCGAGCAGCTGCTCCTCACCCTCCATATACGTCGCCTCGTCAATCTCGTTTAGTTCGAGCCGCATCTCCAGCTCCATCAGGGCCGCCCGCACCTTGCCCTCGTCATAGATCTCGCCCTCGGCCTGCTCGAGCAGCTTGTTGGCCAGCCAGAGCGTTCCGTCAATCGGCCCGGTCACCGGCAGAGTCAACAGCTTCATCAAGAGGCCCATGGCGCCCTCCTCGTCAAACCCGTTTCGTGCCGCAAGCATGGCTTGCGCGCATTTACCGATCCCAGCGGATGACCAGGTTCACGAAGTTGTAGGGCGGCGCGCTGCCGACATACTTGAAGATCAGCCGCTTACCCAGCTCGGCGTCCAGCTCCTGGACGGCCCGGTCGACCTCGGGCTCGCGCGTGCGCTCGACCAGCAGGGCCGCGTTGAGCACCATGCGCTCGGTGATCGTCGGGTTGATCCTGGTGTCGCAGGCCAGGGGGGTGAGGGCGCTCATGATCATCGCCGCGTCGCCCTCGCGCCGGGCCTTCATGGCCGTCTCGACCAGCTCGCCCAGCTTGATCCGCTCGTAGTAGGTCTCCTCGGCGCTGCGGCCCACCAGCATGTCGCGCAGTTGCTGGATGGCCGGGCTGCCCGCGACAATCTCTTTGTAGATGCTGTCCTCGTACCAGAAGGCCTTGAGGCCCAGCTCGACCTTGCCCTCCATCTTGCGCAGCATGCCGTCGAGCTCGTTGTAGCGGCGGGCCAGCATCTGGTCGCGGATGGCCTTGACGCTCGGCGCCACCATGCCGAAGCGCACCGGGAGGATGGTGTGCTCGGCCATGACCTCCTCGAGCACCGCCGTGTGGGCCAGCATGTTGCGGCGGCTGTTGTCGTACTCGACGACCGGCGAGTCGCTCACCACGGCGGCGAGCTCGTTATAGACGACCGTATGGACCGTGGCCCCTTGCTCGCCGATCCCGCGGGTGGTGAACTCGCGCGGCTCGGGACAGCGGATAATGCAGTAGAAGTATTTCCCGGGCTCTTGCTCTTGAGCGCGCATAAGCTCCTCCAGCAACGTACGCCGCCTGTGCGGCTAGGAAAGGGCCCCCGGCGCCGGCCCGATGGTGCAGCTCACCGCCAGCCCCTGCTCGCGGAGGGCCGCGAGCACCGTGTCCGCGACCTGCTGGCACCAGGCCTGCAGCTCGGCCGGCGCGGGGGCGGCGGTCAGCTCGGTGTAGAGCCCGCGGATCGCCCTGTAGGCCGGGCCGGCCTGGGGCTCGAGCTGCGGGAACAGCACCTGCTCGAGCACGCCCTCGAGCTCGGCGGCGGCCTCGTGCCGCCCAGCCCGCGCGAAGGGCGCCACCTCGAGGGCCAGCCGCAGATGGCTCTCGAGGTCGCCCGCCAGCAGCAACTGCCCGACCGCGGCCGCGGGCCTGCTGCCGGCGGCGCTGTCCTGAGCCAGCACCTCGCGCAACCGCTCGCGGCCCGTCACGCTCAGGCAGGCGTTGGCGACATTGCGCCGGTTCAGATGCAGCAGCGCCTGGTCGAAGCCCCGCACGATCGCCAGCTCGTTGGTGAACAGCTCGCGCGGGGCGTACAGGCACAGCTCCTCGAGCAGACCGCGGAGGAGCCGCGCCAGGCGCTCATTCGGCTCCTCCAGGCTCAGGGCCAGGCTCAGGCCGCGCGAGGCGCGGGTGGCCCCGTTCTCGGCCAAGGGGTGGGCGTGCTCGTGGGCGAGCAGCCCGCAGATCGCCAGGGCGTCGTCCCAGTAGTCGGCCTGGACCATTGCGCGCCGGTTGACGAAGATGTGGCAGGCCCGCGGATTGGCCAGGTCGAACATGTTCACCACGGTGCGCGTATCGAGGGCCGCGGCGCCCCCGGCCGGCAGGGCGCCACCCTTGAGCTGGCGGGCCAGGGGCTGCAGGTCCTTCAGGATGAAGAGACTCACCTGGGTGTGGGGCCAGTCCCCGCCGGCCATCATGCCGCGAATGACCGCCTCCTCCTGCTGCACAATCGCCAGCACGCCCTCGTCGACGTCCGAGACGACGCGCAGCTCGGTGGCCCCAATCCGATGCAGTTGAACATGCTTGACCGGGCGAGCCATGGCCGTTTACGCTTTCTTCAGGCGCAGCTCGAGGATGCCGTTGGTGTAGCTCTGGCGCAGCGAGGCCGGGTCGACCGGGTCGCTCAGCAGGATCTCTTTGGCATAGCGCCGCTCGCCCGTGGTGCTCACGCTGAGGATGTCGTCGTGCAGCTCGACCTGCACCTGGCCCTCGGCCACGCCGGGCAGCTCGGCCACCACGACCAGCTCCTCGCCCTCGTCGAACAGGTCGACCAGGGGCTCGCGCACATCGGCTACCACCGGGCCCTCGTCGGTCGCGCGCAGGTTGCCGAAGCGCTCGACCCGCGGCGAGCCGCTGGCGCCGGTGCGGATGCTGAAGCCGTACACCGCGCGGGCCTTGTCGCCCAGGCCCTTGACCTCGAACTCGCCGCTGCGGTTGGTCTCGCCGCCCTCGCCCTCGGCGCTGTCGGCCATCTCCGAGACGAGGTCGATCAGGTCGCCCAGATTCTTGAACAGGCCGCCGAACCCCAGGTCAATGTTGATGCTCGGCTGTGCCGGGCGCTGCTTCTTGTCAGACATCGTCGTCTCCTTAGTATTCGAGCACGATCTCGTGCCACTCGGTGCCCGGCTCGACCGGCTCGTCGGCGCGGCGCATGGCCCGCGGCGCGGCCGCCGGGGCGGCCCTGCCGGTCTCGGCGTCGTCCTTCGCGCAGACCCCGGCCAGCATGGTCAGGCGCTCGTTCACCGCCGCCAGGCGCTCGCCGGTGCGCCGCCCGTTGTCCAGCCACATCTGCAGCTCGCGCTCCAGGCGGGCCCGCTCGTGCTCGAGGCGGGCCTGCTCGGCCACCACCTGCTCGCGGCTGTTCGGCACCGAGCGCCCGGCCAGGCCCTGAATGGTCATCAGCTCGCGCATGCCGCGCGTTCGCTTCGGCTTCATGCCTATCGTCCTTTCAGCTCGCGCTCATGGCCGGGCGCAGCGTGGTGTGGTGCTCGATCACCTGGAGCAGCATCTTGCGCTGCTCGAGGCGCCGCTCGCGGTTCTTGGCGCTGAAGGCCACCTTCGACTCGAGGATGTCGAGACAGATCTGCACGAAACGCGGGTCGCCGCTCGAGGGCACCAGGCCCTGCAGGGCCGCGACGCGGGCGATCATGATGCAGGCCCGCAGGGTCGGGGCCTGGTCGTACTCGCCCGAGGCGCGGAACTCGCGCACGATATCGACCACGCGGGCGGCCTCGTCATACGGCAGGCGCGAGTTGGCCACCGTGATCGCGATCTCGGTCTCGCGGTCGTAGTAGTCGAGGTCCATGGTCACCAGGCGGTCGCTCAGGGCGTCGGGCGACTCGTGTACGCCGGCGTACTCCTGCGGGTTGCTGGTGAAGATCGCGCGGAACTCGGGGTGGACCTTGACGTACGAGTTGGCCCCGGTCGAGGTGGGCAGCACCAGCACGCGCTCTTCGAGCACGGCCAGCAGCACATTGTTGGCCTCGGGGCGCGAGCGAGTGAACTCGTCGTAGACCAGGGTGAAGCCCTCGCGGCAGGCCGTGGTCAGGCGGTTGTCGACCCACTGCTGCTGGGCGTCCTCCTCGTACTTGACCACCGAGTGGATGTACTTGTCGACGACGCGCCTGTAGCGGTAGCCGTTCTGCTCGCCGATCAGGTCGGCCGAGGTGAACTGCTCGTCGCCGGCGATCAGCATCACCGGGCGGTTGAACTGGGCGGCCACATGCAGGGCCAGGGTGGTCTTGCCCGTGCCGGCGGGGCCGCGGAAGTGGACCGGGAAGCCGGCGGTGAGGTAGGCCAGGGCGCGGTCCATGACCTCGTGGGTCGTGTCTGTGGCGACGAAGTCGCCGCTCGAGCGGAGCGACACGAACGCGCGGGTTTGGGGGGGGTTGTTGATCGCGGCCGTCATCGATCGGGTTCTCCTTAGCTGGCTGATTCAGTGGGGCAGAGCCCCGATTACGACAGCGTGGCGCTGCCCATCTCGAGCAGCAGGGCGCGGTGCCACTTCTGGCGGACTGCGGCGTGCTGCTCGGGCGTGGCCTGCCACTCGCCGAACTGCTCCCAGGCCCGGGCCAGGCCTGGGGCGGCGGCGGTCCAGATCCGCTCGTCGAGGGCCGAGGCGGCCGCCGGCTCGGGGGGGGCCTGATCCTGGAGCAGGCGCTGGGTCACGCCGCGCTCGCACTCGAGGCCCGCCAGGGGCGCCACGCCGGTGACGAGATAGGCGATCGTATCGCCGAAGGCCGGGGCCAGGGTCTCGCTGAGGCCGAGGCGCACGCCGGCGACGACGCCCATGTAGGCCACCAGACGGGCCATCGCGTCGCGGGCCTCGCCGCCCATCGCCCCGTGCAACAGCAGCAGGGCGTCGGCGTAGGCCAGGGGCGGGCGCTGCTGCCAGTGGCGCGGCGGGAGCAGAGCCAGGGTGAAGGCCCCCGGGTCGAAGTCGCCGATCTCGCCGATGCCGGCGAGCCCCGCCCGCAGTCGCTGCCAGAGCCGCAGCAGCAGCCCGTGGGCGACCGACAGGTCCGGCTGGAGCACAATCTCGGGGTGAGTGCCGTCGCGCAACAGCAGGCGACACTCGATCTCCAGCAGGCTGTGGAGCTGGGGGGGGAGGGTGACCTCGACGCTCCCGCTGGTGCGGCCGGCGGAGCGGATACGGCGGCTTCCTACATACATACCAGACCTCACGCTAGGGGCCCTTGCAGACTATCTAGCAGATGGAGCGGCCAAAAAAAGAGGGGCTCTTGGGGTCACCGGCTGCGGGTGCGCGCAGCCGATGACCCGGACGCCGCCATGGCAGCTCTACGCCGCCTGGCCTCGGCTCGCTCTGGTCTAAAGCACAACACCGACTTCTCGCTCGAAGGCCCCGGGGCAGTGCTGCGGGAGGCAGCGTGGCTGTAGTGTCCGGGCAGTGGTGTCGTCCTCCCAGGGCGCCCCGCCGATCGACTTCACTGATGTGGCTAGCTCGCCTGACCGGCGCGCCGCAGCCGCATCTCTGCGTTAAATCGTCGCCACGCCTGCCGGGCCGCCGCGTGGTCGTTGTAGATGACCTGGCGCGCCTCGTTGGCGAGGGTCAGGTGGGCGTTCGTGCGCTGCCGAAGCTCAAGGCTGTAGGCGTCGAGCCGCTCGCGCTGCTCGCTGTTCATGGCCTTGCGCGCGGCAGCCCACTCGGCGAGCTGCTTGTCTGTGGTCTGCTGTAGCTCGCTGGTGAAGGCGTCGAGCTTGCGGGTCTGCTCGGCGCTCATGGTCTCGCGCTCGACCTTCAGGTCGTTGAGCAGGGTTGCGACATCGCGCCGAAGCTTCTCTGCCGACTCGTTCAGCTGCTGCCGCTGGCTGGCGGCCATCGCGCTATGCTGAGCGTGGAGGTCGGTGAGCTGCTGGGTGGTCGCTGCCTGAAGCTCGGCGACGGCGGTGACCCGGCCGTCGTAGCTCTGGCGCAGCGTCTCGGCGAGATGGCTCATGTCTTCCGAAAGTGACATGAGGACCTCCAATACAGGGCTAACGGCCGGCGCGCCCCGCCCCCAGGGCCGCTGATGGAGGCCTGCACCGCCACAGGGCGGCTCGCCTCGAACCAGGGTTGGCTGACAGGATGCGCCGGCCGGGCGCGGGGGGATTAGGCGGTGGCGGCGGCGGTCAGGCCCACGGCCTCGGCGTACTTCAGGTAGGTGTCCACGCCGGCGACGACCACGCGGGCCTCGATGGCGAGCAGCTCGATGCCGACCAGCGATACGCGGACCCACGCGTCGACCACGATGCCCTTGTCCAGAATGCGGTCGATGACCTCGG
>CAZKTU010000021.1:29891-48086 GCA_964555675.1 uncultured Oscillochloris sp.
TGGCGAGCAGCTCGATGCCGACCAGCGACACACGGACCCACGCGTCGACCACGATACCCTTGTCCAGGATGCGGTCGATGACTTCGGCGAGGCTGCTGGAGGCGTTCATCTTCTCGATGGCCATGGCGGTGTGCTCCTTGCTGAGATGTTGCTAGAACGATAGGCGAGACGGCACCTAGGCGGTGGCGGCGGCGGTCAGACCCACGGCCTCGGCGTACTTCAGGTACGTATCGACGCCAGCGACGACCACGCGAGCCTCGATGGCGAGCAGCTCGATGCCGACCAGCGACACGCGCACCCACGCGTCGACCACGATGCCCTTGTCCAGAATGCGGTCGATGACCTCGGCCAGGCTGCTGGAGGCGTTCATCTTCTCAATTGCCATTATTTTCACCCCCTTTCCCGTTGGATTTCACTTC
Source organism: uncultured Oscillochloris sp. (assembly GCA_964555675.1). GTDB lineage: Bacteria > Chloroflexota > Chloroflexia > Chloroflexales > Chloroflexaceae > CAIWXH01. Next base: position 30,311 of record CAZKTU010000021.1, read on the forward strand.
CACACTATAGATCCAATCGCGCGCCTTGTCTGTTAGTTTTCCTGTAGTCTTCTGTTAGTCCTTCGTTAGCCCGACTGTACGCTCAGCCTTCATTGCTTTTACTAGCAGAAACTGCCTATGCCATGCAGCCTATCAACAGACTACAGATCGTGCAAATCCTGTGCATTGCAAAGGTTTCCGCAGGAATTGTGAATACCTCAAGTGTACACAGGGGATATCTGAGGAGCCATTTGTTATTGAACCGCAATTATTAATGAGCAGCGAGCCATGCTTGTTGGCGTAGGAAACGCCCACAATCATGCGTCAGCAGTATCGCCCAGAATGTAGCCATGGCGCGGAACGGTGCGCACATAGGTGGGCTTCCCCGCCTCGGGCTCGATCTTGGCGCGCAGATTCATCACATGCCAGCGCACCAGGCCGTGCTCCTTCGAGTCGGTGGGGTAGTGCCAGACCTGGGCGAGCAGCTGCTCGCTCGAGAAGACCTGGCCCTGGTGGCTCAAGAGATGCCGCAGCAGATCAAACTCGGCCGGGGTGAGCAGCACGCCACGGCCGCCCACCGTCACGTGGTGGGTGCGCAGGTCGAGGCAGAGGTCCCGGTAGAGCAGCTGCGTCACGGGCGCGGCGTCGGTCTGCTTGTTGCGTCCGGCCCGCCGCAGCAGCGCGCTCACCCGCGCCTTCAGCTCGCCAAAGTCGAAGGGCTTCACCAGATAGTCGTCGGCGCCCTCGTTCAGCCCGATGATGCGGTCCTCGATCGAGCTGCGCCTGGTCAAGAAGAGGATGGGCACCGAGACCAGCCCGGGGTCGCGCCGCAGGGTCAGACAGACCTGAATGCCGTCGAGGTGGGGCATCACGATGTCGAGAATGATCAAGTCCGGCTGGGCCCTGTAGGCGGTCGCGATGCCCGAGGCGCCGTCGCCCGCCGTCAAGACTTCATAGCCCTCGTCCATCAGCGCGTAGCGAACCGCCCAGACCAAATCTTCCTCATCATCGATCAAGAGTATGCGCGTCATGCTCTTACCTCTCTGCTGCCATAGCTGGCGGGGCCACGGCGGGTAGCCGCACGAGGAAGGTGCTGCCGGCACCCTGTCTGCTACACACCTCGATCTCGCCGCCGTGCTGCTGCACAATGCTATAGCTGATCGCCAGGCCAAGGCCTGTGCCCTGGCCGACGGGCCTGGTCGTGAAGAAGGGCTCGAAGATGTGCGGCAGCACCTCTTCGCTGATCCCCACCCCCTCGTCGCGCACCGCTACCTCGACGCTGCCCTGCTCGCCCAGGCCGGTGCTGACGCGCAGCGCGCCGCCCCCCGGCATCGCCTGGCAGCCGTTCAGGATCAGGTTCGTAAAGACCTGCTGCAGCAAGGCCGGGTTCCCCAGCACCGGGGCGAGCTGTATCGCCAGGTTGGTGCTGAAGTCGATCTTGCGCTGCTTGAACTGATACTCGAGCAGCCCCAGGGTCGCGGCCAGCACTTCGTTGACGTCCACCGGCCGCCGCTCTTCGCCCCCGGGCTGCGCAAAGGTCAGCAGGTTGTCGATGATCAACGCGGCCCGCTTGGTAGCCGTAATGATGCGTCCCAGGCAAGTGTTGACCAGCTCGGGGTCGTCAGGGTGAGCCTGGGCGAGCTGGGCGCTTGCGGATATAATTCCGAGGGGATTGCGCACCTCGTGGCCGATGCCGCTGGCCATCACGCCCATCGAGGCCATCTTGGCCGCCTGGAACAGCTGCGACTCGAGCCGACGCTGCTCGAGCAGATCGCGCCCCACAGCCACGATGCCGTTCACCTCGCCAAGATCGTTCTGCAACGGCGAGAAGCGCCACGAGATCGGGATGCTCTGGCCGCTCGAGCTGACCAGGCACATCTCGTCGATCTGCCCCTGGTGCGGCCCGCTGAAGAACTGGCGCAGCAGGCTGTCCATCAGGGTCTGATCGCCCGGCGCGCAGTAGTCGCTCAGCCGACGGCCGATGGCCTGCTCTTTGGCGTAGCCCGAGACGCGCTCGGCGGCGCGGTTCCAGGTGACGATGCGCCCGCCGACGTCGGCCGAGATCACCAGGTCGCTGGCCGACTCGACGATGCTGGCCAGGTGTCGCTCGGCCCGCCGCAGCTCCTCGCTCAGCAGCTGGTGTTCGCGGAAGAGCCTGGTCGTCTGCTCAGAGAGGTCGGCCCTGTAGAGGGCGTTGGCGGTGATGTCGGCGATGTTGCTCAGCAGATGCAGGTCGTCGTGGGCGATGGCCGCGGGGCAGGCCACCCAGAGCGTGCCGATGGCGCCGCCGCCAAACATCAGCGGGATGCACGCCACGGCCAGCCCGCTCTCGAGCGGGATGCCAGGGGCGAAGTCGACCGAGCGAGCCGGAGCGTAGCTCAGGAACGGCACGCCCGAGCGGATCACCTCGCCGCTCACTCCCGCCGCTTCGTCCAGGGTCTGGCCCGTCGTCTTGGCCCAGATCCCATCGCCGAGGGCCACCACAATCTCGCCGCCCGAGCGGCTGAGCAGGATCGCCCCGCCGGCGCAGGTCATCAGGGCCCGCACATGGGCCAGAATGATGCTCGGCATCTCGGCTCTGGTGGCCGCCCGCCGCAGGGTCCGCGACAGGTCGACGATCGACTCGATCTCGAGCTGCCGCAGCCGCTGCGCCGTGAGCCCCGTGAGCAGCACAGCCACCGCCTCGAGAAACTGCAGGTCGCCCCGCGCAAACGAGCGGCGCCGCGCACTCACGACAGTCAGCACGCCATAGATCTGCTCCGCTGTCCCGATCGGCACGCTGACGCGCAGAGGAACGGCAGGCGCTAGATCGCGCTGCTGCTCGAGCGGGCCGGCCGCCCCCTCGACAAAGTCGGCGACCACGGAGCGCGCAGCCCGCAGAGCCGCGGCAGCGGCCGGGTCCGACGCCAGGGGGATGATCGTCTTGCCGGCCTCGCCAAGCTGATAGCCCGCGCTCGCCCGCAGGATCAGGTCGCCCGAGCCGGGCAGCTGCTCGACGATGTGACAGTGGCTCGCGTCGAGCAGGCGGGTCAGTCGGCGGGTGAGCCAGGCCATGACGTGGCCCGCGGGGTCGCCCACCGCAACACGCCGCCCGAGCTCTACTAGCAGATCCTGTCGACAGCTCTCGTGTGAATGCCGTGAACGCGCGCGACGACTAGGCGCAGCTGAGCTCATAGGGGTGTCGACGTCTCTGTAGACAGGCTGCTTCACGGGGGGCAGCAGAGCGCTCGCGGTACGGTGGAGCCCGCGGAGTGACAGGGTTTGCCCAGGTACGGCTTATGCTAGCATGGCGAGGTAATTCCAGCAGCACCATAAAGCGACCGGCATGTGCCGCCCGACACGTGTCAGTGGCACATGCCGATCGCCTCGTCGCCAGTGCGTAAACAGCCGAGCTGTTGGGTCATGGGAGGGCCGGGGAGGGCGGCGCCTACCAGACCTCGGCGGGCCGCGCGAAGAAGCGCGCCAGCAGGCTAAAGATGATCCCGACGCCGCCGGCCAGTAGCAGGGCCAGGCCGAGGAGGCGCTGGCGCTGGTCGAGCCCGGCCCGCAGGCTGAGGGCGTTGTCGAGCCGCGCATCGTCGCCGAGGGCGGCGAACTCGCCGGCGGCGACGTCGGCGGCGGCGCGGGCCTGGGGGTAGCGCATGGCGCGGGCCAGGGCGTCGGCCTGGGCCAGGCTATCGGTCGCCCGCAGACCTCTGGCCGCCCGCTCCTCGTAGATCGCCAGCACCTCGGCCTGCCTGGCATCGCCGAGGGCCCCGTAGAGGGTGCGGGCGTCGGCCACCAGGGCGCCGGCCCGCTCGTAGTCGGCCTGCTCGAGGGCCTGCCGCGCGCTCTCGGCCAACTGCTCGGCCCGCATGCCCGCCTCGCTGCGCTCGAGGAGGGTCTCTGCCTCGGCGATCAGCTCGGCCGGCTGGGTGTCGGCCTGCTTCTGCAGCCACTCGATGCCCTGGCGCAGCTCCTCGGCCGCGGCGGCGTAGTTGCCCTGCTCGACCAGGCCCCTGGCGAAGCCCAGATCGTAGGCCGTCAGGGCGCTGCGCCTGTACCCGCCGTCGAGGTAGCTGGGCAGCCAGTCGAGCCAGGCCGCCTCGAGCACCGCCGGCGAGACCGCGTAGGTCCGCTCGAGGGCCGAGCGGTAGCCGCTGCTACGGGCGGTGATGGCCAGGAACTCGCGCAGCTTCGCAAAGCCGTCCCGCTCGACCAGGAAGGCCACCACCGAGAGGGTCTGGGGGTAGCTCACCTGGGGCGCGCTATAGATCTGCTCGCGCTCGTCGAAGGCGCTCCAGGGCAGCAAGAGGCCCTGGTCGCGGGCGTCGCGCAAGGAGAGGATACGGCGCTCGAGCTCGGGCGAGGGGCGCTCCATATATTGGGCCACGCCCTCCTGAAAGCCTGTATTGAGCCTGTTGCCGCTCAGGTCGCCGGCGACAATATGGGTCAGCTCGTGGCGGACGTTATTGCGCACCTCCTCATCGCTCTGCTGGGCGGTGCGCTCGACGATGATCACCAGCTCGCGGCGGCGGAAGTCGGCGTGGGCGACCACCCCGGGCACATTACGCGCGAGCGGATTGACCTGGTAGTAGTCCTCGCTGGTCGGGTAGAGGCGTAGCGTGAGGGGGGTCGCGGTGCGAAAGCTCAGGGCGGCGGCGATCTCTTCGTAGATCTCGTCGGCCCAGCCGGCGTAGCGCTCGGCCTCGGCCTCGCCGCCGGGGGCGTAGAGGATCGTAAAATTCGCCGTTGGGCGCTCGCGCCAGTCGATGGCGCTCTGGGCGGCGGCGGGCGCCACACAGACCAGCGCGCCGATCAGGGCGGCCAGGGCGACGGCCCAGAGCCGGGCCGGGCGATACAGGGTCAGGCGCTTCATGCCTTCAGTCTACCAGATCCGCACCGCGGGCGCAGCTAAGATTCAGCTGAGGAGGACCCGACCCCCGGCAGATCCAGGGCGATGAACAGGCTCATGGGTGCGTGCTCAGCGGTCGGGGATCATGCGCGACGGGCGCTGGCTGTCGACCGGCTCGTCGCCGAGGGGGGTGAGCCGCACGTAGCTGCCGTCGGGGCGCAGGACGCGCGCCCTCGTATTGTCGCGCAGATAGAGCTCGAGCAGATTCTCGCGCACGAAGCGGGCCAGGGCCGGGTCCTCGAGGGGGAACAGCTCCTCGACGCGCCGGTCGAGGTTGCGCTCCATCAGGTCGGCGCTGCCGAGGTAGAGATCGGCGGCCCCGCCGTTGTGGAAGTAGTAGATCCGATGATGCTCGAGGAAGGGTCCCACGATGCTGCGGACGTGGATATTCTCGCTCATGCCGAGCACCCCGGGGCGCAGGCCGCACATGCCGCGGATGATCAGGTCGACCCGCACGCCGGCCTGCGAGGCCCTGTAGAGGGCGTCGATCATCTCGAGGTCGACCAGGGCGTTCATCTTGAAGATCAGGCGGCCGTTGCCCGTGATCGCCTGGTGGCCAATCTCGCGCTCGATCAGCTCGAGCAGGCGGCGCCGCATGGTCACGGGGGCGACCAGCAGCTTGCGGTAACTGTCGAGGCGACCGTAGGCCGTCAGCGCGTTAAAGAGCTCGACCACATCGGCGGTAATCTCTTCGTCGCAGGTCAGCAGGCCAAGGTCGGTGTAGACGCGCGCGGTGCCGGCGTTATAGTTGCCGGTGCCGAGGTGGGCATAGCAGCGGATGCCCTCCTGCTCCTGGCGCACCACCAGGGCCAGCTTGGCGTGAACCTTCAGGCCGACCAGACCGTAGACGACATGGACGCCCGCGGCCTCCATGGCCCTGGCCCAGATAATATTATTCTCTTCGTCGAAGCGCGCCTTGAGCTCGACGACGGCCGTCACCTGCTTGCCCTGTTCACGGGCGTGCATCAGAGCCTTCACGATCGGCGAGTTGCTGCCGACCCTGTAGAGGGTCTGCTTGATCGCCAGCACCTGATCATCCTCGGCGGCGGCGTTGATGAAGTCGATCACCGGCGAGAAGGAGTGATAGGGGTGATGCAGCAAAATATCCCCGGCGCGGATGACCTCGAAGATGTCGGCCCCGCCCCGCAGAGCGACGGGCAGCACCGGCACGTGGGGATGATCCTTGAGGTCAGGCCGGTCGAGCCTGGTCAGGGCCATAAGGTCGGCCAGGCCAAGGGGGCCGCGCACCGTATAGAGATCGTTGGGGTCGATCTTCAGGTTGGTGAGCAAGAGGTTCGCGATACGCTCGGGCATCGAGCTGTCGACCGTGAGCCGCACCACCTCGCCGAAGCGGCGCTGCCGCACGCCCTGCTCGATCGTCTCGAGCAGATCGTCGGCCTCGTCCTCCTCGATCTCCATATCGGCGTTGCGCGTGACCCGGAAGGGGTAGCTCTCGACCACCTGCACGCCGGGGAAGAGGGCCCCAAGGTGCGCCGCAATCACCTGCTCGAGCCAGACGAAGCAGGCCTGACGCCCGGCGGGCAGATCGCTCGGGAGATCGCAGAGGTCGGGCGGGAGGGCCACCAGGCGCGGCAGCACCTCGGGCACCTTGACGCGGGCGAACAGCTCGCCCTTCTCGCGGTCCTGGATCACCACGGCCAGATTCAGGCTGAGGTTCGAGATAAAGGGGAAGGGCCGGCTGCTGTCGAAGGCCAGCGGCGTGAGGACCGGGAAGACCTGGCGCTGAAAATAGTCGCGCACCCACTCGCGCTGCCGCTTATTGAGCTCGCGGTAGCCGTAGAGATGGACACCCTGCCCGCGCAGCGACGGCAACAGGTCGTTCAGCAGCAAGTTGCGCTCTTCTTCGAGGGCGGGCAACAAGGCGCGCCGCACCGCGGCCAGCTGCTCGGTGGGGGTCAGGCCATCGGGCGACTGCTTCTGAACCCCCGCGCTGATCTGCTGCTTGATGCCGCTGACGCGGATCATAAAGAATTCGTCCAGGTTCGAAGCCCAGATCGCCAGAAACTTCACCCGCTCGAGCAGGGGGTTACTGGTATCAAAGGCCTCGTCGATCACCCGGCGATTAAACTCGAGCCAACTCAGCTCGCGATTAAGGTAGGGCGATCTGAGGGGCATCTGCACCTCGGCAGCCTCGTCGTGCTGCTGATCCTGGACGGTCATGGCAGCTCCTCAGATTACCAAATTGTCATCAAAAGGTAAACAGTAGTATATCAAGGAGCGCGAGGTTCGGCAAGTGACCGTGTCGCGGCAAATCAAAGCCCCTGAGCCGTTCATGTAGACAGCTGACTCAGATCGCGAACCATACCCCGCCGCGGCCCTGCCGCCCCGCCACAGGAGCTTGCGATGGTGCGAGAGCAAGATACTATTCTGATCGTCGAGGACGACCCGACGATCGGCCGCCTTCTTGAGATCCACCTGGCCAAGGAGGGCTACGGCGTGATGCGGGCAACCCGCGGGCGCGAGGCCCTCGAGATCTGTCAGGCCACGCCACCCGACCTGATTGTGCTCGACGTGCGGCTGCCCGATATCAGCGGCTACGAGGTGGGCATGGCCCTCAGGGCCGCCCCGGACACCCAGAATATTCCGATCGTGGTGCTGACGGCCTTCAGCGAGCGCTCGAGCCGTCTGACCGCCCACAATCTGCTGCGCGCCGACTACTTTCTCGGCAAGCCCTTCGACATCGAAGAGCTCTCCTCGGTCATCCGCAATCAGCTGAGTGAAGGCCGCCGCCGCGGCCAGTTCCACCCCGTCACCAACCTGCCCACAGGCGAACTGGTCAACGCCCAGCTCCGCGAGCTCCTCAGCGCCGAGCGCTGGACCCTGGCCCTGATCAGGATCAACGGCTTCGAGCAGTTCACCCAGCACTATGGCGTCGTGGTCGGCGAGGACGTCCTGAAGTTCACCGCCCTGCTGCTCTGTGATGTTGTGCGCAAGTATGGCGAGCCGGGGGACTTCGTCGGCCAGATGGTGGTGGGCCCCTACTTTATGATCATCTCGCGACCGGATCAGATCGAGGCGATTGCCGCCGAGCTGACCGCGCGCTTCGACGCCGATGTCAAGCTGCACTACGGCTACCGCGACATCCAGGCCGGCAGCGCGCCCGAGATGGCCCTCTCGGTGGCCGTGGTGTCCGCCGACGACGGCCCCTTCGCCGATATCAGGCAGCTCACCGAGACCGCCGAGGCCCTGCTCCCCCATGGCCCTCGCCTGGGCACTAGCCAGAGCCTCATCGCCAGGCGCGCCTAACCACTCGCCAACTCTGCCCACGGCGGCTCCTGCGTTCCTTTGGCTCGCCGCCGAGCTCCTCGCCCGTCCGGCCACCGGTCGGCATAGAACGTGCTTCTAGCCCGGCCAGAGAGCATAGGCTGGAAGGAGCACGACAATGACGCAGCGAGGCTACACAGGCGAGGGGCCGCAGCAGGTCGCGCAGGAGGCCGCGGGCGAGGCGGCCAGCCACCCGTGGGTGAAGGGGCTGGCCCGCGTAGGTCTGGCCGCGATCGGCCTGGTCTACATTCTAGTCGGAGTGCTGGCCTTGCGGATCGCCGCCGGCCCAGGCGGCGAGGCGACGCCCGACCAGCAGACGGCGCTCGAGCAGATCCGGGGCACCCCCCTCGGGCCCTTCATCCTGGCGGCCGTCGCCCTGGGCCTATTCGGCTATACCATCTGGCGCCTCGCCGAGGCCTTCGCCGATCTTGAGGGCGAGGGCTCGGACGCCAGTGGGCTCGGCAAGCGGGCGAGCCACGCCCTGAGCGGTCTGGTCTACGGCGCTCTGGGCGTCCAGGCGGCGCGCCTCGCCCTCGGCATGGGCGGCTCGGGCGAGGGCCAGCAAGAGTGGACAGCCCGCCTGATGGGCCTGCCTCTGGGGCGCTGGCTGGTGGGCCTGGCGGGCGCAGTCGTGATCGGCTACGGGGCCTACCAGCTCTACGAGGCCTGGACGAAGAAGTACCGCGAGCGCCTCTCCTACGGCTCGATGAGCGCCGTCGAGCGCCGCTGGATCGACCCCGTGAGCACGGCGGGCCTGGTCGCCCACGCCGTCGTACTCGGCCTGACCGGCCTCTTCCTCATCCAGGCCGCCCTGCGCTTCAACCCCGAGGAGGCCCAGGGGCTCAGTGGGGCCCTCGCCGAGCTGGCCCGGCAGCCCTTCGGCCCGTGGCTCCTCGGCGCCGTGGCCCTCGGCCTGGTCGGCTATGGGGTCTACAAGTTGGCCCAGGCGCGCTATCATCGCGTGCTCGCCCGCTGAGCTCGCCGTCCTACTCCTCCACTCCCCACCCGCGCAGCTCTTCGAGCCAGCGGTGGCTGGTCAGATCCATATGGGCCGGGGTGAGACTGACATAGCCCTCGGCGACCGCGGCGACGTCGGTGCCCTCCTCGGCGTGGTCCTCGGGCTCTGAGCCGTCGATCCAGTAGTAGGGGCGACCGCGCGGGTCGTGGCGCAGCACCAGCTCGTCGCGGTACGAGCGACGGCCGAGGCGGGCGACGCGGATGCCGTGGACCTCCTCGGGGGGGCGGGCCGGGACGTTGAGGTTGAGCAGGATGCCCGGGGGGAGCCCGTGCTCGGCCACCTTCGCCACCAGGCGCACCACCGCGGCCTGGGCCGCCCGGAAGTCCCAGGGCCCCTCCTTCGCGCGCAGCTGCGAGACGGCAATGCCGGGCACCCCGAAGACAATCCCCTCCATCGCGGCGGCCACGGTGCCCGAGTAGAGCAGGTCGGTGCCCAGGTTGGCGCCCAGGTTGATGCCCGACACCACCAGGTCGGGCTTGCGCGGCAGCAGACCCATGATCGCGAGGGCTACACAGTCGGCGGGCGTCCCGTCGCAGATCAGGGCCGGGCTCCCGTCGGGCAGCGCCCCCTCCCAGGCTCTGAGCGGATCGAACAGCTTGCGGTAGTGGCCCGCGGCGCTCCAGTTGCGGTCGGGCGCGACGACCACCGTCTCGCCGACCCCGCTCAGGGCCGAGCGCAAGGCCGCCAGCCCCTCGCTCTGGTAGCCGTCATCGTTCGTGACCAGGATATACATACCTCTCCCTAGAAACAAGCAGGCGTGAGGCAGCCGTAGGTCGCCTCACGCCTCATGCCGCTCGCCGCGCGCCTCACTCCTTCGGCAGGTCGAGGTCGCTCAGGCGGACCGTCTTGCGGCCCTGGAACTTAATCGTCTTCTGACCCTCGCTCGAGAGCTGGCCGCTCTGCTCGAGGTTAGTGATCTCTTTCTGCATCGTCTCGGCCAGCTCGAGCTCGCCCTGGCTCAGCAGGCGGGTCACGGCGCTCTTGAGCTTCTGGGTGGCGCCCTGCACATCGCCCTGCGAGAGATCCTGGAGCGCGCGGGTCTGCAGCTTGAAGGCGCTCACCTTCTCGACGATATTCATCACACCGGGGTTGACCTGGCCCAGCTGGCCCTGGTCGGCGGTGAAGGTGAGCAGCACATCGACCCTGGCCTTCTCGCCGGCGAGGCCGAGGGCGGGCACATCATAGACCACCTCGGCCTGGCCGACCCTGTACGAGCCGACGGGCCGCGGGTCGACCAGCAGCTCGACCAGCAGCGTGCGGCCCTGGCCGGTCTCGAGCTCGCCGAGGGGGACGCTCACATCGCGGTCCGAGATCGGCCTGTAGCCGAGGTTATTGATCAAGGGCGTGACCTGCCAGACCGCCCGCGGGGTGACCCCGCTGACCAGGCGCAGGTTCAGGGCGGCGTTCTGGATGACCGTGTTCTGGGCCTTCTGCACCGTGTTCTGGAAGTACTCGGTGATCTCGTCGGGGCGGGCGATATAGTCCGCCGTGCCGGCCGAGCGATTGGCCATCTCGATCAGCAGATCCTCGTTCCAGTCTTTGCCGACGCCCAGGGCGGTGAGCGGCACGCCAAGGCGGCCGGCGTCCTCGGCGCGCAGCAGGCACTCGCCCTCATTCTCGGTCTGGCCGTCGGTCAGCAGCACCAAGCGGCGGATCGCGCCGCCGCGCTCCTTCTGGATCTCGAGCAGGGCCTTCTCGAGGGCCGGGGCAATCTTCGTGCCGCCGGCGTCGCGGATGCGGGCGATCTTCTCTCTGATGGCGCGCTTATCGCCCACCGGACCGGCCGCCACCAGCACCTCGGTGCGGTGGTCGAAGATCACCACGGCGGCGATGTCCTGGGGGTCGAGACGCTCGACGGCCATGGCCGTGGCCTGGCGCACCCGCTCGATCTTCTCGCCCTTCATCGAGCCGCTGCGATCGAGCACAAAACAGACGTTGACCGGCATCCGCACCTGAGCGACCACCTGGGTTGGCTGCACCTCGAGTAGGGCGTAAGCGACCTGCGGGGTGGTGGTCGCGGCGAGATACGGGCGGGCGAGGGTGGCCCGCAGACTAACTTCACCGGCCATACAAGCTCCTCCTGGCTACGCTCTGCGCGCGGGCCAGCAGCATAGAATCGGACACCTCACCACATGGACGGTCGGCGCGCCCCCGAGGTTGCGCACACTGAGCATGCAGTATAGCACGGGGCTCCTGGTCGCTCATGCCGTCTGCGACGAGCCCTCCTGCGAGATCAGCACCTTATCGACTCGCAGCCCGTCCATATCCATCACCTCGAAGCGCCAGCCATCCCAGTGCGCCACCTCGCCCGCCGAGGGGATCTGGCCGAGCAGCGAGATCACCAGGCCGGCGAGCGTATCGTAGCGGTAGGTCTCCTCGTCGGGCAGTTGCTCGACGTCGAGCAGGCGCTTGACGCTGTCGATCGGCAGAGTCCCGTCGGCCAGCATCGAACCATCCTCGCGGCGGATCACCGGCTCGGTCGAGGCCTCGTCGAACTCGTCGTCGATCTCGCCGACGATCTCCTCGAGCACGTCCTCGAGCGTAACCACGCCCTCGATCCCGCCGAGCTCGCCCACCACGATCGCCATGTGGCGGCGACTCTTGCGAAAGGTCGCCAGCAGGGCCGAGGCGCGGCTATTCTCGGGCACATAGAGCGGCGGCGCCAGCACCTCGCGCACGCGGGCCGTCTCGCCCTGACGCCTGTAGAGCATCAGCAGGTCGCGCACGTGGACCAGGCCGACGATCTGGTCGGGCGTATCCTCATAGACCGGGAAGCGCGAGTAGCCGCTCTCGAGCAGCTCGTCGAGCACCGTGGCCAGGGTGTCGTCGGCCTCGACCATCTCGACGTCGCGCCGCGGGGTCATGATATTGCGCACCGAGCGATCGGTGAAGTTGAAGATGCTCTCGATGAACTGCTGCTCCTGGGGCTCGACCAGCCCGCCCTCGGTGCCCTCGCGCACCAGGGCCTTGATATCCTCCTCCGTCACACGCTCTTCGGGCACATTGGCCCGGCCGAGGATGCGCAGGATCAGGTTGGTCGAGAAGCTCAGCACCCAGATCACGGGCGTGCTGATCTGGGCGATCAGGGTCATCGGCCGCGACATCAGCGCGGCGATGGCCTCGGCGCTCTGCAGCGCCAGGCGCTTCGGCACCAGCTCGCCGAGGACCAGCGAGACATAGGTCACGAGCAGCACCACCAGAACCTGGGCCAGCGCTGCGGCATAGGGCGCCAGCAAGGGGAAGTCGTCGAGCTGAGTCTGGACCTGGTCGGCCAGGGTGGCGCCGGCGAAGACGCCGCTCAGGGTGCTGATCAGGGTGATCCCCACCTGCACCGAGGCCAGAAAGCGGTCCGGATCATCCTGGAGGTGCAGCGCGGCGGCCGCCCCGCGGTTGCCCTCATCGGCCCGGGCCTCGAGGCGGTTGCGGCGCGCCGTCATCATCGCCAGCTCGGTCCCGGCGAAGATCCCGTTGGCCACAGCCAGGGCCAGGATGATCAAGATCTCGGTCATACTGTCTCCTCAGCCTACAACGAAGGGCGGCAGGAGACAGGAGCCAGGAGCACCGTCGTCGGTTCGCTCCTGACCCCTGCGCCTGCCGCCCGCGCTTAGGCCATCTCCCATACTACTGAAAGTGGACAATCCTCAGGAAGCTGTCGGCCTTCAACGAGGCCCCGCCGACCAGCGCGCCGTCGATATCGGGGCAGGCCATCAGCTCGTCGACATTATCGGGCTTGACGCTGCCGCCATACTGGATGCGCACGGCCTCGGCCACGGCCGGGCCGAACTGCTCGCTCAGGCGGCCCCTGATGAAGGCGTGCATCGACTGCGCGTCGGCGGGGGTGGCCGTGTCGCCGGTGCCGATCGCCCAGACGGGCTCGTAGGCGATCACCAGCTTCAGGGCCTGCTCGGCCGTGAGCCCGGCGAGGCCGCCCGCCAACTGGGCGCCGACCACCTCTTCGGCGCGGCCCTGGTCGCGCTCGGCCTTGACCTCGCCGACACAGACGATCGGGCGCAGGCCGACCCCGAGGGCGGCGCCGATCTTCTTGCCGACGCTCGCGTCGGTCTCGCCGAAGAGCTGGCGGCGCTCGCTGTGGCCGATGATCACATAGCTGCAGCCCACATCGGCGAGCATGGCGGGCGCGATGGCCCCGGTGAAGGCGCCCTGGGCCTCGTGGTAGACATCCTGCGCGCCCAGGCTCACGGCAGTGCCCACCAGCAGGGGGCGCAGCGCGTACAGGGCCGTGTAGGGCGGGCAGATCACCATCTCGCGGCCCTGGAGATCGCCCAACCCGCCGAGCAGGCCCTTCACAAGCTCGACCGCCTCGCCCACCGTCTTGTACATCTTCCAGTTACCGGCGATGATCGGCGTGCGCATTCGTCATCTCCTGGGGGCGACGCCCCCATGTATCAGATACGGATCCCGAAGGTCAAGAGCAGCCCGAGCGCCACAGTCACCGCGAAGACCCGCCAGTCCCAGGCGAGCACCTTGGCGCCGTCGAAGGGGCCGGCGGGGATCATGTTGAAGAGCCCGAGCCAGGCGTTGATGCTGTAGCCGATCGCGCAGACGTCCCTCAGGCCGATGCCGAGGATGCTGGCGCCGCGGGGCAGGGTGTAGAAGCCGGCCAGGAAGACCAGCGCGATCACCAGGTTGGTGACGGGGCCGGCGAGGGCGATCAGCCCGCTCTGGCGGGCTGTCAGAATGCCGCGGTGCCAGACCGCGCCGGGGGCCGCAATGAAGATCCGCAAGAAGGCCAGGGCGATCGAGATCAGCAGCCAGGCGTTGTTGGCCACAAAATGGGCCTGGGCCCCGAAGCGGCGCGCCACGATGCGGTGGGCCAGCTCGTGCAGCAAGAAGCCGATCCCGGTCGTGACCGCGGCCACGGCCAGCCCGTAGAGAAAAAAGCGGTTGAGAACCTGGCCGCCCATGAAATAGATCGCGAAGGCCAGCGAGGTGCCGGCCCAGGCCTTGAGTAGCTCGAGGTTGTCGTTGCGACCGCGCAGGCTGAACTCGTCGGTCGGCGTCGAGAAAATATCACGCACGGGGGCCGCTCCTACCATATACGTCGATCAGGGCGCACCAGCGTCAACTGCATTGTAGCACAAGGCGCTCGGGCGCTTCGCGGTGACATGGGTGCCACCATCCTGCGACCCTACTGTCACCGACGAGCTCCTATACTGCCTCGTAGGTTTCAGCAGAGCAGCCTACTCGGAGGAGGCCATGACCGCGCCAACGCCCAACCACGAGCTCATCCGCCGCGCCCAGGCCGCCGACCCCCAGGCCCTCAGCGCCATCTACGAGCGCTACGCGCCGGGGATCTTCCGCTACGTCTACTACCGCGTGGGCGACGCCGACCTGGCTCACGATATCCAATCGGACGTCTTCCTGCGCATGCTCGAGGGCATCACGCGCTACGAAGATAGGGGCTGGTCGATCGGCTCGTGGCTCTACCGGATCGCCCACGCCCGCACCATCGATAATCTACGCCGCCGCGAGCGCCACCCGCAGACGCCGCTCGACGACTGGGACGGCCCGATCGAGGAGCCCGACGACAGCTTCGAAGGTTCGCACCGCCAGCTTGCCCTGCGCCACGCCATGAACGGCCTGTGCGAAAGCCAGCGCCGCGTTCTCTTCCTCCGCCACGTCCATGGCCTCTCGCTCGAAGAGACCGCCCGCCAGATGGGCCGCACCGTCGGCTCAATCAAGGCCCTGCAACACCGCGCCCACGAGCGGGTGATCAGGCTGATGCAAGAACTCCCGGGCGAGGACTAGACGGTGATGATGCGGGATGGCCAGGGGGAGGGCTGCAGGGAGGGCCGTCGCCTCGCCGCCGGGAGGCTGCAGGGAGGGCTGCAGGCTCGCCGCAGGGAGGGTCGCAGGGAGGGCCGTCGCCTCGCCGCAGGCTCGCCGCAGGGAGGGTCGCAGGGAGGGCTTGCCCTCCCTGAAAAACCCCTTCTCCCACCTACAGCGTCCCGCAAGCCCGGCTTGCGAAAATTCAGCGTCGCTTCAGCACATCGACCAACTGCTCGAGCGAGAGGGCCGAGGGCACGCGCGGCGGGGCCTTCGGGGTGCCGCAGAGCAGCAGGCGGTGGCTGGGGTGAAGGTACCAGTCGGCCTTGGCGTCGACCCGCTTGAGGTCGCGATAGACCGGCTCGAGGTCGACGGCCGAGCGGTGCTGGGCGGCGATGCCCATGTAGCCGCGGCGGTCGCGGTAGGCGTAAAGCACGGCCCCGTGGCTGTAGGCCAGCTTGCTCGAGCCCCCATCGTCGCTGGCCATGGCGATGCCCAGACCCCAGCGCGTCTGAAACTCGACGCGGCGGTTGAAGGCCCGCTCGAGGCGCAGGTTGCGTTGCTCGTGCTCATACCAGGCGTCGAGGTTCGGCAGCATGGCCTGGGCGACGTGGTAGGGCTTGTTGGGGTAGAGCGCGTTGTAGCCGGCGATCAGGTCGGTAATATTGAAGAAGACCGGCTGCCGGCCCTGCACAGCCTCGGCGTTATCGATGCGCGTCACCTGCTCGACCACCCGGTGCAGGGCCTCGTTGCCGGGCACGACGGCGCGGCGCACCAGTTCGGCGGCGCTGAGGGTCGGGTCGGCGGTGTGGTGATGGTCGAAGCGCCCCCCGCCAGTGTCCACATGAACAATCGCGGGGTCGGCGTCGGGCGGGGCATTCTCGAGCGTACGCCCCGCCGGGACAAACTCAAGGCTCGCGTCGGCGGCGCCGCCAAAGCGCATCAGGATCCAGATTGCGACCAGGCAGTCAAGATCGGGCGCCAGATGGCCGACGATAACGGTTGGGGTAGCCAAGAGCGGTCCGCTCACCTTCTAGGGCTGCATCGACTTGGACGTTTGAGGCCTCAAGTATAACAGAATGGCGCTATGAGAGTCAATCTATATGCCATAAACGGAACTGCCCGCCGCTCCATTGGGGGCCCGTGACCCCATGGTATACTAGGTGCCGCGCGACCCGGCCTGTTATACCATATCTTAAACGACCCCTTGCAGCGCTTATACGAGGAGATGCGCGCCTAATGGCCACAGTCAATCATACGGCCCCCGTCCATGCCCGCGAGGTCACCGTCGAGTGGCTGCGGAGCATCCCCTACGTCGTCAAGTCGCCCTACGGTCGGCCCACCATCGAGGGCGTGAAGGTCAAAGACCTGAAGGTCCACCTCGACGGTCGCGGCGATGTGATCGAGCTTTGGAGCCGCCCCTGGGTCGAGGCCGAAGACTTGCTCGTGCCCCAGCACGTCTACCAGAGCTCGACCGACTACGGCGTCACCAAGTGCTGGCACCTCCACAACGAGCACACCGATCAGTTCACCGTCACCCGCGGCAAGCTCCAGGTGACCCTGGTCGACATCAGGCCCGGCTCGCCCACCTTCGGGCACGTCAACCCGATCTTCCTGGGCGCCCAGCAGCCGCGCCTGATCAAGATCCCACCCATGATCATGCACGGCTGGAAGGCCCTCTCACAGCCCGAGGTGATCGTCGTCAACTTGCAGTCCCACGTCTACGACGCCGCCGACGAGTTCAAGTTCCCCTGGGACTGCGTGCTGTCCGAGGTGTGGGAGCCGAAGAATGGGTAGGCACACCTGCGCCAGGCGCCGGCCCGCCCGCGTGGGCGGAACCAGGCTGCCGCGCAGCGACAGCTACTCCTCGACCGCGTACTCGATCTGCTCCAACCGCACGATGCGGCCGTCGGCGTCGACCTCGACGGCCACCAGATCGATCCGCCACGGCGTCTCCGGGGCGGCCTCGGCGGCTTCCAGGTAAGCCAGGGCCAACTCGCGCAGGCGTCCGGCTTTGGCCGCGCCGATCCCCTCCTCCGGCGGCCAGCCTCCCTGGCGGCGGGTCTTCACCTCGACAAAGACGACCTGGTCGCCCTGACGGGCGACCAGGTCGATCTCGCCCCGCGCGCAGCGCCAGTTGCGCGCCACCAGGGCATACCCGGCGGCGACCAGATGAGCGGCGGCCTGCTCCTCGCCGAGTCGCCCGAGGGCGCCTCTAGGCGAAGGCATACTTGCGCCAGACGTCGTGGCGCTCGAGCTCGCCCAGCAGCGCGAAGGCGACATACTGCGGCTGCCGCGGCGTGCTGAGCAGCAGCATGTTGGCCTGCTCGGGCGTACGGCCGCCCTTGCGGTGGTTGCACTCGCGGCACGCCGTGACGACGTTCTCCCAGGTCGTGATCCCGCCCTGTGAGCGCGGCAGGACATGGTCCATCGTGAGGTGCGCGCGGCCCGGCTGCAGCCCGCAGTACTGGCACGTCTCGCGGTCGCGGGCGAAGACGCCGCGACGCGAGCATGGCAACTTCAGCTTGCGCGGGATGCGAATATAGCGCACGAGCCGGATGACCAGGGGAACGTCAAAGCTCAGGGCCCGTGCCCGAAGTTGCGCCGCAGCAGCCTCGATCAGCTCGGCCTTCTCCTGCAAGAGCAGAATGACGGCGCGGCGAACCGAGATGAGTTGGAGCGGCTCGTAGCTGGCATTGAGGACGAGGACGCGCTGTCCCAAGGCACCCACCCCCTTCAAGAACCTTTTTGTACGCTGGTACAAAGGCTCTTAGCGCGGGGGAAAGGGCGTGCCCCCGGCTAGAGCTCCCGGC
>CAZKTU010000022.1:0-13945 GCA_964555675.1 uncultured Oscillochloris sp.
TCTACCAGGCCCTGCGCTTCCCGATCGAGTACTTCCCCTTCCTCTTCGCCATCCCGCGGGCCTCGGGCTGGCTCGCCCAGTGGCTCGAGATGCTCGGCGACGACGAGCAGAAGATCATGCGCCCGCGCCAGGTCTACCTCGGCGCCGAGCGCCGCGATTACGTGCCGCTCGACGAGCGCTAGGGCGCCCCACCTCAGCATGCGACGAGGCCCCGGCAGCTTGCGTAGCTGCCGGGGCCTCGTTTGTTCACGTCGCCGTGCGGGATGGCCGGCGGGAGGGCCGGCAGGAGGGGCACGGGGAGGCCTGGCCTCCCCGATAAGAACTACGCCCGTGCAGGAGGGGCACGGGGAGGCCTGGCCTCCCCGATAAGAACTACACAACCCGTCAGAGTAGCTCGGACGGACTATTAATGATAGTTCGCGCTGCGGCGCACGCCGGCGATCTCGATCGGCAGCAGCAGGATGGGCGGCGGGCTCATCCCGACCGAGCGCTGCGTCATTGGCCGGTCGCTGCACCAGTCGACGCCGTCGATCAAATAGGCGTAGTAGTAGGTCGCCCCGGCGGGGAGGGTTAGGCTGGCTTCCCAGTACTGCTCGCCGCGCCGCATCGGCGTGGCGCTCGTGCTCCACCCGTTGAAGTCGCCGACAAGATACACGCTATCAGCCCAGATCGAGGCCGGGAGCCTGAAGAGCACGGCCACCTCGCCGTGTTCAAGGGGCAGCTGCACAATCATTGTGGGGACTCCTCATTGCCGCGACGATACCAGCGCCCAATCGGCTTCCGGCTTCAGGCCGCTGGCGCATTCGCGCGCCGCGACCGCACTTTGTTACCCCACTCACAACTTGAGCATAGCACCAATCATAGTGCGGGTCACTGCGTACCCACACGGTTTCGCGGCCCTCCATAACGCGCAAAGTCATGGGCAAGACGACCGACTGCGCTCCGTAGCTCTGCGCTCCGTCAATCAGTAAGGCTACGGAGGGCGCAGCATTGCGCATTCGGCCCTCGAATATGACCGCAAGCCCCGAGGAGACGCCGCCAGGCCCCTGCCCTACACTGCTCGAGGACAGCATTGCACAGGCACAGGAGGCGCCAATGACACGACCGTTTCGCTTCGGGGTGATCAACGAGCAGATGCTCGCGCCCGCCGACTGGATCGCGCACGTACGCCGCCTCGAGCAGCTTGGCTACGCCAGCTTCCTGCTGCGCGACCACGTCGTCCCCGACTATTTCGGCGAGCAGTACGCACCCCTGGTCGCCCTCGCCGCCGCGGCCACGGCGACCGCGCGGATCAATCTGGGCACCATGGTGCTGGCGAACGACTTTCGCCACCCGGTCCATCTCGCCAAAGAGGCCGCCACCCTTGCCGCCCTCTCGGGCGGTCGCTTCGAGCTCGGCCTCGGCGCGGGCTGGCTGCGCCGCGAGTACGAGGCGATCGGCCTGCCCCTCGACACGCCAGGGACGCGCATCGAGCGCCTTGAGGAGGCCTTGCAGCTGATCACTGCCCTCTGGAGCGGCGAGGAGACCCACTACGCCGGGCGGCACTACCGGGTCGCCGGGTTACGCCTCGCGCCCGTACCGCCGGTGCGCCCGCGGATCATGCTCGGCGGCGGCCATCAGCGCATGCTCACCCTGGCGGGGCGCTATGGCGACAGCGTGGGGCTGCTCACCTCCTCGGTCGCCAGCGGCGAGCTCGTCGCCGACCCCGCCGAGCGCACGCCCGCGGCGGTGGAGCGCAAGCTGGAGTGGGTGCGCGCCGGCGCGGGCCCGCGCTTCCCGCAGATCGAGCTGAGCCTGATCCCGACCGTGGTGCTCAGCGATGATCGGGCTGCGGCGACCGAGCGGCTGATCGCCGAGCAGGGCTGGCAGGGGCTGACGCCCGAGCAGGTGTGGGCCATGCCGTCGTTCTTTGTGGGCGACCTGAGCGAGATCGCGCGGACCATGGTCGAGCGCCGTGAGCGCTACGGGGTGAGCTACTATGTCTTCTCGGACGAGCAGGCCGAGGCTCTGGCGCCACTGGTCGAGCGGCTGCGCGGCGTGTAGCATGCCGGCCCGCAAGCGACCCGGCGCCATGCACGCTACCGAAAGACGAGCGGCATAAAGGCCTGATCGGCGGGCACCCCACCGAACAGCAGCCAATCGACATTCGCCACGTACCCCGTGGCAGGATTAGCGCTGTCCATCACCAGGGTCAGGACGTGGGGGCCCGGCGTGAGCTCGAGCCCGGGGCGCGTGATCACAACGTAACGGTCCCAGCGCCCTGTGTCCGGTATGACGATCGGCCCGGTTACGTCTACTCCGTCGACCGCCAGGTGCATCACGCCGCCCGCGCCCGCCGAGGATACACGCAGCTCGAGGGTGTAGACCCTGGTCGCCACCACCTCGACCGAGTAGTTTAGCCACTCGCCGGCCCGCGTAAAGGCAAGCTGGGCGCCGCCCCCTGCGACCGGGGCGATATCGACGCCCTCGCCGCGGCGGCCGGCGCCCCCGCGGTCTGGCGGCTCTTCGTCGTGGTAGGCGTCGCCCTCACCGCCGAAGTCATAATCCTCGGCCTGGATCTGTTTGCGCAGCCCAAGCACGACGGGGTACTGCACCTCGCCCGTCCAGAGGGTCGGGCCGTCGCCAGTGTTGGCAATGAAATACAGGCGCTCGCCCGCCTCGAAGATACTGCTCAGGCTCGCGCCCTCGGGTCCGGGGACGAGGTCAGAGACCGGGCGAGTGCCCTCGGGTGTGCCGTCGCTCGCCCACAGCTCGCGCCCGCGCCCGGGGCTCAAGCCCTCGAAGACGAGGGTGCCGGCCACCTCGGTCAGCTCTACCGGGCGTACTCCATTGTCGGGCAGGTCATTGAGGATGCGGGTGCCGGCGATCGTCCCGTCGCTGGCCCACAGCTCGAAGTGCCCCGACGCGTCGCTGGCTGGAAAAAACGCCGTCCCTTCGAGCACAACTGGCGGCCGCAGCAAGCCATCCTCCGTGCCAGGATCACCGGCTATCAGGCGATAGGTCCCGGCGCTGGTTCCGTCACTGCGCCAGAGCCCAAGCGGCCCATTGGGCTCAATGGTCCAGAACAGCGCCACATCTCCCAGGCTGAAGGCCGAGCTATAGCTATGTGCGAGGTAGGCTCTGGTGCTCGCCAGCTTGGTGACTCCGGCCGCCGTCCCGTCGGTCTGCCAGAGCTCGTCGCCCACGGTAAACAGGATGCGCTCGGGCAGGGCAAATGCGTTAGCGCTCGTAGCTGCGGGGTCGTATGGCAAAATCTGACTGATCCCCAAGGCGACCTTGCCCAGCGCCGTCGTTCCAGCAAGCGAACCGTCAGTGCTCCAGAGGGTGACCTCGGTATCGAACTCGCGACCGGCGAAATAGTACAGCCGACCGTGGAGCAGCCCCAGGATGGCAATCGCCAGATTGTCGGGGGGGCATTCAGGCGGGCCGCGGTAGCCTTCAAGGCAGCGTGGGAAGGTGCCCAAGGTGCGGGTGCCGGCCGGGGTGCCGTCGCTGACCCATAACGTATCGCGCCCCGGAAGATGGCGCAGGCTGAAGAGCGTCGTGGCGGTGGCCAGCCGCTCATCGAGCGTGCCGAAGGCGCCGAGCGAAGTCGTGCCGGCGGGGGTGCCGTCGCTCCGCCAGAGCGTCTCGTTGTCATACTGCCGACCCACCGTCAGGTAGAGTACGCCGCCGCGCTGAATGCCATAGCTCAAGGCTATATCGGGCAGTTGGGCAAGCAGACGCGTACCGGCGGCGGTGCCGTCGCTACGCCAGAGCGACGACAAGCCATCCTGCTCGACAACGAGCAGCGCGGCCCCGCCGACGAGCGCGCCGCCCTTTAGGGCGGGGCGCACCCAGCTATTGCCGGCGAAGGTCTTGATCACAGCGCCGCCGCCCGTCGCGCCATCGCTGCTCCAGAGGCGGGGGCCCTCGGTCAGCAGCTGCCTGCCTCCAACGAAGCCGGCCGACTCACTTTCTACAGGGGGCGCATAGCTCCCGGGCTTGATTTCGCGCGTGCTGCCCGGGGTGCCGCCGGTCCAGTAGAGGCCGCTGCTGCCATTGAGGTACCAGCCTCCGCCGTCGGCAATCAAAATCTCGCGGTAGCCGGCGGCGACAGGCAGCGTACCCTCCTCGGTCTGATCGGTCACCCAGACCTGATCGGCCAGAGGGTCCTGCCCGCCCTGCCCGTCCCTCAAGACAAAGAGGAAACGCCCGTCCGCGCCGCGCCAGAACCAGCCGTCGCGGAGCTGAAGCGTGGCCGGAAGGACTGTGACCAGGCGGGTGCCGGCGGGTGTGCCATCGCTCCGCCAGAGCTGCGCACCCGCGCCGCTGCCGCGGAGGAAGACTGCACTTGGCCCGAGCCCACCGCGTGGCTGCCTAAGCTCGTCGACGCCCTCCATCAGTACGCTCGTGCCCGCCGAAGTGCCGTCGCTTCGCCAGAGCTTGTTGGACGTGCCGCTGGTTCTGAAGAGCAGCGTCGTAGTGAGCGGGATGAGCATCTCAGCGGGCACGTAGCTGACCACGCTGGTTCCGGCGGGCGTCCCATCGCTGCGCCACAGGGCCGGCCCCCGGTCCGAGCCGGCGCGGAAGTAGAGCGTGCTGCCAACGGCGACCATTTCGCTGATCCGGTCGTCCGGGTAGGCGCCGGCGGGGAACGAGCTGACGAGCCGCGTGCCCGCGGCGGTGCCGTCGCTCCGCCACAACTCGACGTTGCCATTTACAGCATTGGGGTGGTCGAAGTAGAGCACCCCGCCGCTCGAGACGGCGCCCGCGTCGATCCATAAGCCGCCGGCGATGGGCGTCGTGCCTGCGGCGGTGCCGTCGCTACGCCAGAGACCGGACATGGTGCTGAGGAGAAGCACCCCGCCAACACGCGCGACGTAGCTGACGCCGTTGGCCAACCCCGGGCTAATATCTTTGACCATGGCGGTGCCGGCCGCAGTACCATCGCTGCGCCACAGCTCAAGCCCGTGGGCGCCGTCGTCGGCCAGGAAGTAGGCTACGTTGCCAAGCACGCGCGGCTCAAACCCTAGATAGTCCGCGAGGCCGTAGCCGGGGCCGGGATTGATATCGCTGACCAGGGTAGTGCCGGCCGCCGTGCCATCGCTGCGCCACAGCTCCTGGCCGTGGCGGTCGTCGCGGCCAATAAACAGCAGCGTCGTACCCAGCATCGACCCCGAGCTAATGACGGCGAAATTGGGCGTGTAGGGCTGGGGGCCAATCTGCGCAAGGGGCCTGAAATGCCCGACCCGGTCGGTGGCGGTGAGCTCGGCTGAACGAGCGGCCGGGACAAACGTGGGCAGCGCGAAGCTGCCAAGCAGGAGAGCCACGCTCGAGGCTATCACGAGACGCCACATGTAGCTCAGCGCACCATCGCTTCTGGCTAGCATAGAGGCCTCCATTGATGGAATGTACCCCCCTAAGCTTACCACCCCCTCTCCTAAAAACAAGTGGAAAAGCTGATCTACACTAGGAAAACACCCCCATTGACGTCGCAGGTGGAACAACGAGAAGCGGCCGGGGAAAAACCCCGACCGCTTCCTGATTCTTCTAATGTGGCTCCCCGACCTGGATTCGAACCAGGAACCTACTGATTAACAGTCAGCCGCTCTACCGTTGAGCTATCGGGGATCGCTGATTCGCAACGCCGGGGAGTATAGCATATCCGGGCCTATTGCGCAAATCAGCGCGACACCGCGTTACGCCCGCACGAGCAGGCCGAGGCCCAGGAAGATCAGCACCGTGAGGCCGACGATGGCGACGGCGACGATACGGGCGTTGCGCAGGGCAGCGGGCGGAGTGCCAGGCGCGCCGGCCAGGGCGTAGTTGCCCATCATCACGCTGATGATTGTGAAGGCCACCAGGGCCAGGAAGGGGATCTTGATGAACGACCAGGGCCCGGTCAGGATCGGCGTGAGGTAGTCGACGCTGCACGGCACGCTGCCGCTGCAGGGCGACGGCGCGATCACCTTGAGCACCTCGAGATAGTGGTAGAGCGAGAAGCCCATGCCGAGCAGTGATAGGGGCAAGACGTACATGTAGACCCCGCGGTCGTTGCGCAGGATGCCAACCGTCAGGATCACAGTTAGCGGGTACATCAGGATGCGCTGGATCCAGCAGAGCTCGCAGGGGATCCAGCCCAGCACCTCGCTGAAGAAGAGGCTGCCGCACAGCGCGATCACCGCCGCCAGCAGAGCCACGTAGCGTGTCGCCGACGTTACGGCATCGAGGGCGCCCCCTGTCTCGGTCGCCTCGAGCACCTCGACCTGCCGAGGCGCCGGCCCTTTCGCCGCCCTTGCCATAGCCCTGACTCCTTTTGTGTGGTAGCTCAACGTCTGGGCCATTCTACCATGGCCCATCCCTCGCCCAACGCCCCACAACGCCTGGCCCTCAGCGCCAGAATCGTCAGCAGCGCCCCCTAACCTCTGGTATACTTGGCTAGTCCAATAGTTACGCCCAAAAATCGAAGGAGCACCAGATGACCGCCCCCTTCCTGGCGGAGGCTCAGGCCATGAGCGCTGAGCTCACGGCTGTGCGCCGCGACCTCCATATGCATCCCGAGCTCGGCTTCCAGGAGTATCGTACGGCCAGGATTGTCGCCGAGCAGCTCGGCGCCCTCGGCTACGAGGTGCAGAGCGGCGTCGGCAAGACCGGCGTCGTCGGCCTGCTCCAGGGCGGCCTCCCCGGCGAGCGCACGGTGCTGCTCCGCTTCGATATGGACGCCCTCCCCATCCACGAGGAGAACGACGTCCCCTATCGCTCGCAGGTTGCCGGCGTCATGCACGCCTGCGGCCACGACGCCCACGTGGCCGTCGGCATCGGCGTGGCGACCCTCCTGGCTCGCCACCGCGAGCGCCTTCCCGGCACCGTCAAACTCATGTTTCAGCCCGCCGAAGAGGGCCTCGGCGGGGCCCTGGCGATGATCGCCGACGGCCTGCTCGAGGGCCCGCGCCCCGATGTGGCCCTGGGCCTGCACGTCTCGTCCGGCCACGACCTGGGCACCGCCACCGTGCGCGATGGGGCTCTGCTCGCCGCCTCAGACCGCTTCGACGTGGTGATCCGCGGCAAGGGCGGCCACGGCGCCCACCCCGACCAGACGATCGACGCCGTGCTCGTGGCCGCCCAGCTCATCGTGGCCCTGCAGACCGTCGTCTCGCGCAGCCTCAACCCCCTCGACACGGGCGTGGTCACGGTCGGGGCCATCCACGCCGGCGAGGCCCCCAACGTCATCGCCGAGACGGCCACCCTGCGCGGCACCATCCGCAGCTTCTCGCACGAGGCTCGCGCCCTGCTGCACCGGCGCATCCGCGAGGTGACCGCGGGCGTCGCGGCCACCTTCGGAGCCACCGCCGAGGTGAACATCCAGATCGGGGTCGATCCGACGATCAATGCGCCGAAGCCCACCCGCGTGATGCGCGAGGCCGCGGTCGCCGTCCTCGGCGAGGCCCAGGTCGACGATACGTACAGGAGTACGGGCGGCGAGGACTTCTCCGCCGTGCTCGAGCGGGTGCCGGGCAACTTCTTTATGCTCGGGGCGCGCAGCAGCGAGCGCACCGGCGCGCCGCATCACAACCCACGCTTCGACATCGACGAGGCCTGTCTACCCCAGGGCGTGGCCATCCTCTGCGATGCCGCTCTGCGCTGTCTCAATGGCGAGGATGCTTAGGGTTGCACCAACAGGCAGCACAATTGGCATATCAATTGCATGCTTGGCTGCGCCATGTGGCCCTTAGATCATCTAATCCTCATTGACATGGGTAATGCCCGCCCCGTATAGTTGCTAAAGCAAATTCCAATCCGCCCTCGCCTGCGCCTGCTCAGGAGGTCCTGGTGTCGGTTGAGCATCTCTCGCCCCTCGGGTCATCGGCGAATAGCGCGCCCGCCCCAAATGCCCGCACCCCCCGTCGCCCCCGCCGCACGCGGCGCGTGTGGGTGTTTCTGGTCGCCGCCGTGCTGCTCGCCGTCATCACGGCAAGCGCCGGCCTCTACGCCGTCGACCGTAGCTACGCAGGGCGGATCTACCCCAATGTCACGATCCGCGGCGTCGCCGTCGGCGAGCTGAGCGCCCCCGAGGCTCGTCAGGCTCTCGAGCAGCGCTTTGCGCCCTTCCTCGCCCAGCCCGTGACCCTGACCTATGGCGAGCGCACCTGGACGCCCACCCTCGCCGAGCTTGGGGTGCGCCTCGAGCTCGACGGCGCGGTCTCTACGGCTCTGGCCGCGGGTCGCCACCACGGCTTCTTCGAGAATC
Source organism: uncultured Oscillochloris sp. (assembly GCA_964555675.1). GTDB lineage: Bacteria > Chloroflexota > Chloroflexia > Chloroflexales > Chloroflexaceae > CAIWXH01. Next base: position 8,231 of record CAZKTU010000022.1, read on the forward strand.
TGCGCGAGGTTCTGGCCGTCTATCAGAATGGCCTCGAGCTGCCCCTGCACATGACAGTCGACCAGCAGGCCATGCAGGGCTACCTGCTCGCCCGCGTGGCCGAGGTGAACCAGCCCGCCGTCGACGCGACCCTGCGCCTGAACGGCGCCAGTATCTCCACGGCGCCCGCCGCCACCGGCCAGCAGGTCCTCGTCGCCGAGACGCTGCAGGAGATTACGGCGGCGCTCCAGGACCTCGATAGCCAGACGATCGCCCTGCGCACCCGCGAGCTGCAGCCGCGCCTGAGCGACGCCGCCGTCAAGGAGGCCGAGAGCGCCATCGCGGCGATCCTCGCCGGCCCTGTCACCCTTACGGTCGAGGGCGTCGACGAGCCCTATGTCTGGCCCCTCGACGAGCTGGCACGTCTGGTGCGCGTCGAGCGCGCCACCGGCCCCGCCGGCGATACCCTCGCGGTCAGCATCGACGGCGCCCCGATCCGCGAGCAGCTCGCGACGATTGCCGAGGCCACCCAGGTTGCGGGCGAGCACCCGCGCCTCGATTGGAACGACGGCGACCTGCGCATCATCAGGGAGGGCACGCCCGGCCTGCGCCTCGACGTGGCCCGCGCCGAAGAGCTCGTCTTGGGCGCCCTCGGCCGCCCCGCCGCCGAGCGCAGCCTGGCCATGCCCCTGAGCGAGGTGCCCTCGCCCGTCACGGCCGCCACTCTCGACCAGCTCGGCATCGGCGAGCTCATCTCGGTCGGGCGTAGCGACTTTAGCGGCTCGGCCGCGTACCGGATCACCAATATCAAGGCCGGCATGAAGCTGCTCCACGGCGTGCTGCTGGCCCCCGGCGAGGAGTTTTCGTTCAACGAGACCATCGGCGAGATCGACGAGTCGAACGGCTTCGTCGAGGGCTACGCGATCGTGCAGAACCGCACCCAGCTCGAGTGGGGCGGCGGGATCTGCCAGGACTCGACTACGATGTTCCGCGCGGCCTTCTGGGCCGGCCTGCCGATCACCGAGCGCTGGGGCCACTCGTTCTACATCAGCTGGTACGATAAGTTCGCCTTCGCCGGGTACGGCGACGGCCCCGGCATGGACGCTACGATCTTCACCGGGGCCCTCGACCTGAAGTTCCTCAACGATACGGGCAACTGGCTGCTCATCCAGAGCCTGACCGACGGCACGACGGCCGAGGTGCGCATCTACGGCACCGACGACGGGCGCAAGGTGTCGCTGGTCGGCCCCACCACCACCGACCGCGTGCCCGCCCCCACCGACCCCGTCTACGTCGCCGAGCCCGAGCGACCGCGCGGCAGCCCGCGCCAGAGCGACACCGCCCGCGGCGGCATGACCATCGAGTTCACCCGCGTGATCGAGCGCGCCGGCCAGGTCATCGAGCGCCGCAGCTTCGAGACGAAGTTCAAGCCCTGGCCGAATATCTTCGAGGTGAACCCGGCCGACCTCGGCCCCGACGGCAAGCCCCTGCCCACGCCCGTGCCCACGGTCGACCCGCTGCTCGCGCCGACCCCCGACCCGGCCGCGCCCCCGCCCGCCCCGTTCGACCCGAACATCCAGCCGGCGCCGGCGCCCGCCCCCGCCCCCGACCAGCAGCCCGCCCCCGAGCCGGCCCCGCCCACCACGGGCGAGCAGGCGCCCAGCGACGGCTGAGCCAGGCTTCGTCCTAGCAGTCGGCCCGCTCAACACCAACGGCCTCGCCCCAGACCCGCGCCAGGGCTGGGGCGACGCTTTGTGGGTCGCCCGTGGTGGCGCAGCGAATCGTCCCCAAGCCGTCGACCCTACGTACCAGGCGGGCGGTTTGGGCCGCTACGGCCGGGCCGGTGTCGATAATCGTCGCCGCCGGGGCCGCCGCCGCGATCAGCCCACGCAGGGGCGGGAAGTGGGTGCAGCCGAGCACCAGGGCATCTACGCCATCGGCCACCAGGGGGGCGACGTAGCCGGCGACGACGGCCGTCGCCCGCGCCCCATACAGCTCGCCCGCCTCGACCAGCTCGACCATGCCGGGACAGGCCACGGTGCGCACCTCGACCCCGCCCGCGAAACGCTCGACCAGGCTGGCGAAGCGGTCGCTGCGCAGGGTGCCGCTCGTGGCCAGCACGGCGACCTTGCCGCTGCGCGTGGCCGCCACGGCCGGCTTCACGCCCGGCTCCATGCCGACCACCGGCACGGGTAGGGTCGCGCGCAACAGCTCGACGGCGGCCGAGGTGGCCGTATTGCAGGCCACCACCACCACCTGGGCGCCCCGGTCGACCAGCCAGCGGGCGCAGGCCAGCGAGCGCTGGCGCACCCGCTCGGCGGGCAGGGGGCCGTAGGGACAGTGGGCGCTATCGGCGAGGTAGAGCAGGTCGTGGCGCGGCAGGGCCGCCCGCAGCGCGCGCGCGACCGAGAGCCCGCCCAGGCCCGAGTCGAACAGGCCGATACTCACAGCTCAGCCGCGACAGGCGGCGACGAAGCCCTCGAAGAAGCGTAGCCAGCGCGGCTCGGCCTGCCTCCAGAGGTGCTCGGGGTGGCACTGGACGCCGACGACGAACTGCTCGCCGGTGCCCTCGACGGCCTCGATCACCCCGTCGGGGGCGCGGGCCACGACCCGCAGGCCGGGTGCGACATCCTTCACGGCCTGGTGGTGCATCGTATTGGCGAGCACCGTGTCGGTATCGAGGCGCCCGGCCAGCCAGCTATCGCCGTCGATGGCCATGGTGTGGCCCTGCACATCATAGACCTCGAGCTTCGTATTGTAGCGGTGGTCGAGGCTCGTGGGCAGCTGGCTGGGCAGGTCCTGCCAGAGCGAGCCGCCGAAGGCCACGTTGAGCACCTGCACGCCCCGGCAGATGCCGAGCAAGGGCTTGCCCTCGTCGCGCGTCCAGCGGGCCAGGGCCACCTCGACCGCATCGCGCTGGGGGTCGACCTCGCCGAGCATCGGGTGGCGCTCTTCGCCGAAGTAGGCCGGGTCGATGTCGATGCCGCCGGGCAACAAGATTCCGTCACAAAGCTCGTAGAGCGTTCGGACAACAGTGAGGTCGTCGGTCAGATGGATGAGCAGCGGCACGGCCCCGGCGGCTTCGAGGGCCTGCACATAGGTCGGGCGCACGGCAATCACCGCCCCGCCGCCCTCCGAATCGCCGTTCATACACGAGACGCCGATGATCGGGCGCTTCACAGGAACTCCTTGCGCTACTCACGCTGCCAGGGCGGGCGCCCCGCGATACTGGATGCAGCTCTCGACGAAGCCGGCGAAGACCCCCTGCCAGCGCGGGTCGGCCTGGGCCTGCAGGGCCTCTGGGTGGCACTGCACGCCGACCACAAAGGCGGTGCCCGCGCCCTCGAGGGCCTCGACCACGCCGTCGGGGGCCCAGGCTACGGCGCGCAGACCCGCGGCGATCTCGCGCACCGACTGGTGGTGCAGCGAGTTGATCGCCAGGCGCTCGACGCCGAGCAGGCGAGCCAGGCGCGAGTCGGGCGCGACGCTGATCTCGTGGGCCATGTGGGTCCAGTCTTCGCGCTCGTACGAGAGATTATGCTGCAGCTCGGTGGCCACCTCCGAGGGGATATCCTGGTACAGGGTCCCCCCCAGGGCCACATTCAGCACCTGCACGCCCCGGCAGATGCCCAGGATGGGCTTGCCCTCGGCCACGGCCCAGCGCGCCATCGGCAGCTCGGCGCCATCGCGCAGCGGGTCGATCAGCCCGAGCTTGACGTGGGGCGCGGCGCCGTAGTGGGCCGGCTCGATGTCGCCCCCGCCCGCGAAGAGCACACCGTCGAGCCGCTCGTAGAGCACGCGCAACGTGGCTTCGTCCTGGACGGGCGGGATCAGCAGCGGCGCGCCGCCGGCCCGTAAGATTGCGTCGACGTAGGTCTGGCGGTGGCCGAACGACGGCGGACACCAGGCCCGATCATGAAACGTGCCGCATGAGATTCCGATCAGGGGCTTCATAGGGCTTCCGCTCCTCCGTCTGGGGGCTTGTCCGCGGCCGCAGGCGCCGCGTTATTCGCGCATTATAGCATAGGGCCCTTTCCCGTCCCTACGGCCCGCCCGGGGCCCAAAGCCGGCCACTGCGCGTGCGCAGCCAGAGCACGGCCTGCCACCAGCCGTCCGCCCGTAGCCCGTAGCGCGCCGTGGCCAGGGCCCGGTCCACCACGCCATCGGCCGAGCCGAGGTCGGCGAAGAGCGGCGCGAGCAGTCTGCGCGCCGTCACGGCCTCGACCTGACCCTGGAAACCCACCACGGCCGGCACACCGGCGTAGGCCAGACGCGGCCCGAGGGCCATCAGGGTGTCGGCGCGGCCCCCGCCGGCGCTGTAGCACGAGGCCAGCACAACCAGCAGGGGCCGCCTGCCGGTCAGGCGGATCAGCTCGACCAGCTCCGAGGCTCGCACGCGCGCGCTCGCCCCGCCCGCGTCCTCGAGCCAGAGGGTCGGCTCCTCGCCGGCGGGCTGGGTGCCGTGGCAGATCAGGTACAGCACCTGCGCGCCCGCCGTCAGCCCGGCCCGGATCGCCTCCAGCGAGGCCCGCCCCGCGGCGCCCGGGTGGTCGGCCAGCAGGGTGGTCGCCAGCTCGCCCAGAGCCCTGCGCGCCTCCCGCACCTCCGTCGCCACGTCGATCGGGTCGAGGCCGAAGGCGACCAGGTCCGTCGGGCTGGCGACGGCCAGCAGGGCGCGCAGCTCGTCGCGGCGCGGCAGGGGGATGCTGGTCACATCGGGGCTCGGGATGAACCGCGAGACCAGAACCTGGTCGCCCAGGGCGATCGGCTGACCGTCGATCGGGTCGCGAAGCGTCTCCCAGTAGAGCCGGTGCAGCTCGTCGGGGCCCTCGATGCGCAGGCTCACCCGCAGGGCGGCCCCCGCGGCCGCCGCGTGCTGCCGCGCCGTCGCCCAGGCCTCGCGCATGCGCGGGTCGGCGAAGAGCTGCCCCGCGAGGAGGCCGCCGTAGGCGACCGGGTCATTCGCCGCGGCCAGCAGCGGCTCGTACGCTAAGGTCACCGGCGCCTGCTCCACGAGGACGCTACGGCTGTTGCCGTCGACATGGTCGAGCTCGCAGCTCGCGTGCAGGCCCGCGGCGTCCTGCTCCAGCCTGATCTCCAGCCCGGCGAAGGCCCCGACCACCTGTGGGAAGACCCGGGCCGTCGCGCTGCTCAGGGGTGGCGCGACCGGCTCCAGGCCCTCGACCGAGGTGCCGATATAGGCGGTGCCGAGGATCGGCCCGGCGGGAGCGCGCACGGCGATATCGACCTCGGCGGGGCCGAGGCTGCGCGCGGTGAGGCGGAACTTGACCAGAGGCGATTCGCCGTCGGGCGGCACCTCGACGTCGAAGGCGGGCGGCTCGATCGTGAAGGCGTCCGAGCTGGCCTCGACACGCAGGGGCAGCCCGAGCAGCTCGCCGCTCGCCGCGTCGCGCGGGAAGACCAGGCCCACGGCGCGGGTATCGCGCTCGACCAGGTCGGGGCGGGTCGCCGCGGGCCAGTCCTCGGGCCCCAGGGGGCGCGAAGCGGGCATGCGCACCTGCACCAGCAGGCGCACACTGCGCCCCAGGCCGACGATGCGAGGCATGACGGCGTCGATGCGGCGGGCCTGGTGCTCGGGGCGCCGGCCTTCGCCGCGCGGGGTCTCCTCAGCGGGCGCCTCGGGTTCGACGCCCCGCGCGGCCCCGTCGTCGGCCTCCCGCTCGTCGACCGCCGGGGGCGGCTCGTCGCCCGCCGTAGGGTCGGGGCTGACCACTG
>CAZKTU010000022.1:14045-47887 GCA_964555675.1 uncultured Oscillochloris sp.
TGCGCGCCGTAGCGCCAGGACCGACGATGGGTGGGTGACGTGTTCCCTCGAGGGTCGCCTCGTCCGCCCCACGGGCAGTATCGGCGGCCCCGCGCTCGACCGCAGTGTCAGGCCTGAACAGATCGCCGATGCGGTCGAAGATCATGTCCAGAAAACCGCCCTTCGCCTCGGGCTCGAACGCACGCTCGCGCTCGGGAGAGGCCGGCTCCCGGGTCGCCGGGGCGCCACCGGAGGTTGTGGGCAGGGCAGCGTTGCTCAGCCCGAAAGGCGCGGGGATGGCCAGCCGCACCTGGCCTAGATCGGCGAAGCGCTCGCGCGGGTCAGGGGCGAGCAGCCGGCGCAGCAGAAAGTCGCAGATCATGCGCTCGGTCTCAGCGAGCCCGGCGAGGGCGGGGGCAATCGTCGGCCCAGGCTCGGCTCGCTTCGCCGCCAGCAGGTCGGCGAGGGTATCGCCCTGGAAGGGCGCGGCGCCCGCCAGCAGCGCATAGAGCAACGCACCCAGGGCGTAGCTGTCGATCCTTGCGCTCGGGACGACCTGCCCACCCAGGACCTCGGGGGGCAGAAAACGGGCCTGTTCAAGGGTGAGCGCAGGAAGCGCGGCGCCGGGAAGGGCCAGGCAGAAGCCGTCGACGGCCGCTACACCCTCGCTCAGCAGCACCAGAGACGGTGCGAGGCAGCCATGAGCGAGGCCCGAGCGGTGGGCAAAGGCCAGGCCCTCAACCAGCTGACTGAAGATGGTGAGGCTGCGCCCATACCCGAAGCGCCCCTCGGCGCCCAGAATGGCGTCGAGGGGGCGGCCCGCGGGCGCGCTGACGAGATACGGCAGGCCCGCGTGCTCGCCAGAGGCGATGAGCGGCACAATCTGCGGGTGAACCAGCCGGGTCGCGGCGGCGGCCTGCGCTCTGAAGCTCGCGACAGCCTCAGGCCCGGGCGTCAGGTCGCGGTCGAGCAGGGCCAGGGCGAGGGGCCCGCTCGCGCCGGGGCCGGCGACCGCATAGCGCAGGCAGTGGCCCACGCGACGCGGAGGGCCGCCGATGATGTACGGGCCGACAGTGTCGCCGGCCTGGTAGTGCTGGCTCATGGCCGCCAAGTATAGCACGGGGCGCGGGCCGGCTTCAGGCCAGGGGCCGCTTTACCCCACGCCCGGCCGCTCAACCGGCGGGCTCGCCAGGCCACGCAGGTGGCCTTCGCAGCATGGAGCCGAGCCGTTTACGGCCCCGGCGCAGGGATGCTAGCCGGACGCGGCTACTTACCGGGCTCGACGGCGGGCAGGACGAAGCTGAAGGTGCTGCCCTCGCCGGGCTCGCTACAGACCCAGATGCGGCCGCCCAGCAGCTCGACCAGGGGCTTGACCAGCGAGAGGCCCAGGCCGGTGCCGCCGGCCTCGATCTTGAGGGGGTTCTCGGTGCGATAGAAGCGGTCGAAGATGCGGCCCTGGTCCTCGGGAGCGACACCCACACCGGTATCGCGCACGCTGAGCTGGGTGTAGCGGCGGCCCTGGGGGAGGCTATCGCGCACCTCCTCGGGCAGATCCTCAAAGCGGGCCTCGTGGGCCTCGACCCAGATCTGGCCGCCCCTGGGGGTGTACTTTACCGCGTTCGAGAGCAGGTTGTAGAGGATCTGGTGGAGCCTGTGAGCGTCACCGCGCACCAGGGGCAGGCCGGGCGGGATGCTGATCGACAGCTCGTGCCTGCGCTCGGTAATCGCCGGCCGCAGCTCGGCCACGACCCCACTCAGGGCCTCGGCCATATGCAGCGAGCGCCACTCGACGTCGACGCTGCCCGACTCGATTTTTGTTATGTCGAGTACGTCGTTGATCATCGCGATCATGCGCTCGGTGTTACTGTAGATCGTGGTCACGAACTCGCGCTGGGTCTCGTTGAGGGGGCCAAGGCCGCCCATCGAGAGCAGCTGGGTGAAGCCCTTGATCGCAGTCATAGGCGTGCGCAGCTCGTGAGACATCGTGCCGATGAACTCGGTCTTGAGCCGGTCGGCCTCGATCTCGCGAGTAATATCGCGCAGCACCAGCAGGGCCCCGAGCATCTCGTTGTCGTCCTTGAGCACCGGGCCCATCGAGAGGCTGACCGTGCGCACGCCGACCTTGAGCATGGCCTGGAAGAAGCGGGGCTGCTCCTCGCGGGTGAGCGGGCGACGTAGCAGCTCTTCGAGGGGCATCTCGGACGAGCGCGGGCCAAGGTAGCGCGTGATGATATCGTGGAGGTTCCAGAGCAGCAGATCCTCGACGTTGCGGGCCAGAATGATCGCCGCAGCGGGGTTGGTCACCAGGACGCGCCCCTCGAGGTCGCAGACGATCACGCCGTCGCTGAGGCTCTGGAGGATCGCCTGGATCTGGCTGGCCTCCTTCTGCTGATGATCGAGCAGCTCGTAGCGGCGCTCGGCCTCGGCGCTAATCATCTGGAAGAGGTTCGCGTTGTTGATGCCGATCGCGATCGAGCCGGCGCAGGCGTTGAGCATGCGCAGATGGCCCTCGTGGAAGAAGCCGGTCTGGCGATGCGAGAGGGTGAGCACGCCGAGCACATCGCCCTGGACCACCAGGGGCACGGCGATCATGGCGCCCTCGCGCTTGCGCAGCGAACCGCCCGGGGCGGTGATCCAGCGCTCGTCCTTATTCACATCGTCGACGATCAGGCCGACGCGGTGCTGGGCCACCCAGCCGGCGATGCCGCTGCCCATCGGGAAGCGAACATAGTTGTTGGGATTGGCGGGCACGCCGAGCACAGCGCGGGTCACCATCAGGCTGCTGTCGTCCTGCTCGACCAGCATAATCGAGGCGTGCTCGGCCCTGGTGATATCGGCGAGCAGTTGCAGCGAGGTGCTGAGCAGCGCGTCGAGGTCGAGGGTGCTGCTGACCTCGGTCGAGATCTGGTGGATGGTCGCCAGGCGATCCTTCTCGTCCTGCAGCTCGCTGGTGCGCACGGCGACGCGCTGCTCGAGCTCGACGTTGAGGCCGCGCACCTCGTCGTAGAGGCGCGCATTGGAGAAGGCGATCGCGGTCTGGCTGATCACCGCCTGGGCCAGATCCTGCTGGAGGCGCAGCTGGTTGACCGGGTCGGGGTCCTGCAGCACCACCACGGCCACCGCCTTTTCGCCGGCGACCATGGGCAGGGCGAGGACGCCGCACTCGGGCTGCAGCCAGAGGCCCTGGCGGGCGGGGTCGGGGCGCATCTCGAACTGCAGGGCGGCGCTGCTGAAGGCCCGCGCCACGGCGTCGGCGGCCCGCTCGAGGGGGAGGAGCATGCCGAGGACCGGGGTGTGCTCGGCGCCGATGACCTTGTGGGCCACCAGGGCGGGCGTGGCGCCGTCGCCCTCGTCGACGCCCATCTCGAGCTGCGTGGGCAGCCAGAGGGAGAGGTGGGCCACGCCGGTGAGGCGCTGCAGGTTCGAGATCACCAGCTCGAAGAGCTGTTCGGGCTCGAGGATCGCCGAGAGCTGTTGCGAGATGACGTTGAGGGCCTGGAGCTGCAGGGCGCGCCGGTCGGCCGAGGCCGAGGCGGCGTCGAGGCTCTCGGCGATAAACTCGTGGTCGCGGATCAGGTCGCGGCTATGGTCGTCCCAGGCCCGAGCCACGGCGGCGGCGGCCCCATCGAAGAGCGTATCCAGCTCTGCGGTGAGGGCCAGGGCCTCGGCGGGGTCGGCGGCGCCACGGGCGAGGGTGCGGGCCTCGCGAGCGAGCTGCTGGGTGAGGGCGATGGCATGGGCGAGGCCGGCCTCGGGGCCCTCGGCGAGGGTGAGGTCGCACAGGTGGGTGTAGAAGGGCGCGGGGTCGCCCGCGGCCGCCGCGACGAGGCCCTCGTAGAGCAGGGCGACGTCGAGGGCCGGGCTGATTGTGGCAACCTCGGAGACAGGCTCGGGCGAGCCCGCGTCGGCGGGCGGAATGAGGCCGGCCCACTGCGCGAGCAGGTCGGGGCGCTGAGCTTCGAGCCAGGCTGCGAGGCTGGAGTTCATGGGCGCTACTCGGTGACCCGCACGACGACCACGGTGGCATCGTCATTGTCTTTGCCGAACTGCTGCAGGATCTGCTCGGCGAGGCTCTGGGGGGCCAGGGCAGGGTCGATGGTCGAGTCGAGGCTGAAGCGGCTTGAGACGCCGTCGCTATAAAGAACGAAGGTGTCGCCAGAATTATAGCTATAGGCCAGCTTCAGCAGGGTCGGCAGCCTGTAGCCGATGATGCCGTTCTTCGAGATCGGCTTGATCGGCTGGCTGCTGTAGACGTGGGCGCCAATGTTGCCCACCCCGATGTAGCTCATGCTGCGCAGCTGCAGGTTGAAGGTCATCACGGCCATCACCGCGCCCCTGGTGCCGTGGATGGCGGTGTGGGCCCGCTGCACGAGCATGGCCGGGTCGCCGCCGGGGTTCGCGCGCATGATCTCGGCCGCCCCCTCGGCGGCTTTGGCGGCCTCGACGCCGCCGCCTAGCCCGTCGATCACACTGACCTGGAGGCCACGGGGCTCGTACTCCTCGACCACGTAGGTATCGCCGCTGACCGTCTGCCCCTGCTTCGGGCGGACGACCGCGCCCCAGCTAACGCCCATAGACGGACCTCCGCTGCGGCGTGGCAAGCCACTTAACGGCGCGCACACGCGTGCCGACGCCAACGCTCGACTCGATCTGGAACTCGTCCATCAGGCGACGGACGCCGGGCAGCCCGGCGCCGAGGGTGTGGGCGGTGCTGAAGCCATCCTGGAGCGCCAGCTTAATATCGGCGATGCCGGGCCCCGTATCGACGGCCTCGACCGCGATGCCCGGGCCGTGCAGGGGGTCATCGACGCGGGCCAGGCCGATGGTACCGCCGCCGGCGTGGACTAGCAGGTTGCGGGTGAGCTCGAGGATGACAATCTCGATGCGCGTGCGGTCGACCTGCCCGAAGCCGACGGCTGTGGCAAGCTCGCGAGCGCGGCTCATCGCCACATAGACGTCAACCTCACGCTGGATCGAGCAGGCGACAGGGGGCATGGGCTGACCTCTGGGTGAGGGTCGCCCGAGCAGGCGATACCCTGGCGCATTATAGCATCGGGCTCGTACCAGGGGGGGAGAGGGTGGCGTGCCGCAAGCATGGCTTGCGAGCATTCAGGCGCGCCGCGGCTGCTGCCAGGTTGCGCTGTCGAGGATGATCGTCACGGGGCCATCGTTGACGAGAGAGACGCGCATATGGGCGCCAAAGACCCCCGTCTCGACGGGGGCGCCCAGGGCGCGTAGGGCGGCGGCGTAGGCCTCGACCAGGGGGGCGGCGAGGTCGGGGTGGGCCGCGTCGGTGAAGCTGGGGCGGCGGCCCTTGCGGGCGTCGGCGTAGAGCGTGAACTGGGAGATTACGAGGACGCCGCCCCCAACATCGAGCAGCGAGAGGTTGAATTTGCCGTCGGCGTCGCCGAAGATGCGCAGCCCGGCGGTCTTGTCGGCCAGCAGCTGCGCCTCTGCCTCGCCGTCGCCGTGCCCCACCCCGAGCAGCACCAGGAGCCCCGGGCCCGTCCGCCCCACCACCTGCCCCGCGACCTCGACCGCGGCCTCGCTCACCCGCTGGATGATTGCACGCATGATTTTTTTCTTTAGAAATAATGCCGGCGGCGGCGGACTAGCCATTAGCCGGGGGGGAGGGTGGCGAAGATCAGGCGGCCGGTCTGGGTCTGGTGGAGGCGGGTGACCACCACCTCGGCGGTCTGGCCGATGAGGTGGCGGGCGTCCTCGACGATGACGGGGGTGCCGTCGTCGAGGTAACCGACGCCCTGCTGGCGGGCGTTGCCCTCGTTGCGGATCAGCAGCTTGAGGCGCTGGTCCTGGATGACCAGGGGGCGCACGGCCTCGCTGAGAGTGTTGAGGCTGAGGACTTTGACGCCCTGGAGGGCGGCGACCTTGTTGAGGTTGAAGTCGTTGGTGATGATCGGGCAGCCGTACTGGCGGGCCAGGGCGACGAGCTTATCGTCGACCTTGGTGACGCCCGAGACCTCGACGTTGACCACCTCGACGGGCAGGGGCGACTGGCGCTGCATCTCGTTGAGCAGTTCGAGGCCGCGACGGCCCTTGCCGCGTCGCAGGTCGTCGGCCGAGTCGGCGAGCTGCTGGAGCTCGGCGAGCACGAAGGCGGGGACGATCAGGGTGCCCTCGAGGAAGCCGCTGCGGGCGACGGCGGCGATGCGCCCGTCGATAATCGCGCTGGTATCGAGGAGCAGGCGGCGCGGGGGCGGGGCGCTCTCGGGTGGGGGCAGAGTCGGGGCGGGCGCGGGGCGGCGCAGGCCCTTCAGCAACTCGCCGAGGTCGTAGCGGCGCGCCCCGAAGACAGTGGCCCCGGCGTAGGCGAGGACACCGGCGGCGACGAGGGGCAGAAACTGACTCAGGGGGGCGGGCAGGCTGGCCAGGGGCACGCTGAGCAGCACGGCGAAGACGAGGCCGACCATGGCCCCGGCGCCCACGACGAGCAGCTCGGGGAGGGGCACACTGCGCGAGCGGCGCAGCAGATCCTCGACGGGCTCGATGGTGAGGCGGGGGGTCACCAGCAGGCCGAGGCCGGCGCCGGCGAGGGTGAGCAGCTGGGTGGCGAACTCCTGCATGTCGTCGGGCTGCGGGCTCGAGAGGGAGCGACCGACATACCACCCGGCGTAGGCCAGGAGCAGCATCCCCAGAATCCGCGCCACAAACTTGAGGCTGACCTTCATACAGTGCCTGGGGGCGTTCGCGCTACGCTGCGGCGCGTAGTGTCGTCAGGGGGGCGGCTACTGCTTGCGGGCCAGGAGGTCAACCACCTCGGCCAACGAGCGGGCGGGCAGCAGCTCTAGGCCGGCGGCGGCGGCCTGAGCGGTGGCGGGGACGACGGCCTTGGTGAAACCGAGCTTGGCGGCCTCGGCGAGGCGCCGGTCGATCTGGCTGACCGTGCGCAGCTCGCCCGAGAGGCCGACCTCGCCGACGAGGACCAGGTCGCTCTCGATGCGCTGGTTGCGGTACGACGAGGCCACGGCCACGGCCACGGCGAGATCGGCGGCCGGCTCGCCAATACGCAGCCCGCCGACCACATTGACATAGATATCCTGGTTGAAGAGGGGCAGGCCGACGCGCTTGGTGAGCACTGCGCCGAGCATGAGCAGGCGGTTGAGGTCGAAGCCGTTGGTGGTGCGGCGGGGCTGGGCGCTGCCCGTAGTCGAAGTGAGGGCCTGGATCTCGACCAGCAGCGGGCGGGTGCCCTCCATCATGACGGCGACGGTCGAGCCGGGGCTGCCGGCGTTGCGCTCGGCGAGGAAGACCAGGGAGGGGTTGGGCACCTCGCGGAGGCCGTCGCCGGCCATCTCGAAGACGCCGACCTCGTTGGTCGAGCCGAAGCGGTTCTTGACCCCGCGCAGCAGGCGATACTGGTGAAAGCGGTCGCCCTCGAGGTAGAGCACCACGTCGACGATATGCTCGAGCACGCGCGGGCCGGCGATCGTGCCTTCCTTAGTGACGTGGCCGACCAGGAAGATCGGGATGCCGAGCTCTTTGGCGAGCTGCATCAGGCGTAGCGCGCCCTCGCGCACCTGCGAGACGCTGCCGGCGGCGCTGGTGAGCTCTTCGAGGTAGACGGTCTGGATCGAGTCGACGATGACCATGCCGGGGCGCAGCTCGCGGATCTGCTGGAGGATGATATCGAGGGAGGTCTCGGAGAAGACGTAGAGGTCATCGGCGTCCATGCCCAGGCGCTCGGCGCGCAGCTTGATCTGCTGGGCCGACTCCTCGGCGCTGACGTAGAGGGCGCTGCCGACATTGGCGGCGAAGTGGGCGGCCACCTGACCCAGGAGGGTCGAGTTATGAACAATCAGATCGTTGGCCACAAAATTTGCGGGGCCGGGCACCGATAAATCGTAGACACGCTCCTCGCCGGCCTGCTCAACGCTTACGACTTCGTCCCAATAGACTGAACCGTAGGCGAGAGTCCGCAAGTAATCAGAGGGATAGGCATCCGCCAGAGCAGCAACCGTGCTTCGACACAGTGGCCGGTCATGGCGGCGGTTCCGCACCACAACGCCAGCGCGAGACGAGATCAGCTTGAAGGAAGGCCCGGCAACAGCGTGGAGATGCTGCCAGAAGAGCGCGCCTGTCGGAACGGTGTCGTGATGAGTCGAAGCACGCGCGGGCTCAGACATCGATACGATACGTGCCTTTGCCTCGTCGCGCCCCACAATCCCGATCTGGTCAAGGAAACGGCGCACAGTGCTCACACCGAGGAGCTGGAGCTCGTAGGCGGTGTACGGATCGCCGTTTACTCTGGACGGCTTCGTGCGCAACTTGGCCATAAAGCCAAAGCGAAGCAGCAGATGTTGGATGTCCTCGGCAAGTCTGCGGCTGATTGTGCTATATGAAATGCCGGGACGACCTTCCCTGGTCACATAAACTGAGCCATCGCACGTGAAGAGCGTCTTGAGGAAGAGCGCGAGCTGCTGAGACGGCAGCTCGAAGATCACGTCTGGTACAGCCTTCGTTTCTGCGCGGCTATAGCGGAGGCCCAGTGAAGCAATCAGCCGGGAGGCGGGGCTCGTCATCTCAGCGAGATGGCGCGCCTCGCTACCAAGCGCCTCAACCGGCACCTGTGCTGCGGCAGCGAGCCGACCAAGGCAGGCTGCGCTCGGCACACTCATGCCACGGCGCCATTTGTTCAACGCGAAATAGGGCACTTCCGCTGCCCGAGCCCAGTCCGCCCACGACATACCACTCTGCGCCTGCACCCGCTTCAGGGCGGCAGCGACTGTAGCTCGATGAAGCGCACGCTGCCCCTGGGGAACAACAAAGCGGTACGATGCAGCCCGATTGCCCGGCTTTGGATAGGCACGCAGATCCATTCCAAAGCAATCTGCAAGCTTCTCAAGATCGGTAACGACCTCTGGGATCGCCGTAGTCACATTCAGGTCGCTGTGCGATGAGCCGTCGGAAAGGATGTAGGCGACGAGCTTGAGGTGGGCCTCGGGCATCACACGGGTTCCAAAGTATGGGAGGGCCCGCGGCGCCGCGATGCGCTGCCCTGGCGTCAACGTACTGACTGCTCGCCATCCGTCAGGCGTGAGTACCGGATGCGTCGCAGTACACCGCAGCTCACGGCCGAGGCCCGTCGTCAGCTTGACGATTGGCTGCACCCCCTGATCGAGGAAGGCGTTGGTACTTACCGGCTCAAGCTGCTGTTGCGCCTCATCAAGCGCTAGCACTGGCCGCGGATGCTTGGCCCACGCGGTAATTGGAAGCAAGGCTCCATTTACCGGGTCAAAGACCCGCGTATCGCCTGTGACACACTTACCCACGCCGGGGTCGCCGCTGATCAGCACGACCGAGCCGGGGACGAGGCCGCCGCCGAGGACGCGCGAGAGCTCTTCGGCGTAGACGGGGAGGCGCTGGAAGCCGCCGATGGGCACGTCGCGCAGGCGCACGGGGCGGGCCCCGGCGCTGCCGCTGTCGCGGATCGAGCCGCGGCCCGACGTCTTGGCCTCGGTCTGCTCGACCAGGCTGTCCCAGGTGCCACAGTCGGGGCATTTGCCCATCCAGCGGGACTGCTGGGCGCCACACTGCTGGCAGATGAAGATCGTGCGCGTCTTCGCCATGGGGTCATTATACCATTTGGGGCCGCCCGCGCGGCCGTAAGGCCTGCTCGAAAGCCGCGGCAAAGGACAACCAGAACAAACGAAAGCGGGGGCCGTAGCCCCCGCTTGTTTACCAATGCGGACCTGGCCCGCCGCTCTTACTCGACCAGGGCGGGGCTGGCCTCGGCGGCCTCGGGGGCGGCCTCGACGGACTCGATCTGGCGCTGCGAGCGCAGGCGCAGCTCCTCCTCGACGGTATCGACCACAATCAGGTCGCCCTCGATGAAGCGGCCGTCGAGCAGGCCCTCGGCCAGGGGGTCTTCGATCACATTGGTGATCAGGCGGCGCAGGGGCCGGGCGCCGAAGGCCGGGTCGTAGCCGCGGCGGGCCAGGTAAGCCAGAGCGTCCTCGCGGACGTCGAGGCGCATCTGGTGCTCGTCGAGCTGCTTCTGGACGCGCTTGAGCATCAGCGAGGTGATCTGCTTGATCTCGTCGGTGGTGAGGGGGTGGAAGATGATCGTCGCGTCGATGCGGTTGAGGAACTCGGGCCGGAAGAGGGCCTTAAGGGCATCGTCGACCTTGCGACGCATGTCGGTCTGGTCGATCTCGTCGGCGTTGCCGCCGAAGCCGATGCGGCTGGCCCGGCGGATGTGCTCGGTGCCGACGTTCGAGGTCATGATGATGATGGTATTGCGGAAGTCGACCTTGCGGCCCTTGCCATCGGTGAGGTTGCCGTCCTCGAGCACCTGGAGCAGCAGGTTGAAGGCGTCGGGGTGGGCCTTCTCGATCTCGTCGAAGAGCACCACACAGTAGGGCTTGCGGCGCACCGCATCGGTGAGCTGACCGCCCTCGCCGTAGCCGACATAGCCGGGGGGCGAGCCGACCAGGCGCGAGGTGGTGTGGCGCTCCTGGAACTCGGACATATCGATCTTGATCAGGCTATCCTCTGAGCCGAACATGAACTCGGCCAGAGTTTTGGCCAGCTCGGTCTTGCCCACGCCGGTGGGGCCGAGGAAGATGAAGCTGCCGATGGGGCGCTTGGGGTCCTTGAGGCCGGCGCGGGCGCGGCGCACCGCCTTGGAGATGGTGACGATGGCCTCTTGCTGGCCGATCACCCGATTGTGGAGGAAGTCCTCCATCTGCATGAGGCGCATCGTCTCGTCGCCCTTGAGGCGAGTCACGGGGATGCCGGTCCACATGCCGACCACCTCGGCGATATCCTCCTCGGTGACGTAGGGGCGCTCGGCGACGCGCTCGTCGCCGCCGGCGGCGCCGATCTCGGCCTCGATGGCGGTGATGCGACCCTGCATGCGCTCCTCGCGCTCGCGCAGGTCGCTGGCGAGGTCGTACTGCTTATCCTCGAGGGCGGCCTCCTTCTCTTTGCGGAGGGCCTCGAGGCCGCGCAGGGCGTCGCGCAGCTGGGGCGGGGTGGCGCTGCGGTACATGCGCACGCGGCTGGCCGCCTCGTCGATCAGGTCGATGGCCTTATCGGGCAGCTGGCGGTCGGGCACATAGCGGGCCGAGAGGGCCGCGGCGGCCTTGATCGCCTCGTCGGAGATCTGGAGCTGGTGGAAGTCCTCGTAGCGGGACTTGATGCCGCGCAGGATGAGCACGGTATCCTCGAGAGAGGGCTCGTCGACCATCACGGGCTGGAAGCGCCGCTCGAGGGCGGCGTCGCGCTCGATGTACTTGCGGTACTCGTCGAGGGTAGTTGCGCCGATAGTCTGGAGCTCGCCGCGCGAGAGGGCGGGCTTGAGGATATTGGCCGCGTCGAGGGTGCCCTCGGCGCCGCCGGCCCCGATGATGGTGTGGAACTCGTCGATGAAGAGGATGCAGCGCGTCTCTTTGATCTCGTCGATCACGCGCTTGAGGCGCTCCTCGAACTGACCGCGGTACTTGGTGCCGGCGACCAGGGCGCCCATATCGAGGGTGACGACGCGCTTGCCCTTGATGCTATCGGGCACATCGCCCTGGATGATACGCTGGGCCAGGCCCTCGACGATGGCGGTCTTACCGACGCCGGGCTCGCCGATCAGGGCCGGGTTATTCTTGGTGCGGCGCGAGAGAATCTGGATGACGCGCTCGATCTCGTGCGAGCGGCCGATGATCGGGTCGAGGCGCCCGGCCTCGGCCATCTCGGTCAGGTCGGTGCCGAGGGCGTCGAGGTAAGGGGTCTTGGACTGGCGCTGGGCGGCGGCCTGGCCGGGGGCGCCGGCGCGCTGCTCGGCGGTGCCGGCGGTGCCGTGGCGCAGCACGCGCATCACCTGGTTGCGGACCTGCTCGAGCGAGACGCCCATGATGTCGAGCACGCCGGTGGCGACACCCTCGCCGTTGCGGACGAGGCCGAGGAGCAGATGCTCGGTGCCGATATAGTGATGGTTGAGGCGGCTAGCCTCCTCAATCGCATACTTGATGACTTTCTGGGCGCGGGCGGTGAGCTCCTGGTCGGTGACGGGCGTCCCCTCGCCCATGCCGACGATGAACTCGACGGCGCTGCGGGCCTGAGCCAGCTTAACGCCCAGATCGTCGAGGACGCGCGCGGCGATCCCCTCGCTCTCGCGGATGAGGCCGAGGAGGATGTGCTCGGTGCCAATGTAGGGGTGATTGAATGAGCGCGCCTCTTCATGGGCGAGCTGCAGCACCTGCTTCGCCCGCTTCGTAAACTTACTGTAGAGGTCAGACATGGTGTTCTCCAACTAGCTATCCCAGGAACAACCGCAGGCTACTCCTCCGCGGGCGGCTCGGCCTCGCCTGCGTCTTCGTCCTCCCCGATCTCGCGGGTGAGGCGCAGACTCAGGCCCATGCGTTTGCGGGCGGGGTCGATGCGGATAATGCGGGCGCTGATCACCTGGCCCTCGGCGACGACCTCCTTGGGGTGCTGGATACGCTCGTCGCCCATCTCCGATATATGGATAAGGCCCTCGATGCCGTCCTCGATGCGGGCGAAGGCCCCGAACGAGGCAAGCTGGGTGACCGTGCCCTCGACGATCTGCCCGAGCTGATAACGCTCCCCGGCCCTGGTCCAGGGCTCGCTCTGGGTGCGCTTGATCGACAGGGCGATGCGCTTGCGCTCGTTGTCGATGCTCAGGATATAGACCTGAACCTTATCGCCCATCTTGAGCACCTCGCCGGGGTGTTTGACCCGGCTCCAGGAGATCTCGGAGAGATGGACGAGGCCGTCGGCGCCGCCGATATCGACGAAGGCGCCGAAGTCGCAGACCGAGCTGACCGTGCCGGTGCGGACGTCCCCTTCCTGGAGGCGAGCGAGCAGCTCGTCCTTCTTGATCTCGCGGGACTCCTGGACGGCCTGGCGCTCGGAGAGGATCAGGCGATTGCGGTTGCGGTTGATCTCGATGACTTTGAGGCTCAAGTCGGTGTTAACCATCTTGGCCATGTCAGACTGTTTCTGGGTGTCGGGGCCGCGGCTGATGCCGGTGACCTGCGATGCCGGCACGAAGCCGCGCACGCCGTCGAGATTGACGAGCAGGCCGCCCTTGTTGTAGTTGACCACCCGGGCGCTGATCACGTCGCCCTTCTCGAAGGCGGTCTGGAGCACGCGCCAACTGCGCTCCTGGCGGGCCTTGTCGACGGAGAGGATGGCCCGGCCCTCTTTGTCCTCAGACTGGACGACGAAGACCAGCAGCGGCTCGCCGACCTGCAGCGCGGCCCGATCCTCGGGGGCGAGGGACTGCATCTCGCGAGACGGGACGATCCCCTCGGCCTTGGCGCCGATGTCGACCAGGATCTCGTCGCGGTCGACGCGCATGATGCGTCCATCGACCGTGTCCCCGTACTTCAGGTTGCGGTAGTCGTGCGCAGGATCCCTGAGGAACTGCTCCATCAGGGCCAGATCCTCATCCTCGAGGGCGTTGCCATTTTCGACGTGGTCGAGCGCGGGTGACGCATCAGCGCCAGCAGCGTTCCCCAACAGTTCTTCCATGCGCCGTCCTTGTACAGAGCGACGGACCCCGCAGACGCGTCTGGGAAAACAAAAACAGTCCCTGGCATTATACGCCGCCAAGAGTCAAAGCGCAAGGCATCCCGCCTTTCAGGGCATTGTGATGCGGTGCGCGAATAGGGGCGGGCGGGCGCGCCCCAGACAGAGGCCGCTACAGCTGGACGGGGAAGGCGGCCGGGCGGCCGTCGGCGGCGGGCAGGCGGGCCGCGTGGGGGCCGGCGGGGGGCGTCGCGTGGGGCGGGATCATGCCGAGGCGGCGCAGGCCGAGGTAGGCGTCCTCGTTGCAGACGAGGGGCGCGCCGAGGCCGAGGCGCTGGAGGGCAATGGCCTGCTCGACGGGCGGGCCGAGGACGGTGAGGCCGAGGCCGGGGAGGATCACGGCGAGCCCCTGGCCGCCGGCGAGGGTCAGGCGCGGGCGCTGGGCGGGCAGCCCGGCGGCCCAGGCGGCGTTGATGGCGCGGGCCGCCTGGTAGGCGCCGCGCAGGGCCCCGGCGCCGCCCTGCTGCCCGAGGGCGCCGAAGATCAACACGACGCCCTCGCCCCAGCGGGCCAGGAGGGCGTCGTGGAGCTGGGCCTGGTGCAGGGCGGTGTAGGCGGCGTCGCGCATGAGGGCCACGGGGTCGCCGTGGGCGCCGGGGTGGGCCACGACCAGCACGACCACCTCGCAGGGCAGGCCCTCGGGCGGCGGGCGCAGCTCGGCCAGGCGCGCGGCGCCGGCGGCGGGCAGCGAGGGGAGCAAATGGCGCAGCTGCTGCTCGGAGCGGCGCTGCTGGAGCAGGCGATTCAGGGCATGGCAGAGCTCGCCCCAGGCCCCGTCGGCCACCTCGAGCTTGGCCTCGCCCGGCGCGACGAAGCCGGCCGCGGGCACAGGCGAGGCCTCAACCCCGGCGGCGGCGGTGGAGACGGCGGCGGCCAGCGTGCGCAGGTCGGCGGCGAGGGCGGCCCGATCCCAGAGCATGAGAGCCGCGGCGAAGAGGATGGCGGGGAGGGCGAGGGGCGGGGCGAACAGCGCCGCGAGGCCGGCGGCGAGCAAGGCCAAGAGGGCCAGGGCAACCCTGAGCCGACGCCCGGTGCGGCCGGAGAAGCGGAGCCCCATACTGCCCTTCGCGGTAGTCTTGTTGACGGTCGCAGCGCCCAAAGCAGATCCGTAAACGGCCTCGGCGTTCCTCGAAGGCCGCGCGGCAGCCGCTCACGCGCCGCGCGGCCAGAGCCCCGCAACTTGGCGGGGCCGCCTGATGAGGGCGCCCGACACGCCCAGACCAGGGGGATGTCGAGGATAGCACCGGGGCGCTACTTTGGGGAAGGGGTGCAGATTACGGGTGGGTGACCGCGGGGCTACTCCTCGCGCAGGATGTAGCCGGCGCCGCGCACGGTCTGGATGACGCGCTGCTCGCCGCCCGACTCGAGCTTCTGGCGCAGGTAGCGCACATAGACCTCGATGATATTGCTCTCGCCGCCGAAGTCATACCCCCAGACCCGGTCGTAGATCACCTCGCGGGTGAGGACCTGGTTGGGGTGGCGCATGAAGAGCTCGAGCAGCTCGTACTCTTTGGCGGTGAGCTCGACGCGGCGCTCGGCCACGCGCAGTTCGCGGGCGGCGGTATCGAGGGTGAGGGCGCCGAAGCGCAGGATCTCGCTCTGCTGGCCGACCTGGCGGCGGCGCAGCTGCACGCGGATGCGGGCCAGGAGCTCTTCGAAGGCGAAGGGCTTGACGAGATAGTCGTCGGCGCCGTTCTCGAGGCCGCGCACCCGGTCGGCGACGGCGTCGCGGGCGGTGAGGATGATGATCGGGATATCCGAGGCCGCCCTGAGGCGGCGGGCCACTTCGAGGCCGTCGATCCCGGGGAGCATCAGGTCGAGGACCACCAGGTCGTGGGGCGTCTCGCGGGCCTCGGCCAGGCCGGCGGGCCCGTCGGGGGCCACGCTGACCTGGAAGCCCTCGAGCACGAGGCCGCGCCGCAGGTAGTTGGCGATCTCCTGCTCGTCCTCGATGATCAATATGCGCTGGGTTGTCATGCTGCTGGCCACCTTATTGTCACGATAGCTTAAGTATAGGCATGGTGACCCCGAGACGCAACCAGCGGTCGAAGCGCGAGGAGGTGCGGAAGGGCCAGGCCCCTCCGCACCGCGGCTGAAGGGGCCCTAATCGGCGGCGATGGCCTGAGGGGCGGAGAGCGGGACGACCATGGGGGCGACGCCGAGGCGACGACCGAGGGCATGGACGGCCTCGGCGACGATGGCGACGCAGCGGTCGGCCTCCTCCTGGGTGATCACCAGGGGCGGGGCGAGCTGGATGACCGGCTCGAGGCGGTCGTCGGCGCGGCAGATCAGACCGCGGCGCTTGAGCTGGTCCGAGAGCCAGCCCATCAGCTTCTCCTCGACCAGGGACTCGCGGGTGGCGCGGTCGCGCACCAGCTCGATCGCCATGAAGAGGCCCATGCCGCGCACCTCGCCGACATTGGGGTGGTTGCCGATGGCGGCGCGCAGCTCGCGCTGCATATAGTCGCCCATGGTGCGCGAGCGCTCGCCGAGGGCCTCGCCCTCGAGGATGGCGAGGTTGGCGAGGGCGGCGGCGCAGGCGGCGGGGTGGCCGCCGAAGGTGACGCCGTGCATGAGTTTATCGGCGTCGGCGTCGCCGACGAAGGCGTCGGCGATCTCGTGGCGCACAATGGCGGCGCCGAGGGGAGCGTAGCCGCTGGTGAGGCCCTTGGCGCAGGTGACGATATCGGGGCTGACGCCCAGCTCGCTCGAGCCGAACCAGCCGCCGACGCGGCCGAAGCCGCAGATCACCTCGTCGGCGATAAAGACGATGCCGTGGCGGTCGCAGATCGCGCGCACGCGCTGGAGATAGCCGGGGGGCGAGACAATGGCGCCGCCCGAGTTCTGGACCGGCTCCATAATGATCGCCGCGATCGTCTCGGGGCCCTCGAACTCGATCAGGCGCTCGATCTCGTCGGCGCAGGTCAGGGCGCAGGTGTCGCAGCCGTCGCCGTAGGGGCAGCGGTACTGGTAGGGCACGGGCACGTGGCGGGCGCCGGGCACGAGGGGGCCGAAGCCATTGCGCAGCGGGGTCACGCCATTGACCGAGAGGGCGCCCATACTGGTGCCGTGGTAGGCCGAGCGGCGGGCGATCACCTTGGTGCGCTCGCGGAAGCCGCGGCGGGCCTGGTAGGCCTTGGCGATCTTGAGGGCGCTCTCGACGGCATCGCTGCCGCCGGTGGTGAAGAAGACGCGCGAGCGGGGGCCGGTGGGGGCGAGGGCGGCGAGCTTCGCCGAGAGGTCGATCATGGGGAGGCTGGGGAAGCTGAAGGGGCTGACGTAGGCGATCTCGGCCAGCTGGGCCGCCATCGCCTCGGCGATCTCGCGCCGGCCATAGCCGACGTTGACCGTGAAGAGACCGGAGAGGCCGTCGAGGTACTCGTTCCCCTCCTGGTCCCATACGCGCGACCCCGCTCCACGGACGAGCACGGTGGGTCGCGCGCCCAGACTGGACATATGGCCCATCTGGAAGAAGTGCAGCCAGACGTTATCGGCGAGCGTCTGCTGCTGGCTCTGACTGAGCGGTGACATACATACTCCATGGTATGTCCGCTGCCGTGAGCCCCACGCGCCCGGAAGTGTAGGTGGGCGCGGCTGCGACGCCGCAGCAAGCAGTTGAGAGGCTCACATCGTGGGCACAAGCCCCGACCCTGGCGCGGACGAGATTCCAGAGCTGCGCGCCGGGCGGCGCGACGAGTGACTGGCGCGGGCGGCGGGGGGCCGCCGGGGCGTCGGGCGCGTTTTCAGCTACGAGCCCCTCTCGTCGGCGCAGCGGGCGCGACGGCGACACGTACGGCTCTGACACGGGCGTGTCGCGGCGGGTATCAATCCTCCAACGGGGTGTCCTTTCCGTTCAGCGGGCGGGTGCAGAAACGCAGACGCCGGAGGGCGTGGCGTGGGCCTACCTTCCGGCGTCTGCACTATCTCCGCGGGGCTAATGATCGACGAGGCGTTGCATGGCCCTAGTCTACACGATTGGCTGTGGGTCTGTCTAGGGGGCGCCAGATAATTCCCGATTGAGCTAAGACAGGTTCGTACCCGAGTTACGCTCTTCGCCGCTGCACTCTGCGAGGATGCCTTTGGCATTCGCGGCTGAGGGGGTACGGGGCGTGCCAGCGGGCGCGACGGCACCGCTCTTGCAGAGAGAGATGTGCGGGCGAGGACGTACTCCAGCGAGGGGGGTCGTCGCCGGCAGAGAAAACAAGGAGGCGCCATGGCCGGCTTTGAAAAATGGACCGACGTCGAGGTGCCGGTCCGGACCGCGTACAACCAGTGGACCCAGTTTGAGGAGTTTCCCCGCTTTATGGAAGGCGTGGAGCGCGTGACTCAGCTGAGCAATGCGCGCCTGAGCTGGCGGGCGAATGTGTTTGGCAAGGTCGAGGAGTGGGACGCCCGCATCGTCGAGCAGACCCCCGACCAGAAAGTGGCCTGGGCGAGCACGAGCGGCGCGCCGAACAAGGGCGAGGTCACCTTCGAGCCCCTGGGGCCCAGCAGCACGCGCGTGGTCCTGAACCTGAGCTACGAACCGCAGGGCGTGCTCGAGCATCTTGGCGACAAGCTCGGCCTGCTCGAGCGGCGGGTCGAGGGCGACCTCAGGCGCTTCAAGGAGTATATCGAGGGCCGGGGCCGTGAGTCGGGGGCGTGGCGCGGCGCGATCAAGGAGCGCGAGCGGGGGGCCTGACAGGTGAGCCAGACAGGCGCCAATGCGCCCGGGAAGGAGTCACGCATGAGCAATGAGTTTCCGAGCGGCCAGGACATGGCCGAAGAGGCGGCGCGGCAGGCAGAGGCGGCCCGCAGCCGGGCCCGCGAGGCAATCGGACAGGCGAGCGAGCAGGGGGGCAACACCCAGCTGAACGAGCGGCTCAACCAGGGCATCAGGACGGCCAGCAGGCAGATGGGGAGCCTGGCCCAGCAGGTGCGCCAGCGGGCGCCCGAGGGGCAGGCGGGCGAGGTGGCCCAGGCCACAGCGGGGGTTCTCGACCGGGGCGCAGACTACCTGCAGGGCGCCGACATCGAGAGCCTACAGAGCGATCTGGAGCGGATGATCCGGCGGAGCCCGCTACAGGCCCTGGCGATCGGGGTCGGGGTCGGCTTCCTCATCGGGCGGACGCTCAAGCGGTGAGGGAGCACTGAGCGAGAAGAGCTACGGCCAGGGGCACGGCGGGCGCGCATGATTGACCCCGTGGCTCACGCGACGATGTAGACAGGACACTCAGGCGGCGCCGGGCAGGGGAGGGATCTCGCCGGCGGCGGCGGCGTCGAGCATGAGGTGCGTGAGGCGATAGGCCTCGGCGCAGTCGGGGCACGACCAGAGGTGCCACCAGAGGGAGGGGAAGGCCTGGGCCGCGGCGGCGGGGTCGGCGCGCTCGAGCTCGATATAGGGGGCGAGGGCGGGCTGAGCCATTGCGCAGGTGAGGCGGGGGAGCGTGTCGGGAGGGGCCATGTCGAGCGAGGCGGCCATCAGGAGCAGGGCACCGCGACATGAACTACAGCCGGCAATATGGGCGATAAGCTCAGGGCTGATAGAGCTGATCAGACCGTGGTGGAACGCTCGTTCGATCTGTGCGACCACCTCAGAGCACATGCTACCCTGCCTTACAGCGCCTTATATCTCGGAGCATGTCAAACGGTATCTTTCTCTTTGCAGTATACCACAGGGCGAGAATAATTCGAGGTACAGATCGTTAAACAGTATCACCCCGACCAGCTATAGCCGCTCTCCGCGATAGCTGGTCGGGGTAAATGCTCCGTCGAGCACTTAGTCGCCGTGATGCTCCCATGCTCTGACGCGCTGCTCGCTGCGCAGGATGGTCAGGGCGTGGTTGAGCAGAGCGTGGACGCGGGGGATACTCAGGTTGAGCCGATTGCCGATCACGCGCAGGGGCTGGTCCTCGTTGAGCCAGAGGTGGAAGACCACCTGCAGGCGCGTGTCAGGATGTTCGGCGAGCACACCGCTGAGCAGGGCCTGGAGGGAAGCGGCCATGGCCACCTCCTCGATCGAGTCGTCGGAGGGATAGTCCAGCTGCTCATCGTCGCCCTGGGCGTCGAGCGAGCGAGCGCCGACAGGGGGGCGGCGCTTGCGGGTGTTGGCGGTGCGGAATGAGCGCGCAATCCGGTTGCCGATGACGGTGAAGATCCAGGTCTGCAGGCGGCTCTCGTAGCGAAAACCGGGCAGAGCGAGCCAGATATCGGACAAGACCTCCTGGGCAAGATCCTCGTAGGAGATCGTGGCGATATCGACGAAACCATCGTGGCGCAGACGTGAGGCGATCAGGCGCACCACCTGTCTGCTCCAGGTGTTCCACTGCTCCGCATGTTGCGGGTGCTCACAGTCTCGAAGGGCGGCAACCAAGGCGTGATCAGCGTGAAAGTTGCAGATCACCGTGCGCAGGCGTTCTTCGGAGCATGGTGCAATGTCGAGGCAGATGGCGGTAAGTTGTTCGGCATACCTGCGTAGCTCGTCCGAGCTAAGCCCCCACTGATGAGACTGGTTGAGCGTAGCCGCGACAAGGAAGCACCGCTCGGTCGCAGTGCGTCCGGTCAAGTTCGTTCCCCCTTGTTTGGCCCCCTACCAGCGATGTTCGCGCCGCGGGCGAACTGCAGACCGTCCCGCAGGTTCTCCCTACCTGTGGGCCGGTCAATCTGCCCCTTCGCAGATTACCCGGGCCGAGCGCCGCTAACCAGGGCGATGGATGATGGACGGTCCTCCTTGAGGCACGCCCAGGCCGGACACAGAGATCTGCGCGACACCTGGAACTTTAGAGGAGGAAATGGGCTGACCGCATCACGGTGCGATAGCCAGCGTAGCTGAGCTTGCCGCAAGACGATTCCGGAGCGGAGAGCGAGGATGGGCGGCTGAGGAGGTGTGTGGGGTCTTTATGAATCTGGGCTTACGACCCCCCAAGTATACCACAATGGATCGCATTCTCACCTTTAAATCCAGTTAAAAGCATAGCGCGCCGCGTTATTCAGGTAGTTCGCGGCCCTTCCAGGCCAGCCAGAAGATAGCGCCCAAGGCCGGCGCCGCACAGGCGGCGGCGATCCAGGGCACGAGCGCCAGCAGCGGCCCGGCGGCCTGACTGCTCAGCAGCGGTATCAGCAGCAGCATCGTACAATTGGCCAGCCCGTGAGCCAGGCTTACGCCCAGGAGCGAACCGCCACGCCGCACAACGTAGGCGAAGAGATAGCCGCTTACGCAGGCGAATACGACAGCGATAGGCGAGCCATAGCCGATATGCATGGCGCCAAAGAGGAGCGAGCTGACGACGATGCCGCCGAGGCCGAGGGCCTGCCAGGCAAGCTGCTGCAGAATGCCGCGGAAGATCAGCTCTTCGAGCAAGCCGGTCGCGATGATCAGGCTCAGGGCCGCGACGACATACCCTACCTGGCCCCCGGAGACCTCAAGGGGGGGCGGGCGCATGATCTGGTATTCGACGAGGCCAAGAGAAACTCCGCCGGCGGCAATGGCGAGCTGCAGCGGCAGACGACCCGTGACGAAGCCCAGGTCGCGGGCCGGCAGCCCGAGCTGACGGATCACCTGCCAGGCCGCCAGAAAGAGCGGGACGGCTATGGCCGGATACCAGAGCAGCTGCGGGAGGCGCGCGAGCGGCAGACCTAGCGAAACAATGCGGACCAGCGGCAACAGAGCGAGGCCGAGGGCCAAACGGCTCAGGGCCTCGTCGCGACCGACGACGCGGTAAGCCACAAAGAGGATCAGCAGGGCGAGAAAGGCCGCAAATCCAAGCTGGGGGCCGACAATGGTCGTGAGCAGCTCGGCGCCGCCAAGCAACCCCAGGGCCGCCCAGGCAAACCAGAGCCGAGCGGCGGTGACGCCGTTGCTGTGGGTGAGCAGCACCCCGCGCGGTGGTGGAGAGATCATAGGTTCACTCTGCTAGAGAGCTTCGAGCACACGGGCGGCCAGGCTTGAGAGAAAGATGATGACGAGCGGTATGAGCGCGACATTCAGGGCCTGGCTGAGCCTGCGCATCCGCTCGCCGGCGAGGCTGCTACTGACCTCTTTGGTGATCAGCAGGCCGACCATCACGATGGTCGCCAGAAGGGCGAGGCCGCCAAGGTACCCGTCTGAAGCCGTCGCCATGGTCGTCGTCAGGATCATGCTTCCTCCACCGATGTTAAGAGCCATGCGCCCAATGCGAGTTACCTTGAGCGACATGCCCATGAGACAAACCTGAGCTTGGGCCAGGGAGCCATACCCCCCGCCGCCGATGATCAATTCGGGCTACGTAAGGCGCCTTCGAGATTCATATTCACCTCCAGTGGGCTATTCTGGCTACAGGTCATCGCCCCACCGAAGGGATGGCTCTGGTAGCACTCGATATCAGCCTGCCCAAGGGCAGGGAGACGCAGGTCGAGGCCAGGCGCGACAAACTGTCGCACCGCCCCGCTCTGAGCTGGGGCCACGAGCGTACGCGCCCGGGGGTCAGTGTAGAACTCGCCCGCCTGGGCGCCGGCGCGAATGCCAAAGTTAGGGCCATAGGTGACGAAACGGAACTCGCCCTGATCGCCCGTCGGGACATCGCTGTCACAACGCAGCGTGTCGCAGTCTGCGATACGGCTTGGTGTGTTGACCAGAAACTCGTCGAGCCCCGAGATGACCACGCGCGCGAAGTCGAGGCGCCACGGCTCATATCCGACAGGATCGAGGCTGGCGACCTGGAACTTCCGCACGCCATTACTCCCCTCGGCTTCGGCCTCGGCGGCCTGATTCGGACAGGCGGCGGGCTGCAGGTCCGCGTCTGAGCGCGCATGCTGCGACTTTCCGTGGTCGGCCATGAGATGAAGATCGGCGGCCAGCACGCCGCCCTGGTAGACGGCCATGTCAAAGGTATGGAAGCGGACGCAGGCCGCCTTCGCGGCGCTCGCCGTCCCAAAGTGGTGGGTGACAATAAACTCGACACCGTTCGCGCTGAGAAACCGGTAGACCTTGAAGCCCTCGTGGCGCTCATCGACGCCCGACTTCCCCGCAGCATAGCCGAAGGCGGGCTTATGGGCGCCCGGGTTCGAGCCGTGCTCATGGTGGAAGTAACACCAGTAGAGCGGGTCAATCTGGGGATGCCAGGTGCGATAGGTCTTGCCGTCAGGCCCTACCGTCACATATTGATCGTGGACCCAGGCCGGACAGGTCTGGTTGGGCCGGGGGCTCTCTTGCCCAGCGGGGCTACTCGGCGCGACCGACGGCTTGCCGTCGGCTTCGGCCAGCAGCACGAGGTAGGTGGACGCCGGAGGCGGATTGGGCCGGCTCGGATCCTGGACGGCGCCAAGCCAGGTATCGCCAGCCGGGAGGGCCCGCGTATAGGTCGGCAGAGACTCGCCGTCGATCACCGCAGCCCCGCCAGGCGCCCAGGCCGCGAGCCAGGCCGGGGGCTCCGTCGCGCCCCGCCAGACGATCGCGACCTGCGCCGGGCGGTTCAGGGTGAGCTGAAGCCAGCGCTCGAGCGACAGCACGGTGTTGATCTCGCGGCTCGGCGTGTTGAGCACGTCCCAGCCGGCATATGGGCCGGGATCGTCAACCCGCATGGGGCCGTCACCCGGGTCCAGATTGAGCCCTGCTGCAAACTGCCTCGGGCGATAACGGACAAACTCGTAGTCGGGCTGAGGCCCCGCGACCAGATAGGCCTTGAGCAGTGTCGCCAAGGGCGCGGGTGACGGCGGGGGACTCGAGGCGCCCCGCGGCTGCACGATGTAGGGAAGGTAGCTAGCCACCGGCAGCACAGAGCCGACCGCCGGCACAACCGGCCGATCCTCGCCAGCTACCTGCGACGAGTCACGCTCACCCGACCGGCAGAGCAGGTCGGGTGCCGCGAGACCAGCTGAGCGAGGCGCAAGAGCCTGGTCGCAGTAGAACTGGGCGGCCGGCTGAAGCTCCTCTGCGCGGGCGAGCGCGTGCGGTGCATCCTTTTGCGCCCAGGCCCCCGGGATCAGGCCGGCGCCAAGCAGCAGACCACAAAGCAGCAGCAGGTGACTCTGGCGAGGCGCAGTTGGCATGGCAACCTCCAGGACAACCGGTAACCGTAGGCACTATTTTGCGAACTCTCCCACGTCGATCCAGAGTCGGAGGGTCCGATATGGCCCATCCTGCCCGTTTCGGAAGAGCAGGATATCGACCAGCCGGTCATCGCCGGCCCAGGGCATCAGCCAGGATATGGGCTGCTCGCGCGACTGGCCCGAGGCCAACTCGAGGGGCTCGGAGGAGGCCAGCCTCTGGCGATGGCCGCCGGCCAGCGGGTCGACAGCCCAGACCTCGACGTGGTAGCGCTGAGGCGCACCCTCGCGGTTGGCGATCCCGACCGTCACCGAGACAGGCTGGTCGCTCGTCGCCATGCGCGGGTAATCCTCGGCCAGGCCACCCTGACCGAGGAGATAGAACTCGGTGAGCTGCGGGCCCGGGTCAGCCGCCAGCACAAGGCGCACCATCAGCAGCGCGCCGATGCCGAATGCACAGACACTGACGAGGTAGCGCAGTTGTGTCGGGCCGGCCAGGGCGCGCCAGCGGGCGAGGGCCTGGATTGGCGGCGGGCTGTAGGCCTGACCGGCGGGCAGCAGGGCCCGACGACGCCAGAGGGCGACGCCGGCGAGGCTGATCAGCCAGAGCGCCAGGGCGAGGGTGATCGGGGCGGGCTTGATCCCCCAGGGCGAGTGGTGGAGCAGCAGCGCGAGCATGGGCATGGTCGCCACACTCAGGCCAAAGCTGAGGGCCGCCCGGATCATGCCGTCGGCCACACGGCGCTGCGGAAGGAGCGCGGCCACCAGGGCGTAGCCGGGCGCGAGCAGCCCCGCGATCAGACCCAGGGGCGCGCGCAGCGGCCAGGGCAGCGCGAGGAGTGCAGTCGGCAGCAGCAGCGCCAGGCCGACGAGCAGCGCCAGATCGTAGGTATTGCGCAGATTCAGGGCTTGCTCGCGAGAACGCGCCACACCCTGTGACAGGGGCTGATCAATGTTCATGGGGCACACCCCCTTCGTTCTCAGGCTCTCCCTGGCCGACGGTGCAGGGCTGGACGACTACCCGCTTGTAGAGGGCGAAGGTCTCGCGCGCTGCGCGCGCCCAGGAGAACTGAGCGGCTCGGGCGAGCCCGCGCCTGCGCAGGGTAGCGCGCAGCGATACATCGTCGAGGGCCTGCTCGATCGCCGCGACCAGGCTGTCGACCGAGTAGGGATCAACCAGCAGCGCCGCGTCGCCGACAACCTCGGGCAGTGACGAGCAGTTCGAGGTCACCACCGGCGTAGCGCAGGCCATCGCCTCGAGGGGCGGCAACCCAAAGCCCTCGTAGAGCGACGGGAAGACGAAGAGCTCGGCGGCGCTGTAGATAGCGGGCAGATCCTCATCGGCGAGGTAGCCGGTGAGGCGCAGCGCAGCGCCGAGATCGAGCCGGGCCAGGGTCTGCTCGATGCCGGCCAGCTTCCACTGGCGCGGCCCGCCGATCACCAGGGTGAGGCCGGGCCGCGCGGCGCGGGCCCTGGCGAAGGCCTCGAGCAGGCGCGCGATGTTCTTGCGCCCATTGACCCCGCCCAGATAGAGGATATAGGGCTGGGCAAGGCCGTATTTCGCCAGGATAGCGCGCCGGTGCACGCCATCGGGGACAGGTTTGAAGCGCGGGTCGATGCCTTCGCCGATCACGTGGACGCGCTCGTCGCGCAGGGCGAGGTGGCGAACGAGATCAGCTTTCGAGCAGGCGCTGACCGTGATCACTGCGTCGGCCCTGCGGGCGAGGGGCGGCAGGTGCCAGCGGTAGCGCCAGTTGTCGAGGCGATTGTGGGTCTCGGGCTGGAGGTAGGGGAAGGCATCGTGCAAGGTGACGATGCGCCGCACGGGCCTGGGCAAGCCAATCCAGGGCGCGATCCCATTCGGGTCGTGGACGAGATCGAGTCGATAGCGCCGCGCCGCCGCGGCGAGGGCGACATTCCCGGCGGCCAGGAGCGCTGGAAGCAGCCGACACCCCGGGAGAGGGCAGCGCTCGAACTGCCGCCACAGACCGTTGGGGTCCTCACGCTCGGTCGTCAGCAAGACGATCTCGGGCGCGTCGGGCTGAGCCGCAAGGGCGCGCAAGAGATCGGCCGCATAGCGACCGATCCCCGTCGGCTCTCGGTCGAGACCATAGGTGAGATAGCCAACCCGCATCATCGACTCACTTCTGGTAGGGCGTCTCAGGGCGAAGCCTGTAGAGCTCGGCATCGCCGTTATCGTAGACCCGCAGCGCATCAGGAGGCATGGGCAGCGAGCGCACCAGGCGCTTGCTGCGCAGGCGCGTCACCGGCGATACGAGGAAGCTCCGCGTCGTCGGGGTCAGGTAGCCGCTGAAGGCGTTATTGTTCGCCGAGGAGCCGTGGGTATTGGCATAGGCCACGGCCAGGCGCTCGTCGAACTCGGTCCAGACCTCGCCGGCCCGATAGTGGGCGTCGCTCCACTCGAGGGCGAGCATCTCCTCAGGGCGATAGAAGGTCCACTTATTGCTGAAGAGGGGCTCGTTGGTGGCCTTGAAAACCGAGAGCACAGCGAAGAGGCCCAGGCTCATGGCCAGCCCGAGCTGGATCGGCCGCGAAAAGCGGCGCGGGCGCCAGCCGGCAAGGGCCGTACCCAGGAGGGCCACGGCCACAAGGGAGAATGAGGGGAAGAGGCGGTGCTGGAGGTTGGTGCTGAGGGCGCCGCTGGCATCGGCGAGGGCCGAGAGGCCGCCCTGGACGGCAAAGGCGGCGTAGAGCAGCCAGAGCAGCCACTGCTCCTCGCGCTCGGGCGCCTGTCGATGGACCAGCCAGCGCACGCCCTGGTTGATCCAGATCAGGAACGAGGCCGCGAGGACCACCCAGTTAGCCAGACTCACCAGAAAATAGATCGGGAGGCTGAGCCATCCGCCGGCAACCTGGGCATACGAATTGGTCGTCCCCTCGCCTCCGGTCGCCTGCACGTCGAGGAAGAGGGCTGCAATGCGTTCGGCCACACTCTGTAGCACGGCGAGGTTGTGCAGGGCGGGCGGGTAAATGAAGAAGGTGAAGAGATAGACGAGGCCCATGCCGATCAGCAGCATGTATGACAGCCGCTGGAGGATGTAGCTGCGCTGCCCGGGTAGCTGCTGGAAGGAGCCCTGCAGGGCCTGCCCCAGAAACAGTGCCGTAGCGGCGGCGAAGATGAACGAGTGGGCCAGCAGGTTGTTGCTCGTGATCAGGGTGAAGAGGAGGATATAGAGCAGGCCGATATGGATGGCGAGGGAGCCAGGGTGCCCGCGCAGCTTGAAGCTGCGCACAAGCAGGAACAGGCAGAGCAGCATCGCCGTGCGCGTGAACTTCTCGTGCGAGCTGCGCAGCACGACAAAGAGGAACTCGGGCTGGGTGAAGAGCAGCATAGTGCTGAGGGTCGCCGCCCTCGCGCCGCCCGTCAGCTCGCGGTAGGCCACCCACGCCGGGAGCACGACCAGGGCGGCGAGCAGCGGATAGACGTGCTGCTGCATCACCACGACGTCGATCCCGGTCAGGCCAATCAGGATCGCCGAGATCCCCTGGTAGGCGTAGCCGTTGGGATAGATCGCGCCGCCGGCCTCCTCAGAGAGCAGCCTGCCCTGCTCGACGATCGGCCGGATCACATTGGTGAAGGTGGTCGAGTCGGCCTCGGCCCAAAGCCCCGCGTAGCGCCCGACGAAGTAGGCGCCGACGACGAGCATGTAGAGCATCGGCCCGAGCCAGAGCCAGCGGCTTGCGGCTGAGGCGACGGGTGTCTCAGGTTGGATCATGGCCCTGACCTCCAGGGGGGATGCTTAGCTGCCTCCAGACGATCGCCGAGGCCAGCCCCGCAAAGCTCAGCAGCCCGAGCAGGGCAAGGGGCCCGAAGGTGCGCGAGGTGCTCTCCTTCAGGAGCAGGTAGGGCGACGGCGGCTGGGCCGAGGCGACCCTGGTCAGCATTGGCTCGAAGGCGAGAGGCTCTTCGCCGAGGGGCCGCACCTGCACGGCGAGGCTCCAATCTCCGGCCACAGGCGGGGCCCAGATGAGGGTCGGCGTGATCGCGGTCTCGGCGAGCAACGCGACGGTCTGGGTCATGGCAATGGTTGCCGCCTGACCGGGCTGAGCGGCCCACAGCTCGAGCAGCGCCTCGGGCACATCCTGCCTGCCGTCATTACGCAGCGCGACCGCGATAACCCCCGCCTCGAGCTCGGTCAGGGCCGGCTCGAGCAGGCGCGCAGAGAGGGCGGGCGGCGTGAGGGGCTCGATCGCCAGGCTGCCATCATAGCTGACGACGTAGCTCCCAGGCGCCAAGCCGTCGAGGGCGAGCAGGTCAGCGCGCTCGACGGCGTAGTCTGGGCCGAGGTCGAGCACGAAGCGGAACCCCCCAGAGCCATAGGGCCGGTAGTCGCGCAGCCCAGCGTTATTCACCACGAGCTCGGGCCCATCGAACGGCTGAAGCAGCGAGCGGAGATCGTCGGCCTGAACCTCGCGGCGGTTCTGGCTCAGGCGCTCGCCGAGGGCCTGCCACTCGGCGTGGCTCGCCGGGGGCTGGGTCCGGAACAGCTCGGCCGGAACGACGGCCTTGCGCAGCCGAACCTGGCCGCCGCCCCCATAGACCAGGAACTCGCCCGACTGAAAGAGCTGATCGACGACCTGACCGCCCTGATAGAGCAGCCAGGCGTCGATGAACTGATCGTGATTGAGGTTGCGATACTCAAGGCGGCGGTTGTCGCCCAAGTTGTACACGCCCTTGCTGGCGCCGAGCAGATGGAGCCGGGCGTCGATCGGGCTGAAGTAGAGCTCGGCCGGGCCGTCGATCTGGCCATACTCGCCGCGAAAGCCCGCCAGGATGTACTGGTAGAGTTCCTCGGGCGAGTGCGAGGAGCGGCCCGCGAGGTACTGGCGCTGGCGCTGGTCGGCCATAGGAATATCGCGGATCTCGGTGTTGACGTAGTCCTGGATGCCCGACAGGGTCCCGCCCGCGCTCAGACCCACATAGCCCTGGACACCTTCGAGGGTTGACCAGTCGTAGATGCCCTCGGAGCTCAGGTAGCCGGCCCCGCTCTCGTAGGCGACGAAGGTAGCGAAGGCCCATGCTTGCCCCCAGACCCAGCCGGGCAGGTCGGCATGGGGCACCTGCCGGACCTTCATCTCGCCATAGGTGACGGTGCTCGTGACCGGGTTGAGGCCGGCCAGGTCGAGCTTGTAGTCCCAGCGCAGCGCCGGCTCGTCCTGCTGGTTCCAGGAGTACTGAACCATCTGCATCGGCGCCTTGGTCGGCCCGCCGACGACATACGCGGGATCGCCCGCCGGGGTGTGCACAAAGCGGATAAAGAGTTCGGGGCGCCCATCCCGATCCGCTGCGAGATCGTAGTAGGCCATCGGGTTCTCAAAGTTCAGGTTGTTGACCTCGTCGCGCTTGAGGGGCGCGAGCGAGTTGATGTGCAGGCCATGCTCGACAGGGTAGCCGGCAAACACGAAGGAGGTGATCAAACCGCGGGCCCAGTCAACCCTGAGGAAGATCGGCGTGTCGAAGTAGTTCCGCCCGATGGGATCATCGGGCCGGTTGAGCAGGGGCCAGAAGATCACATCCTCGAGGGGCGCCGGGCGCTTTCCGCCCGCGTTGAACTGGATTCCGGCGCGCGGAAAGCCCTCGCTGAGGGGCACGGGCGACAGCAGGGTCGACCAGAGGTACTCGGGGACGCCGTCACGGTCGACGTCGCGGAGCTCGCCCTCGAAGTCGGTGTTTCCGTCGAGGGGGAACCAGACCCCGAGCCGGGCGGCCTGCTCGCGATTCGCGACTGGGCCGTCGTACTGCCAGTTCAGGTTATAGTTCAGCGAGCCGTCGGGGTAGAGCCACGCGCCGCTGGCGCGCACGATCATGGCCGGGAAGGCCGGCGCGCTCACGCTGGCGCTGATGCCTGAGACGACATACTGCAGGCCGTCACTCGTCGTCGAAGCGTCGTAGATCCGGGCGATATGGTCACTGCCGAGCAGATCAAAGTCGATGATCAGGCTGGCGCGGCTGTCGCCGCCGGCGCCGCCGATATCGAAGATCCACATATCGTCGCTGAAGTCGGTCGCCGTGCGCCAATCGCTGGAGGACCGCATATTGCGCCCGCCGTCATAGACGATAACCCGGTCATTGGGCGTGACGATCGCGCACCTGATGATCGTGCGGTCGAGCAGCCCGTCGCGGTCGAGGTCCTCCTGGATCACCTCGAAGATCTGCACACCGCCCTGAGAAGCCTGCGCCGGGGGCGCGGCGGCGGCGGGTCGATCGTGCGACAGGAGGCCTATGCCCAGGGCAAGGAGGAGCGGCAGAAGGCCCAGCCCCCCCCGCGACCAGGTGGGGACGAGGCCCCGACCGGACTTCGATCTATGAGCCATAGGGCAGCTCCATTCTTGCCGGCCTCGAGCCCTGGATCGACCTGCGGGCCTCGGCATACACATCGAGCACTCGGCGCACGACGTGGCTCCAGTCGAGAAGCGAGGCTTGCTCGTAGCCCCGTCTGCCCAGCCGAGCCCGCAGCGTGGGTTCGGCGGCCAGCAGGCGCAGGGCGTCCCGCAGCGCCGACGGGTCGCCAGGGGGCACGAGCAGCCCGCTCTCTGCGTGGCGGACGGCCTCGGGGATGCCGCCGACGGCCGAGGCGATCACCGGCAAGCCCGAGGCGGCGGCCTCGACATTGACCATGCCGAACGGCTCGGCGTAAACCGATGGGCAGACGAAGATGTCGGCGGCGCTGTAGAGCTGGGCGAGGGCCGTGTGGGCGAGCTTGCCGAGGAAGCGCACCGGCAGAGCCGCCGCCCGCGCGACGACCGAGCGCTCGTAGGCCTGGAGCTCGGGCCAGGCGCGAGCGTGACCCTCGTAGCCGAGGGTTGCGGAGCCGGCGACCAGCAGCAGCGGGGCCTGGCCGGTCTCTGACTGCAGGAGGGCCAGAGCCTCTACCAGCACGTCGAGGCCTTTTTCCGGCCCGATCCGGCCGACGTAGAGCACAGCGAGCTGATCGGGGCGCAGCCCGTAGGCGGCGCGGGCTTCGGCCCGCGTGACCTGTCCGTAGCTGAGGCGATCCACGCCGTTGAGGATGGTGTGAGCACGCTGCGGAGCGTAGCCGGTTGCGCTCAGGACCTGGCCCCGCAGGTAGTCGGAGCAGCAGATCAGGCTGTCGGCGCGGGCAACGCTGCGGGCATACTGCCGTGAACCCCACAGTGGCTCGTTGTGGTAGTGGAGGATGCGGACGCTGCCACGAGCAGGAGCAAGCAAGAAGGGGTTGGCGTGGACGTGGGCGACGTCGACGGGAGCTGAGCGGGCGCCGAAGAGGGCGAGGGGCGCGAGGTAGCTGAAGTCATAGCGCGGCGTGGCCAATGCCCGCCAGTTGGGCAGCCAACTCACGTGGACGCCGGCGACCTGGCGGGGCGGCGGCGGGCGGCCTACGGCGGGGCCGACGATCTCGACCGTGTGGCCGAGGGCCGCCTGTCGCGCAGCGAGCTGCCAGGCCACGCCGACCACCCCCGTCAGCGGGGCGTTCAGGGGGTCCTCGGGCAGCATGCCCATCGCAAGCTGCGGCAGGATGTGGCGGATCCGCATCGCAGGCTCCATCAGGTTGTCGGAAGCGGACTGAGACGAGCGGGGTCGAAGCCACGGCTCGGGACAGGCTGGCCCGCCGCCTTGGGCAAGCCCTCGGCCCAGAGCACCAGGTTGAGCAGCGTCCAGACCTGCTCTTGCCTGGGCGGCAGCCCGCCGCGGAAGGAAGCGCGAAGACTCGCGCCGAGGCCCGGGTCGATGCCGGGCAGACGGGCGAGCGACTCGGGCGCGAGGGCCTCAGCGACCAGGGGCCGTAGGGCGCCCTGCATCCAGGCCGTGGCCGGCGCGGCGAAGGGCCGCTTCGGGCGCTCGAGCACAAAGTCAGGGACAGCGCCGGCAAATGCTGCGCGCAGGGGCGCCTTGCCCTTACCGCCCCTGAGCTTGTCGGCGTCCGTCATGGCGAGGGCGAGATCGATCACGGCATTATCCTGGAACGGCACCCGCCCCTCGACCGAGGCTGCCATAGCCATCCGGTCGAGGCGCTGGTTGAAGTGCTCGCCGACCCAGAGCGCGAGCTCGGCGAGGGCGAAGCGGGCCGGCAGCGAGGCGCCGCCGCTCTGCGCAAACAGCGGACCCACCAGCGCATCGAGCGGATCGTCGGCGGGCGAGCGCCCGAACAGCCCCGCGCGCAGCGGGGCCTCGAAGATGTCGTACTGCGCATGGTATTTGATGAGATCACTGCGTCGATATTTCCGCGCCAGATCGCGCGCCTTTGCACCGAGGCTGCCTGGCCCGTGGGCGAGCAGAGCGAGCAGCGGGCGCAGCCCGGGCAGGCGCTCGACCTGCTCGAGCCGGACGAGGGCCGGGTGCCAGGGGTAGCCGCCAAAAAGCTCGTCGCTGCCGTCGCCGCTGAGCAGCACCTTGACGCCATGCTCGCGGGCGAGGGTGCTGATCATGGCGATCGAGAGGAAGGAGGGCTCCCAGACCGGCTCGTCGAGCTGCGCCACCAGGAGGCGGAGCGTATCGGCCAGGCCGGGCCCATCGGTGGCAATGATCTCGTGGTGGACGGTTCCAAGGGATTGAGCGACCCGGCGCGCATTGTCGCGATCGTAGTTGTAGATTGGCTCGAGGCTAGCCTGGCTGGTCTCGAAGCCGATCGAGAAGGTGTGCAGCGGCTCGGCGACCGCCGAGCGGGCCACGGCGGCGATGATTGACGAGTCGAGGCCCCCGCTGAGCATCACGCCGACGGGGACATCGCTGATCATCTGGCGGAGAATGGCCTCGCTCACCACCGCGCGGGTCGCCTCGACGGTGTGCTCCCAGGGAGGGCTCTGGGCGGGCGTCGCCAGCGCGGGGGTCCAGTAGCGCTCGACCTTCAGGCGCCCGTCCTCGAAGACCGCGTAGGCGCCGGCGGGCAGCTTTCTGACGCCTTTGATCAGCGCGTATGGCGCAGGCACGTAGCCGAGGGCCAGGTAGAGGTCGAGGGCGCGGGGGTCGATCACGGCGGGCACGGCGCCGCTCTTGACGAGCACCTTCAGCTCGGAGGCGCAGACGAAGCCGCCGTCGCGCTCGGCGTAGTAGAGCGGCTTGACGCCGCTCCGGTCGCGGGCGACGACCAGGCGCCGCCGACGGGCATCATAGATGGCGCAGGCGAACATGCCGTTCATGCGGACGAAGCAGCCGACGTCGAACTCCTCGTACGCGTGGAGTAGGGTCTCGGTATCGGTGCGCGAGCGGTAACGATAGCCGCGTCGCTCGAGATCGGCGCGCAGCTCGCCGTGGTTGTAGATCTCGCCGTTGTAGACGATCGACACCTGCCCGTCGTTACTCGACATCGGCATGGTTCCGGCCGGCGAGAGATCCAGGATGCTCAGGCGCTGAGAGCCGAGAGCCACGGCGAAGCCCGGGGCCGGGTAGATCACCGTGCCGCCCGCGTCAGGCCCGCGGTGGGCCATCAGGGCGCGCATGGTGTCGATCTGCGCCGCCGCGACTGTTCCGGTAGGGTCTACTACTGCTACGATGCCACACATTGCCCATTCCGCCTTCCTGTCGAGTGCCTTCGCGAGGCCAGGGCCCCGGCCGAGCAACAGCGCAGTGTTTTCAGGGGCTCAGGACGACACGGCCGTGCTACGAGGCTGAATGCCTGTAGGTGTGGGAGCGGACGCCGCCGGCGCGAAGCGCTCGATAGAGGGCCGCATGCTCGCGGGCCAGATGCCCGGCATCAAAGCGCTGGCGCACCGCCGCGCGCGCAGTCGCGGCCAGGCGCGCGGCGAGAGCGCGGTCGCTAAGGAGGCGCGTCATTGCGGCGGCGAGGCGTTGTGGGTCGTCGGGTGGGACGAGGAGGCCGCTGCGGTTGTCCTCGACGACTTCACGCAGGCCTTCGACCGCCGTCGCCACGATCGGCACGCCCAGGGCCATAGACTCAATCGCGGCCAGGCCCAGGGCCTCGCGGCGCGAGCAGAGCACCGAGAGGTCGCAGTCGCCGAGCAGCTCGGCCGCATCGGGCCTGAAGCCGAGGAAGTGCACCCGGTGGGCGATCTGCAGCTCGTGGGCCAGGGCGCGCAGCCGCAGCTCGTGGGGGCCTGGCCCGGCCGGCGTGCTCGCGTGGTCGGCGCCGAGCAGCGCGATATGCGCGTCGGGTGAGGCGGCCAGGACGGCGGGGGCAGCGCGGAGCAGCACCTCGTGGGCCTTCTTCGGCTCGAGGGTCGCGACCATCGCGATCAGGGGCGTGTGGGGGCCAAGGCCGAGTTCGCGGCGCAGCTTCCCCGAGCCCGCGCGGCCAAGCTTCTCGAAGGCGACGCCTGAGGGGATACGGGCGATACGCTCG
>CAZKTU010000023.1:0-12863 GCA_964555675.1 uncultured Oscillochloris sp.
TAGCGGTGGAGCCAGTCGATCGCCCCGGTGAGCAGCAGCACGGCGCAGATGAAGCTGAGGTAGAAGAAGGCGGGGGTCAGGCCATAGACCTGGTAGAGGCGCAGCAGGGCCAGCCCGCTGAGCAGCTCGACCAGGGGGTAGATCCAGTGGAGCGGCCGGCCGTCGCTGGCCTTGCCGCGCTGCACGAGCCAGCCGGCCAGGGGCAGCAGCTGCCACCATGCCAGCGGCGCGCCGGTGCGGGTGCAGCGGGGCCAGCCGAGGAGCCGACCCTCGCGGGGCAGGCGCACCACCAGCACGTTGACCAGGCCGCCGAGGATGAGCCCGGCCAGAAAGACAATGGCGGGGGTTAACATAGGGTGCCCGACGTCAAGCGCGAACTACGGCCACCACCGTAACACGGGGACATTACCCGGCGCGCAGCGCCTCCTCCATCACCGCCAGAGGGGCCTCGCGCCCAGTCCAGCGGGTGAGAGCCAGGGCGCCCTGGCGGACCAGCATGCCCAGGCCGTGGCGGGTGGCGGCGCCGCGGGCGGCGGCCTCGGCCATGAGGCGCGTGGGCTTGTAGACCATATCGTAGACCAGGGCCTGGGGGCCGACGGGCGGGTCGGGCAGGGGCGTCTCGCCCTCGCGCCAGCCGGCCGCGGTGGCGTTGACCAGCAGCTCGCAGGCGGCCAGGGCCTCGGCCAGCTCGGGGTCGTCGAGGCCCAGGGCCACCAGGGCGGGGGGCGGCTCGCCCGTCGCGGTGAGGCCCTGGTCGTCGGTGATCGCCACGAGCAGGTCGGCCAGCAGCTCCTCGGCGCGCTCGGGGGTGCGGTTGGCGACCACGATCGCACCGGCCCCGGCGTGGGCCAGGGCGAAGGCGGCGGCCCGGGCGGCCCCGCTGGCCCCGAGGATCACGGCCGTGCGGCCCTGGGGCGCGTATCCGGCGTCAGCCAGGTCGGCCAGGAGGGCGGGCGCGTCGGTGTTGGCGCCGACGAGCTCGCCGTCCGGGCCCTTGTAGATCGTGTTCACCGCCCCAATCTGGGCCGCCTCGGCCTCGACCCGGTCGAGCAGCGCCATGACCGCCTGCTTGTGGGGCAAGGTCACATTGGCGCCGAGGTAGGCCGGATCGCGCAGCGAGGCCACGCGGGCGGCGAGCTCTGCGGCGGGCGTGTGGGCGAGCGCGTAGCGGGCGGCGAAGCCCAGGTGGGCCAGGGCCGCGTTCTGCATAAGCGGCGAGCGGCTGTGGGCGACGGGGTCGCCAATCAGGATGATCTGCTTCATTGGCAGGCGAGCCACTCGGCCTCGAAGATCTGGAACTCCTCGAAGCTGGCTGCGAAGTTATGGGTGCCGTCGCGGGCACAGTCGGCGACAAAGAAGAGATAGCCGGCGGCGTCGTCGGGCTGGGCCGCGGCCCTGAGGGCGTCGAGGCCCGGCGTAGCGATCGGCCCCGGCGGGAGGCCCGGGCGCGACCTGGTATTGTACGGGCTGTCGACCTGCAGGTCGCTCTGGGTCA
Organism: uncultured Oscillochloris sp.; assembly: GCA_964555675.1. Lineage (GTDB taxonomy): Bacteria > Chloroflexota > Chloroflexia > Chloroflexales > Chloroflexaceae > CAIWXH01. The sequence continues at coordinate 1,496 of CAZKTU010000023.1, forward strand.
GATTCTTGCGCCACCAGGTGCCCTCGGCCTCGCTGAAGCCGACGGCGTACTGCACGGTCGCGTCGGCGCCGAGCGAGCCGCCCGAGACGATCGGCGCGTTCTCGGGCTTGAGCCGGTTCCAGAAAACCCCGGCGACGAGGGGCATCTCTGAGACCAGGGTCGACTCGCGCTGGACGATCGAGGCCATGGTGACCAGCTGGTGGACCGTGACGTCGGGCACCTGGACGCTGCGCTCGATCTCGGCGTACTGCTCGGCGAAGCGGTCGAGCATGACCCGGATCACTTCGTCGGGGTCGGCCTGTTGCGGGAAGCGGTAGGTGTCGGGGAAGAGATAGCCCTCGAGGCTAGCGCCCCGGGGCAGCGAGCTGAGCAGGAAATACTCCTCGCGGAAGCGCTCGCCCTCGCGGGCGGCGGCGAGGAAAGCGTCGGCGCCGACGATCCCGGCCCCTTCGAGGGCGGCGGCGATCTCTTCGAGGCGCAGACCCTCGCGCAGAGTCACCCGGGCCTCGTCGACGCGGCTGCTCTGCAGGGTGACCAGGATCTGGCTCATGGTCATGGTCGGACTGAGGACGTAGCGGCCGGCCTGCAGCTTATCGTCGAGGTCTTGCATGCGGGCGAGGAGGGTGAAGAGGGCGGGCTGGCGGATGAGCTCTTCGGCCCGCAGCCTGGTGGCAATATCGGCGGTGCTCTCGCCGGGCTCGACAATAAATTCGACCGGGTCGCCCTCGGCGGCGGCCGGCGCGCGGATCTCGCTCAGGGCGACGTAGCCGCCACAGGCGATCACCAGCGCGAGCAGGGCGACGCCCAGCATCAGGGCGCGCACGTGGCGCATCAAGGCTAACCTCCTTCGGAGGGAGTAAACGACCATCTCAGGGGCGACGCCCCCGGGGGATTATAGCACGGCCGAGTCGCTATAATACAGCTATGCCGAACACAGCGACCCCTCTCTGGCGACAGTGGCTGGCGCGCTGGTGGTACGCCTGGGGCCTCAGCCTCTGCTACGCCGGCGGCCGCAGCCACGACCGCTCACTCTTCCGCGCGGGCGCCGAGGCCTTCGGGCGCGCGGCCCGCAGCTGGCCCGACTTCGCCCAAGCCTACTACCAGCGGGGCGCCGTGCGCGGCCGCGAATTGGGCGAGTACCCAGGGGCCGCGGCCGACCTCGCACGGGCGATCGAGCTGCGGCCCGACTGGGCCGATCCCTACCTGCAGCGGGGGTTGCTGCACCGCTTCAACGGCGGCGCCGCGGCGGCCCGCGCCGACCTGGCCCGCTATATCGAGCTGGCGCCCGAGGGGGCCTGGCGCGACGAGGCCGAGCGGCAGCTGGCGGCCCTCGAGGGGGAGGGGTAGGGCCCATGGTATAATGGCCAGGGCTGTATCCGCGATAGTAATGCCGAATCTACAGGTGCGCCATGAGCCAATTCCGAGCCTGGTACGCCGCGCAGGACAACCCCGACGAGCGCTACCCACTGACTGATGTGGTCTACTACTCGCAGTCGGGCGGGTTGCTCGAGGTGCAGCACGATATGGCCGCCCTGCGCCAGCGTAGCGCCGCCGAGTGGAAGCAGCTCTTCGAGAGCCGCTGGATGCGCACGACGTGGCCGTATGGCTCAGGGGTCTGGGGCAAGCTCGAGTGGGTGTGCCCCGGCATCAACCCCGAGAATATCGTGAGCATGTTCGAGGGCGGCTCGAATCTGTTCTGGGGCGAGCGCTTCGGGCGCGAGATCGGGGTCGACGATCTGTGGATCAAGATGTGCGGCAACAGCCACACCGGCAGCTTCAAAGATCTGGGCATGACCGTGCTGGTGAGCGTGGTCAAGCAGATGATCAGCGAGGGCAAGCCGATCCGCGCCGTCGCCTGCGCCTCGACCGGCGATACCTCGGCGGCCCTGGCGGCCTACGGGGCCGCGGCGGGCATCCCCACGATCGTATTTCTGCCCAAGGGCAAGGTCAGCACAGCCCAGCTGGTCCAGCCGATCGCCCACGGCGCGACCGTGATCTCGATCGACAGCGACTTCGACGGCTGCATGAAGATTGTGCGCGAGGTGACGGCCGACCCGAACAGCGGGATCTACCTGGCCAACTCGCTCAACTCGCTGCGGGTGGAGGGCCAGAAGACCGTCGGCATCGAGATCGTGCAGCAGTTCGACTGGCACGTGCCCGACTGGATCATCATCCCCGGCGGCAACCTCGGCAACACCTTCGCCCTCGGCAAGGGCCTGCTGATGCTGCACGAGCTGGGGCTGATCGACCGGCTGCCGCGCCTGGTCTGCGCCCAGGCCGAGAACGCCAACCCGCTCTATAGGGCCTACCTCAACGACTGGCGCTACGAGCCGATCAAGGCTCAGCAGACGGCGGCCTCGGCCATCCAGATCGGCGACCCGGTCAGCATCAACCGGGCGATCAGCGTGCTCAAGCGCTTCGACGGCATTGTCGAGCAGGCCAGCGAGCAAGAGCTCGCGGACGCCGCCGCCCGCGCCGACCGCACAGGGGCCTACGCCTGCCCGCACACGGGCGTGGCCCTGGCCGCCCTGATCAAGCTGGTCAACCGCGGCGCAATCAAGCGCTCGGACCGCGTGGTAGTGGTCTCGACCGCCCACGGCCTCAAGTTCAGCCGCTTCAAGGTCGACTACCACGAGAATACCCTGCGCGAGGTGGTCAGCAGCTACGCCAACCCGCCCCTGGAGCTGCCGGCAGATACCGACGCCGTGCGGCGGGCCGTCGAGGAGCGTATGGAGGGCGTCGCGGCGAGCCGCAGCTGACCATGGTGATCACCGGCTACGCCCGCGCCCTGCGCGGCGACCTCGACCCGGCGGCGATCATCGACGCCGAGACCGCGGCCCTCGGCGACCCGGCCCTGCTGGCGGCCGGCTGCCTGGCCGCGGTCGACCCGGGCTTCGCCGAGCGCGCCGGCGAGGGCGACATCCTCGTCGTCGACGGGGCCCTGCGGGCGGGGCCGGGGGCCGAGGCCGCCGTGATTGCCCTGCAGGCGGTCGGCGTCGCGGCCGTGGTCTGCGCCGAGGGGGCCGACGAGCTGGTCGAGCTAGGCCTGGTCTACGGACTGCCCATTGTCAGCGCCCCCGAGGCCGTCGGCGCGATCGCCGAGGGCGCTGTGGTGCGGCTCGACCTCGAGGACGGGCGCCTCGAGGTCGCGCCCCAGCGCTGGACCTTCGCGCCCCTGAGCCACGCGGCCCTGGCGGCCGCGCGCCGCGCCCAGCTTCTGGCCCGCATGCGTCGAGTGGTCGAGGACGAGGGCTACGCCGAGTAACCATGCGCTCAAAAGAATTCCGCAGCCTGGTCGCCGGCCTCGCCCGCGCCGGGACACCCGTCGAGCCGCGCTGCCCCCATGCCGTCGAGTGCGGCGGCTGCGCCTTCCAGGACCGTGCGTACCACGATCAGGTCGCCGCCAAGCGCGCGGCCCTGGCGCGCCTATTCGGCGAGAGCGGGACCCTGGCCCCTGAGGCCGCTGAGGGGTTCGAGGTGGTGGCCTCGCCCGACCCGTTCGCCTACAGGACGCGAATGGATTATGTCGCGACGAAGGGGCGCTTCGGCCTGCGCGCGCGCGGCAAGTTCAACTTCATCGTCGACCTGAGCGAGTGCCACCTGATCCCGCCGCCCGCCTTCGCCGCGGCCAGGGCGGTGTGGGAGGCGGCCCGCGAGCTCGGGCTGCCGGACTACAACATCCGCAGCCACGAAGGCTTTCTGCGCTATGTGGTGGTGCGACGCAGCCCGGCCGACGAGCTGCTGCTCGCGGCGGTCACCGCGACGGGGCCTTACGAGGCCGAGATGGAGCGCCTGGCCGAGACGGCGATGGCTCAGCCCGGCGTCATGGGCTTTCACTGGCTGCTCAACGCCAGCCTGACCGACCTCTCGTTCGGCACGCCGGTGCGGCACTGGGGCGCGGCCGAGCTGCCGATGCGGGCGGGCGCGGCGAACCTGGCCGTGGGCCCAAATACCTTCTTTCAGAATAACGTCCACCTGCTTGGGCGGCTGCTCGACGACGTGCTCGCCGCGGTGACCGCGGGCCCGGGGGTCGGCGAGGCGCGGGTGGCCGATCTGTACGGGGGCGTCGGCACGATCGGGTTGCACCTGGCGCCCCACGTGGGCGAGGTGGTGTGTGTTGAGGCCGTAAGCGAGAGTGCGGCCCTGGCCGAGGTTAACGCTGCCGCCAACGGCGCGGGCAATCTGCGGGCGGTCGCCCTCGACGTACTGCCCTTTCTGCGCGAGCAGGGGGCGGGGGCCTTTCACACGGCTGTGGCCGATCCGCCGCGCACGGGGCTGGGGCCCGAAGTCTGCGCCGAGCTGCTGCGGGTGAGGCCCGAGCGGATCGTATATGTCTCGTGCAACCCCCTGACTCAGGTCGAGGATCTGCGGGCCCTGGCCGCCGGGTACACCCTGCAGAGCCTGCGCGGGTACGATATGTTTCCCCACACGCCCCATGTCGAGACCCTAGCCGTGCTCACGCGGAACCTGCTATGACACATTCTAGTAGCACATGGCCCGGGTAAATGAAATCGTTCTGTAATCTTCATCTTTAAGGCATCAGAGAGCCTATTCCTTCGCGGAAAGGCTTGCCACTTCTCGGGCCGCCGCGCCCAAGAAAAAGCTTGACAGAACACATTTGTTCGCCTATAATGCGAACACGCGTTCTACCTCCAGGCACCGTCGTTACGAGCAGACCCGCGCCTCGCGACCAGGCCGGCGTCGCCGGTCCACGCCCAGACACGAGCAACTGAACGGTGGGGGAGGAGTGCGGCGGAACGGTTCCGCCGAAGTGCTCCGCTTCGATGTGGTCACAGCAGTGCTGGCCGCATCAGTTGTACTGCCCTTGGGCAACGAGGGGTGTCGTCATGGCTGTGACCAGCAAAGAGATCATTGGGAGTGGCACGGCGCGGGCTATCAGACTGCCGCGCGGGATCGGGATGGTGGCCTATCTGGTGACCTTTCTGCTCGCGGCGCTGGCGATCTATGTCCTGGTCGGCGCGGCGGTGAGGTGGGGGCAGGTGCGCATCGACGATGTGCGCTACGGGCGACCCCGGACGACGCACCTGGAGGGTCTGGTAGGTCACGGCCCCGAGTCGCCGGCCAGCCCGACGCGTTTCGTCGGCCTGAACATCGATCGGCAGGTCGTCGTGCTCGAACTGCCCGCGGGGGATGCGACGCAGGTGCGTAGTCTGCCCGGCCCGTATCTGTTCGGGGCTGACGAGGACTTAACACCTGTGTTATTATCACTGGGTGACATTGACGGTGACGGCCAGGCCGATCTGATCGTCAATGTACGGAACGAGCAGATTGTCTACCTGAACCGTGATGGGGGGTTCCGGCTGCCCACGCCGGAGGAGCAGCAACGGATTGTGCAGGAGCTTGGGTCGTGACTACGCCTGATGATCGTCGCCCGGGCCGACCATCCAATCAACCTGGCAAGGCCCCAGCGGATCGGCAGGCGCGCCAGCGCCGCGAACCACTCTTCCCCCTGGACGATGATGATATCGCGCCGCTTACTCGGCGCGGCCCGCCCTCGCCTCTGGGCGACCTGTTCGACGATATCGACCATGTCATGCCCACCAAGGCTGCGCCTGCTCGGCCGGCGCCCCGCCCCGCGGCCCAGCCCCGCGAAGAGGCTGCGCCGCCCCCCCCTCCGCGTGCGGCCACGGCACCCACACGCCGCGAGCCTGAGCCCGAGCAGCGGCGCGAGGCTGCGGGCCGCGAGAGCAGGCCCGCCCCGCGCAGCGAGGCTCCGGCGAGAGCGGGCGGCCCGGCCCCGCGCCGCGAGGCCGCAGCCCGCGAGGTCGCCCCACCCGCGCGCCCGGTAGTCACCCGCGAGCGGGCGCCTCTGCGAGGGCGAGAGCTGCGCGTGGCCCCTGACGACGAGCTGATCGAAGCTCAGACCGCGCCGCTGCGCCAGGCCCGGGTGCACTACGACCGGGCGAGCGTTGATCTTGCACGCCTCGAGCACGACATGGCCGCGCGCGGGCAGTTGGGCCACGGCGGCTACCTTGCGCCGGCCCCGCCCGCCATGAGCCTCAACCACTGGGTCTGGATCGGCGTGATCGCCCTGGCCAGCGTGCTTGTGCTCGCCACCCTCGGCGGGGGCGGGGGCGGGGCCGCCTTCAGCCGCTGGAGCAATCTGCTGGGCGGCGCAGGCGACGCAGAGGTCGAGACGCGCACGGCGCTCTTCGCCGCGCAGACGCGGCCGGCCGGCGACTACAGCCTGCGCGCCCCGCCGAGCCTGACGCCACAGGCGATCGACCGCATCCTCGAGTCGTACGGCTCGCCCGCCGCCGGCACCGGCGAGGTCTGGTATAACCTGGGCCTGCAGTACGGCATCGACCCGGCCTTCGCCATCGCCTTCTTCGTCCACGAGAGCGCGGCCGGCACCGCCCAGGCCTGGGCGGGTCTGAAGCCCGACGGCAGCACCACCCATAATGTCGGCAACATCATCTGCGCAGGCTACGCCACCTGCTATGGGCGCTTCCGCGACTACCCGTCCTGGTCCGAGGGGATCGAAGACTGGTATCGCCTGATCGACGTCGAATATCTGCAGGGGCGCGGCCACCAGACGGTCGCCGACATCATCCCCGTCTATGCCCCGTCCATCGAGAACGATGTCCAGGGCTACGTCAACGTGGTCCAGAACATGGTGGACGACTGGCGGTCACAGGGGGCGCCATAATATGTACGGTCGTCGAGGAGGCCCGAGCGGCGGCTTCGTGCTCCTGCTCGCACTTGCGGCTGTCGGCGTTCTGCTCGTATGGATGCGCACCGACGCTGGCGAAGTCCGCGTGAGCGGGTGGCGCCAACTGGGCACGACGGCCGCCGCGGCAGTTGTCGCCCCACAGGCGGCCGCCAGTGGCCTGAGCGGCTTCGCCGGCGAGCAGCCGCCTAATGGTCGCGGGCTGCCCGGCGACCCGCGGCCCTACGGCAACCCGCTCCAGGCGTCGAATACGGTGATGACCCAGGGCTACGGCGTCGGCACCCACGCCCCCGCCGAGATCTGGGGGGCGATCGACCTGGCTATCGACGGCGACGGCGACGGCGCGGCCGAGGCCGAGGGCACCTGGGATCAGCCGATCTACGCCACCCATAGCGGCGTGATCACGACGACGCCCAATAGCCACCCGGCCGGCAACCATATCTGGGTCGCCAACGCCGAGTACCGCACCGGCTACGCCCACCTCTCCAGCTTCGCCGTCAGCAACGGCCAGACGGTCAACCGCGGCGACCTGATCGGCTACATCGGCTCGACGGGGATGTCTTCGGGGCCGCACCTCGACTATCAGGTCTGGGTGATGCAGAGCGGCGCCTGGGTCAACGTCAACCCCCTTGACTTCGGCGCCCTCGACGGCACCGAATAAGTTGGTTCAGACGGCAACTTCGCTCACGCTCGTTGCCGTCTGGAGGGTTAGTCGCTACACCACTACCCACGCCGCGGGGGCCTTGCGCTACAAGAGCGAGGTGGAGGGCCAGGCCCTCCACGCCTCGCTCGAGAGTGCCCCTACTATCTGGCCGTCACGAGCGCGCCGCGCGCCAGGCGGCTGCGGCGTAGCGACCCTTGGGGTCCAGGGTCTCGCTGGCGCTGTAGTGGCTGCGGGCCCGCTCGAGGTCGCCGCTCTGGCGGCGCAGTTCGCCCAGGTGGAAGTGCAGACCGGCCCGCTGGGCCGCGGGACAGCGCTCGAGCAGGCTCTCGGCGCTGAGCAAGGCCAGCTCGGCCTCTGATGAGCGCCCGCTCGCGCTGAGGAGTGCGGCGAGGGCGCAGCGGAGGGCGGCCTCTTCGGCGGGGGTGCTGGGCAGGGCCAGGCCCGCCCGGAGCAGGGCCTCGACCTCGGCGGGGGTGGCCCCGAGCTGCGTCTCGGCGCCGGCGAGGTGCAGGTAGGCCGCGGCGGTGCGCTCGTCGAGGGCCAAGGCGGCCCGGGCTGAGGCCCGCGCCTCCTGCGGGCGCCCATCCTCGAGCAGGGCGGCGCTGAGGGTGGCGTGGAGCTCGGCCTGCAAGGGGAAGAGCACGACGGCGCGGGCGAGGGCGGCCACGGCCGCCGCAGGCTCGCCCTGGGCCAGGTGGACAGTGCCGAGGAGGGCGTGGGCGTCGGCCGAGGCCGGGTAGAGCCTGGCCGCGGCCGTGGCCATACGGCTCGCCTGCTCGTAGTCGGCCGCGGCCATGGCCTGCCTGCCGAGTATCAGCAGGCCCATCCGGGCGGCGAAGTAGAGGCTGATCACGAGCCCGAGCAGGGCCAGGAACAGCGACGGCCCGTTGACGCTATGGAGCGCGAGCAGCGCCGCCAGGAGGACGGCCTCGGGCACGAGCAGTAGCTGCCGCCCGAGCCAGGCCAGCATCTCGGCGGCCCGCCCATCGGGCGAGGGCATTCCGGCGGGGGCATCTTGTGAAGCGCTCTCAGGTGCTGTGGGCATAGGGTAAGCCTGTCTGTCCTGGGCGGTGTTCATAGCTGACCTCTGTAGTGTATGATGTTGGTGTGACAGCTACTGTCACACCGAACGAGGAATCCAACGTTTGTTCGCCTTTTCTTCTGCAAGATCCCAGCCAGCCCGCGCAACAATTATTCCGGCAAGGCCGTCGAATGACCAGTGGCGACGGAGTGACCGTCGCATCTGCAAGGAGTTCGCGATGCAACCGCGTCTCAAGCGCAGCACCACCGAAGTGATGGTGGCGGGCGTAAGTGGCGGGCTCGCCGAGTATTTCAATATCGACCCGGTGATCGTGCGCCTAATCTTTGTGCTGGTCACCCTCACTAGCGGCCTTGGGGTGCCCGTCTATATTCTGCTCTGGATCATCATGCCCAAGGGCGAAGCCCCGAAGGCCGGCCAGAGCTTTGAGGAGGGGGTCAGGCAGTTCGGCCAAGAGGCCTCGCGCCTCGGCCAGGAGTTTGGCCAGGAGGCTTCGCGCCTCGGGCGCGAGGTGCTGGTCGGCCAGCGCCAGGGCGACGCGCAGGCCCGCAGCGGCGCCGTCTCGGGCGTCGAGACCCCGCCCGCCCCGACCGAGTACCGCTTCGACCCGGTCACGGGCCAGCCCCTGAGCCCCGAGGGCCCCACGACCGGCCAGACGGTCAACCTGAACGCGCCGCCCGCCGCGCTGCCGACCCCGTATGGGCAGCCCGCGCCGCGCCGCGGGCGCAACTGGAACACCCTCGGCCTCATTCTGATCGGCATCGGGTCCCTGGTCTTCCTCGAGCAGTTCGGCATCGACATGTCGCTGATCTTCCCGGCCCTGCTGATCGTGGCCGGTGTGATCCTGATGCGCCGCAAGCGCTAGGTATGGTCTCGGTCGGCCCTTCAGAGCATTGACACAGCCGGGTTTATACGGACGAAAACAAGAGTTTACATCTTGCGTCATGTGTGATAGGATTCTCGGTACACATCTGGTGTCGTACGCGCTAGAGTGAGGAGCAAGTACCATAGAGACTGGAACTCTGGCCCGGAAGATGGTCGATCTGGCTGAGGATAAGCAGGCCCACGAGATCGTGCTGCTCGACATTCGCACCCAGAGCACCATCGCTGATTATTTTGTGATCTGCTCGGCTGACAACGAGCGCCAGATCAAAGCTATAGTCGAGCATATCGACGAGAAGGTCCACCAGGAGTACGGGCTCAACCCCCGCATCGAGGGCACCCCTGAGACTGGATGGATCGTGCTCGACTACGGCGACATCGTCGCCCATGTCTTCAGCCCGGCCCAGCGCGACTACTACCGCCTCGAGCGTCTGTGGAGCAAGGTGCCGCCGGTTGTCGTCGTCCAATGAGGGTGGTATGAATAAGTCAAACCCGCGACGCAAAGCCGCGTCCCGTCGGAAGCGCTTCATCCTCTTCGCCTCAGGCGCCGCAGTCGGCAGCGCTCTCGGCATCGTGCTCGGCTCCGCGCTGACCTTCTGGTTCGGCGATGGCACCGTCCGCGCCGTGCAGCGCGGCATGCGCCGCATTGGCGGCGACGACGGACACCCCCACTTCGACCTGCTGGCTCAGTGATCTGTCCGGCCTCGCGCCGGTCACCCCCTGAATCCTGACAGCGCCGATCTTGTGATCGGCGCTGTCGTGATTCCTGGGCCTAAAATGCGCTACCATGTGCGGCGCAGATCCCGACGCGCGGATTATCAGCGGCGCTCACCTCTCCGTGTACGGCAAGGCCCGAGCGCGCAGCGAGGAGCCCCCCATGTCAACCCACCCCGCCATGGGCCTCGACGGCACGGTCGTCGCCCAGACCCGCCTCGGCGCGATCGACGGGGTCGCCAGCACCCTCAGCTTCTGCGGCTACGATGTCCAGGCCCTGGCCGACGGCGCCACCTGGGAGGAGGTGCTGCACCTGCTCTGGTACGGCGAGTTGCCGACGCTCACCCAGCTCGCCGCGCTCAAGGGGCGCCTCGCCGCCGAGCGCACCCTCACGCCCGCCGAGCTCGAGCTGCTGCGCGGCCTGCCGCGCGCCGGCCACCCAATGGACGTGATGCGGGCCGCGGTCAGCCTGCTGGCCGGCCTGCACCGGCCGGCCCTGCTGCGCGCCGAGACGGCCCTCGACGATGGCCTGCGGCTCACGGCCAAGCTGCCCCTGCTGCTCGCCGCCTGGCTGCGGCTACGCACTGGGCGCGACCCTGTGGCCCCCGCGCCCGAGCTGAGCCACGCCGCCGCACTGCTCTATGCCCTGCGCGGCGAAGCGCCGGCCCCCGCAGAGGAGGCCGCCCTCAACGCCTATATGGTGCTGCTGGCCGAGCACGGGCTGAACATCTCGACCTTCGTCGCGCGCCTGGTGACCAGCGCCCAGAACGACTTGTACGCGCCAATCGACGCGGCCCTGGCCGCCCTCAAGGGGGTGGCCCACGGCGGGGCCAACGAGCACGCCATGCGGGCCTTCCTGGCCATCGGCGCGCCCGCCGCCGCGCCAGCCTACGTCGACGGGCTGGTGGCCCGCAAGGAGCGCCTGATGGGCGTGGGCCACCGCATCTACAAGGCCGGCGACCCGCGCGTGCCCCACCTGCGACAGCATTCGGCCGCCCTGGCCGCGCGCCCCGGCGCCGACGGTACGGCCCACGCCGTGGCCGAGGCCGTGGCCGAGTACATCCTGAGCCACCCGCACTTCCAGGCCCGCGGCCTCTTCCCCAACGTCGAGTTCTACAGCGCGCCCTTGCTCTATCAGCTTGGGCTGCCCGTCGACAGCTTCACGGTGGCCTTCGCCATCGCCCGCATGCCCGGCTGGGTCGGCCACATCCGCGAGCAGCTGGCCGTGCCGCGCCTGGTGCGCCCCGAGGCCGAGTACGTCGGCCCAGCCCCGCGCACCTTCCTCCCACTCGCGGCGCGCCACTGAAGCATCGCAGCTTCAGCAGGGGCGCACACATGGGTGCAGGGGCGCACACATGGGTGCAGGGGCGCACACATG